>CAKARX010000030.1:0-15311 GCA_916720745.1 uncultured Atopobium sp.
AATCTGATGAATTTGCCGCGATACTTGGCGGTATAAATCGAAATGCGGCGGCACGAACACGGCTTGCGGGCACAGCTGCTTGGCGCGGGCGGCGGACATGGCGGAGCGCAAGCCGAACGCCCGTGCTTCATACGATGCGGCGCAAATCACCGAACGCGGCGAATCCCACGCCACCACCACGGGCAGGCCGCGCAAATGCGGTTGCTCGCGCAGTTCCACGGAAGCGTAAAACGCGTCCATGTCGATGTGGATGATTTTGCGTGTGTGCATGGCTTAAAGGGTGCAGGCTGCTTTTGAACCTTGCAAAAGCAGCCTGCACTTTCATTTTCATGATGTTTTGGCGATGCGGCACGTTTTGTATTTGCGCCATGCCCACATAATGTAGCCCGACAGGCTGTAGCCGAAGAAGAAGGCAAACAGCACCAAGGCGGGTTCCAAGATGAATATCATCAAAAACAGCAGCAACCCAATCATGCCGATAAACGGTACTTTCAGGCGCGGATTGATTTCCTTGAAGCTCCAAAAGCGCACCTGCGCCACCATTGAAAGGCCGGCAAACAGGGTCAGCAGCACCACCCACGCGCTGGCGCGCTGGAACAGCCCGTCCGTATAGCTGTAGTCCAGCCATACCAGTCCGACCACCAATGCGGCGGCCGTTGGGCTGGGGATGCCGATGAACCATTTTTTGTCCACTTTGCCGATGAGCGTGTTGAACAGGGCAAGGCGCAGCGCGGCGCAGGCGCAATAGACGAATGCCACGCAATAGCCCAGTTTGCCGAATTGGTACAAATGCCAGTTATACACAATCAGCGCGGGGGCAACGCCGAAGCTGACCATGTCGGCCAGGCTGTCGAGCTGTTCGCCGAATGCGCTCTGGCTGTTGGTCAAACGCGCCACGCGCCCGTCCATGCCGTCCAGCACCATGGCGATGAATACGGACACGGCCGCGCTTTCAAAGCGTCCGTGCATGGATTGGGTGATGGCGAAAAATGCGGCAAACAAGGCGGCGATGGTGAACGAGTTGGGCAGCAGGTAAATGCTGTTTTGGCGCAACGCCTGCACTTTGCCTGCCACGCCGGCGGTTTCTCTGTTTTCGTTTTCTGTCTGCATGATGATTTCCCGATGTGCAGGCTGCTTTATTACGCTTCAAAAGCAGCCTGCACGTTGTTTTTCACGATGACGTGCCGCGCAAACCCAGCACGTCCTGCATATCGAACAAGCCCGTTTCGCGGCTGTCCAGCCACACCGCCGCACGCACCGCACCTGCGGCAAACGTCATGCGGCTGCTGGCTTTGTGGGTGATTTCCACGCGCTCGCCGTCGGTGGCGAACAAGGCGGTGTGGTCGCCCACGATATCGCCTGCGCGCACGGTGGCAAAGCCGATGGTGTTCGGGTCGCGCGCGCCCGTGTGGCCTTCGCGGCCATATACCGCGCAGGTTTTCAAATCGCGTCCCAACGCGTTGGCAATCACTTCGCCCATGCGCAGTGCCGTGCCGCTGGGTGCATCGACTTTGTGGCGGTGGTGCGCTTCAATGATTTCGATGTCGTAGCCGTCGTTCAGTACGCGCGCCACCGTGTCCAGAATATGGAAGGTCAGGTTCACGCCCACGCTGTAATTGGCGGCGAACACAATCGCGTTTTTCTGCGCCGCCGCGGCGATGGCCGCTTTGCCGTTGTCGTCATAACCGGTTGTGCCGATGACCATTTTGATGTTTTTTTCCGCGCATTTGGCGATGAGCGGCAGGGAAGCGTCCGGCCGCGTGAAGTCAATCACCACATCGCAGTTGGCCAGCACGGCATCCATGTCGGCGGAAATCAAGACACCGGTTTTCTGGCCGATAGCATAGCCCGCGTCCAAACCCAAGGCATCGGAGCCTGCGTGTTCCAACGCGCCCGTCAGCACGGTGCGGGGGTTTTGCTGTACCGCTTCCACCAATACTTTGCCCATGCGGCCGTTCGCGCCGGCCACGGCAATTCTGATTTGCTGCGTCATTATTGGTTACCAAAACGATGGAGCAGAAATACCAAAGATTGCAGCTGACATAAGTGTTCTATCAAGCCATTTTCCATGGTTTACTGCGGCGAGAATACCCATCAATAGACCAAGCACAATGGCAAAAAGATACGCGAACACTGCCAAGCGCAGCGTAACGCCCAGAGCCTTTGTCAAAAGTGCAATGACAGGGCGCTTCTGAGTGTAAGAAGTTCCAAAATCTCCACCAAGCATTTTTACAAACCAGTTTGCGTACTGCTCTGGAATTGGCTTATCAAGGCCCATAGTGTGACGGACTTGCTGAACCGTAGCTTCATCAGCCATATCGCCCATCATGACTCGTACTGGGTCACCTGGGACAATGTTCAAGACAAAAAACGTTAAAGCAGAAATGCAAACTACAACGCTCACTGCTTGAAGGATTCGTTTGATTAGAAACGATCTCACTCCTGAGCTCCTCTCCCCTCAAGAAAATGAAGCGGCATCCAAGAATCTTAGATGCCGCTTTAAAGTTTATAGCAAGTTTGCTACTTAGTCCTCTGGAACGGTGTAATCGGAATTTGATGTATCAATATCGACATCAAAGAAGTGATAAATCAAGTTTCCAACCTTAGCGTTCTTGACGTACTTCTTAGCGACAAAGGAGTTCTTTGGCCAGTACAGAGGAAGTGTTGCAAAGTCTGTACGTGTAAGCAGGTTGTCTGCGTCCTTGTAATCCTCTGTTCTCTTGTCCTTGTTAGACTCAGAGCGACCCTCAACAAGAAGCTTGTCAAACTCTGGGTTGTTGTAGAAGGAAGACTTCTTTGCAGCGTTGGTGCTGTAGAAGTAGGTGTAGAGGTGCTGATCGCCATCAGCAAACAGTGGATACCAACCAAGGGTAGTAATCTGAAGGTTACCAGCAGCCCAGTCGGTGTTCCAAACTGCGTTGTCCTCTACCTGAACATCAAGGGTAACGCCAATCTTGCTCCAGTACTCCTGGACAGCAACAAGGAGCTTCTCGTAAGACTTTCTAACCTTTGCAGAAAGCTTAAGATCAGTGACACCAGCCTCAGCAAGAAGAGACTTAGCCTTCTCTGGATCATACTCAAACGCAGGAGCGTTCTTGTCGTAACCAGGGGTTGCTGGTGCAAGCCAACCGCTAGCAACGGTACCGTTACCGGAAGCAATGTTGTCAACAAGCTCCTGGCGGTTAATTGCCAAGGAGAGTGCCTGACGAACCTTAGGATCAGTAAGCTCAAAGCCCTCTTTGAGGTTGAGGTTGATGAAGTTAACACCAAGGGTCTGATATGCGGTGATAAGGTCCTTGACGTCAGCATCGCTTGAATACTGCTGATACAGAGAAGATGGAAGATCGCAGAAGTCAATATCGTTGTTCTTGAATGCAAGCAGCTGAGTGTTGGAATCGTCGTAGTAGTGAATACGAATCTCATCCAGGGCAGGCTTGCCGTCATGGTAGTCGTCAAAGCGCTCGAGAACTACCTCAGTGGTGTCATCGTTGCTCTTAATCTTGTACTTACCAGTACCAATGAGGTTAGTACCGGTACCCCAATCAGCACCAGCAGCCTCACAAGCCTTCTCTGGGAAGATGCAAGCATAGGAAATGCCAAGAACGCTTACAAAGACAATGTAGGGCTCAGAAAGCGTAAAGGTAAAGTGAGTGTCGTCCTGAACAGTCAGGCCCTCAAGCTCAGTAGCCTTACCAGCAAGCATCTCTGGAGCGCCCTTGATCTTATCAAAGAAGCTGGTAGAGAGAGCCTTGGTCTCTGGCTTAAACATACGCTCAAAGGTGTACTTAACGTCCTTTGCGGTCAGAGTAGTACCATCGTGGAACTTAATACCCTCTTTGAGCTCGCACTTAAGGGTGACACCATCAGACTCAAAGGTTGGAATCTCTTTAAGCAGGCATGTAACAAGCTCGTTGTCCTCAGTCCAACGGAGCAGGGACTCACAAACAGAGTCTGCAACGCATGCGGACTGGGAGTTGTTTGCACGCTGCATATCAAGGCCCTGCTTAGAATTTGCAGAACCATAGCGAAGAATCTTCTTCTTATCAGATGTCTGAGTAGTATCAGTAGAAGGAGAGTTGCAGCCAGCCAGCATCATAGATGCGCCACCACCAGCCGCTACCATACCTGATGCCTTCAAAAAATTACGACGGCTTAGTGAGTTCTCCAGCATGTTAACCCTTCTTTCTTATTAAAACGATTTATAAGACAACCCTGCTGGGGTTAGATAACTATACAAAACAATTACCAGCATCTACCCATATATACCTAGGATGAAATAGACATGAAACATTAAATTGCGCCGATAACAGCAAAATCTATTTACCTGCACTTTTTGTCTAACCATATAGGAATTGCCTATATTGAAACATAAAAATTGACTAAGCATTTTTGGACAGTTGTCCATTTTATCTATAAAAATATTGGCAGGTACTAAAGAGATACCTGCCAATACAAATGCATGTAACGAGAAGAACGCTCTGTCTTAGTGCTTACGCTTCATAAGACCTACGGCTGTTAAAGCAGCTCCACCCATAACCATAAGAGGCATTACCAGAAGCTCTTCTCCCGTATTAGGAAGCTGTGCTTTCTTCTTCTTTGTCTTCTTCTCTTTTACAGGAGAAGCAGGATTGGAAGGCTCTTCTGGAGCTGGAGTTGGTGTTGGAGTTGGAGTATCAGACTCAACAGTTAGGGTAACCGTCTTTGCTGCCTCATAGTCATTACCTGCAGCTGCAGCATTACCGTTGAAGTAATAGTAATACGTAACGGAGTATGCACCAGGAGTCTTAGAAATCTCTTCTGCCTTCTGAGCAACAGTTGCTGCATCCATAGTTGCGGTATCAAGTACAACAGCACCACTCTGATCAACAACCTTTACGCGAGCATCAGCAGAACCAGCAGCAGGGGTAACCTGACCGGCACTGTGATCAACCATTGCATCAAGGTTATCAAGGATGGACCAAGAATCCTGGTTAGCGGTAATAGTGCTGTCGTGTGCCGTGACTACCTGCCTAAGCTCTGTATAAAGAGGAGTAATAACGCCATTGTTAAGATCAAGCTCATCAGTTGAGTTCTCAGAAGCATTGATGACAAGGTTGCCGCTAGAAAGAGAAGTGTACGAATACTCCTGATACACATCGTCAGCAAGATCATTATCAACAGCAAGCTGCCAGCCAGGAAGATTAAGGTACAGTCCCCTATTGGAATTTCCGGTGTGTACCGAATAGCCATAGTCCCTCATGGCATTCTTAATGTTGGTCAAATCAATGTAGTAAGCACCACCGGTATACAGTGCATCATTTTCTGTTGCGCTGTGGCGATCTTCATACAGGATATTGTCAACGTGAATATCACTTGCAGAAATGTTTGGCATGTAATTCCACTCGTCCTGAGGAATAGCATAGTAGCTGCCATCAGGCCTAATAATGACGCCCAGATATTTCTTGTTGCTGCTCAGAATGGAATTGTTTGTTCCCTCTTCCAGAACCTGCCTTGCAAACCTGACTGAAACACGAGGGTTTCCGTAAGAGGTTCTGTGGTCAAGTAGATACTGGGTAAGGCCTACATAGTTAGTGCCGTACAGATTGAGAGAAGAGCCATTGGTGAGTGTCAGCGGAACGGTAAGCGTAATGGTCTCACCAGCAGCCAGAGTACCAGAGATAGAAACGGAACGCATCTCAGCATTGTCCTGACCAGCTGCCTGGTATGCAGCATAAGCAGTAGCTGCAGGCTGAGAGCCAGAACCACCGTTCAGTCCACTAATGTTCAGATTAATTGCAGTTGCTGTATTAGTTGATGAGAAGGTAAATCCAGATGCACGCAAATCAGGATTAGGGCTTGAGCTGACATAGTAAGTAAGTGGCAGCTGCATAACCTCGTTTACAGAAACTGGAGATGAAGAGATGTTGGTAATCTTTACCACTGCCTGCAGATTCTGATACTTATCAATATCTACAATGGAGCGGTTCATCTGAGTGGTGTCATTATCCTTATAAGCGTAGTTAGATGTCTGGCCAGAAGCATCTGTAAAGTAAACAGAACGCTCGATAAGACCATCCGCACTCACAGAAGGAGACACGTTAGTAGTAGTGCCGTTATAAAACGAATTATTACTTGCAGCGTATGCAATATTTGGCATAAAGATTAAAGCTGCCAAAAATGCAAACATAACAGCAAGAAAACTGCGGCCCTGCATCTTTGATGTCATAGGCGTATTCCTCCTCAGAATAAAAACTTAGCGTTATATTTTCGCATTAACACCCTGTTGAAGGAATGGAGATATTTGTTACTTACATAAAAAGAGACGTCATCTTTCGATGACGTCTCTTGACAAATCTCTAGATGCGCAAAGTGCTCTACTCTGCAGCCTCTTCAGTTGCCTGTGCGTTAGCCTCAGACTCAACAAGGTGAGCCTCAAGATCAGCCTCAGCCTCAGCTGCTGCTGCCTCTGCTGCTGCACGCTCCTCCTCTGGAAGTGGAGTGACCTCAATATCAATACCAAGGGTCTCTGCAGCTGCCTTCATAGACAGGGAGATGCGACGGCGGTCAAGATCAATCTCCATGACCTTTACCTGTACAACGTCGCCAACCTTGCAGACCTGAGATGGAGCGGTGACGTGCTGCTTAGCCATCTCGGAGATGTGGACGAGGCCCTCAACGCCGTTGCCAAGGTCAACAAATGCACCAAAGGTAACAAGCTTGGTGACAGTGCCCTCGATGATAGCGTCAACTGGGTACTTGGAAACAAGTACACGCCATGGATCCTCGGAAGTCTGCTTAAGACCAAGGGAGATACGCTCACGGTTAAGGTCAACGTCGAGAACCTGAACCTCAACCTCCTGGCCAACCTTAACAACCTCAGATGGGTGGTTAACGTGGTTCCAAGAAAGCTCGGAAATGTGAACCAGGCCGTCAATGCCGCCAAGGTCAACAAATGCACCAAACTCAACGATGGAGGAAACAGTGCCCTTGAGCTTCATGCCAACCTGGAGCTTGCCCAGGATGTCCTGACGCTCTGCCTTACGAGCCTCCTCAAGAACAATACGGCGAGAAAGAACAACGTTGTTGCGGTTGCGATCCATCTCGATAACACGAGCCTCAATACGAGTGCCCATGAATGCACCAAGATCCTTGACACGACGGAGGTCAACAAGGGATGCAGGCAGGAAGCCACGGAGGCCAATGTCAAGAATCAGGCCGCCCTTAACAACCTCGATAACCTCGCCCTCAACGGTCTCACCAGCGTTGAACTTATCCTCAACTGCCTTCCAAGCACGCTCGTACTCAGCACGCTTCTTGGAGAGAACCAGACGGCCCTCTTTGTCCTCTTTCTGGAGAACAAGAGCCTCGACGTCCTCACCCAGGGAGATGACCTCTGCAGGGTTAACGTCTTTACGAATAGAAAGCTCACGAGCAGGAATAACGCCCTCAGACTTGTAGCCAATGTCTACGAGGACCTCATCGCGCTCAATCTTGACGACGGTGCCGTTGACAAGATCTCCCTCATCAAAGTCGGTGACAGTGCCGTCGATCAGGCTGTTCATTTCCTCATCGGAAATTTCATCCAAAGAGAAGATGGACGAGTTCTGAATCTCACTCAAAGGTGGACCCCTTCCAAAACGGGGCCCCGGTCAACATGGTTGCTGCCAGAGTGCCAATACGTGGGCTTCTCTACTCGGAAACTTACATGCTCTCGGGGGCCAACAGATACAGTGCATAGCTTGACGCCATACGGGCAATAGGATAGCGCTCTTCGGCTGATTAAACAAGCCAAAGAGCGCTACTTTGCACAGCTATTACGCAAGTTTTACAAAATTTCTTCAAAGTTTGTTTCTTGCGAGAAGATCTTGTTGTGCTTACGCACGAAGACGGTAGCCTTCTTTCTCTACGGCAGCTCGGTACGCATCGACATCAATTGGATTTTTGCTGAGGATACGTGCCTGACCACCAGCTAGAGTAACCTGCGCCCATGTTCCTTCAATACTATCGAGAGCTCGAGTCACATGATTGACGCAGTTCTGGCAAGTCATACCACCAATCTCAAATGTCTGAACATAAGGATAATGAGACTCATCTTTGTCTTCTGGACCATCTGCAGCCGCAACTTGCTCTGTGTTACAAGTAGTAACACCTGTTCCTTCATCAGAGCAGCAGCCTTTTTTACCTGCAGCAATTCCGTAAACACGATAAACCGCAAAACCGCAAAGCGCTACAACAGCAAGAATAACAATAATATTGATTGGTGACATACAAACTTCCTTTCTGTTGCTGTTTTACTACCCATCATTTTCTAGATTATTCAAAAAATGATGTTTTTTCTCGCAAAATTTAACAGCAACAGTAAAAATCGTAATGCAGCTTAAGCAGAAAGCTTTGCACCAAGGCCACGAAGAGCCTCAAGAGCATCGTCATCTGGCTCAAGGTTGCAGATAAAAGTCTCAACAACGTTGACACCCTCTGCTTCAGCATTCTGCTTCCAAGTCTCCATCCAGTCGCCGGTTCCCCAGTCATAAGAACCAAAGAGAGCGGTTGGCTTCTGACCAAGCTTGCCTGCGCAGTCATTGAAGAGCTCCTCAAAATCAGGATCAAGCTCCTCGTCACCCATAGCAGGGCAGCCAAAAGCAAATGCATCGTACTGATCGCACATATCAGCAGAGAACTCAGAAGACTCAATAACCTCGGTATCTGCTGCACTTGCAAGCTCTTTTGCCATTGCCTCAGTATTGCCCGTCATGGACCAATACACAACTGCTACTTTACTCATACATTTCCTCCTTCTGTGTCCAGGTTCCCCCTGGAAAACTACACATTACTTTCAATACCTCAACAAGAAATCCAAGTGCACCCCTTATGCAACCTGGTATTTCTCGGCATTGCCATACGATGAGAGAATCTGCGCCAAAGATTCCCCCTGATAAAAACGAAGCTTGCAGTGGTCTTCTGCATCTTTAAGTTGCTTCAGGCGCAAGCGAGTTTCTTCTGTGTTGTCATAGACTTTCCAAGCGCCAGTAAATAGCTCAGACTGGCCGTTCATAAAGCCTTGAACGTCCGCAAGTGGATAGCCCAGCACAAGACCAATCTCATGTGGGAACGCGGCTTTTCTTGCATGGAAGGCAAAGATTTTTGAGCGCATGCTCTTCATCAACGCTTGTACCGACTCAGTGGAATGGCCAAACGTAGCCAAGAACTCACAGTGCTCTGATTTGGCGAGAATATCCTCAACAAGCTCAGGTCTATACGCGACGAACGATACTTTTCCACCCGAAATAGCAGAAGTAGCAAGGAGCGTTACTCCAAACAGAGAGAGCTCGTGCGTAGCGTTGCAGAGAAATGCCCTCAGTGTTGGATCGGTGCAGAGTAGGCTTGTACAAGAGCTGCAAGACTTGTGGGACGCAAATGAAAAGAGTGCAGCTGGCTTGACGTGAGCAATAACACCAGCGGCACAGCGAACAAACGTTGTCGCAAAATCATGACAAAGCTCAGGCGTATACGCTCTTCTGCTTCCGGTAGAAACAAGCTTTTTATCAGCAGGATATCCACAGGGAGAAGTAACGTCTAGGAGCAATGAATTCTCAAAAGAAGTAAGACAATCCATACCGCACTTGCTCCCTTCTTAAAAATGCGCCGTCGACTAAAAGGGAGCCGACGGCGCCTGGATTCCGGACCCTTGGAGAGGGGAAAGGTTCCGGGCTGATAAAGCAAATTTGTTAGAACTAGCTCCTGTTATATAAAAACCTTAACAAGTTAGCCTCTTCTAACTATTTAAAGTGTAAGCCATAGCTAACTAATTGCAAGTGAAAACTCAAAATATTTTTACTTTTTGACAGAAAAAAGCTCCCGTCTCTTACGAATAAGAAACGGGAGCTTTAACGTGATCTAAAAAAGCGCTTTGCTAACGCACAAGTGTGTTCTAAGCAGCCTGTCCTTCAGTTAAAAGCAATTTAACCTCAGAAGGAACATTTGGGTTATGAGCTGCAGTAGTAAGCAGCGACCTTGTGTTTGCAAGCGTGACCATAAGTGTCAAAAGGTTGTGCATATATGCAGCAGCACTTACGGTAATAAGGCCTGCAACACCTGCAGCAATGAAAGAGCTGTTCAGCGCAACAATCGTGCGATAGTCGGCGTGAATCCTCTTCATTACCTGCTGGCCCAAAAGACGCATGATTACCAGCGATTCAAGCGAATCATTCTTGATCGAAATATCCGCGACTGCGCGAGCAATATCAGTTGCATCAGACAGAGCCAATGAAACATCAGAAACAGCCAAAGCAGGTGAATCGTTAATACCATCGCCTACCATTGCAACGGTGTAGCCCTCCTGCTGGAACTTCTTAACATACTCGCACTTATCCTCTGGGAGAATCTGTGCCACATAGTCGTCAAGACCCAGCTTCTGAGCAACACTTGCTGCAACGTTTTCTGAGTCACCAGTCAGCATAACCATACGCTTAACGCCAAGAGCGCGGAGCTGCATAATAGTTGCTGCTGCGTCTTCCCTTACAGGATCGGTAATACAAATTGCTGCAATAAGCTTTGAATCCTCGGACATGAAGATAATGGACGAGGTAGGAGCAATCTGCGCAAGGTCGTCCTGAATTCCCTCGGGCATTGGGGTCTTCTCGTCATCAAAAATGAAGTGAGCAGAACCAATGCAGACCTCTTTGTCGTTAACCTTGGTACGAATACCGTGAGCAACAACATATTTGACCTCTGCGTGGAACTCATCCTTGTGCTTAAGGCCACGTACCTTTGCCTCATTCACAATTGCGCGAGCCATGCTATGTGGGAAGTGCTCCTCAATACATGCAGCAAGGCGCAGGAGCTGATCCTCGGTACGATCGCAGAAGCTGACAATACACTCAACGTGTGGAACTGCCTTTGTCAGCGTGCCTGTCTTATCAAAGACGATAAGATCTGCTGCAGCGATCTTCTCGAGGTACTTTCCGCCCTTAACCGTCATGCCAAACTTAGCTGCCTCATCCATAGCGCTACCCACTGCAACAGGAGTGGAAAGCTTAATGGCGCAGGAATAGTCAACCATAAGAACGGTCATAGCCTTAGTGATGTTTCGGGTGATACCCCAAATACCAAAGAAGGCAAGGAAGCTGTAAGGAACCAGTGCATCAGAAAGGCGCTCGGCCTTTGACTGTGCGCCAGCCTTAAGTTCAGCAGACTGCTCAACCATATCAACAATGTTGTCGATACGAGACATTCCTGGAGGAGCGGTAACACTGACCATGAGGTCACCGTCTTCAAGAGCGGTACCAGCGTAAACGGTAGAGCCAGGCTCTTTGGTAACAAGACGGGACTCACCTGTCATGGCGGCTTCGTTCATCTGGCCAATGCCTTCAACAACTTTACCGTCAACAGGAAGAACGCCACCAGCGCGCTGGTGCAAAATCATGCCCTTCTCAACCTCAGAGAGAGCAATCATAACGTCCTTGCCGTCAACACGAGCCCAGACGTTCTCAGAGCGGGTAATCAGGCCGTCACGGAGTGCAAGACGTGCTCGGCTTGCTACGTGGTTCTCCATAGCTGCAGACAGCTCAAGCAAGAACATGACCGTAGATGCATCTGCCCACTCATTTCTTAGAATTGAAGTGGTGATAGCAGTTGCGTCCAAAACCTCAACAGTCAGCTCTTTCTTAAACAGGCGCTTAACGCCTTCCACGACAAATGGAATGGCGCGGAGAATAACGTATGCGTAGTTAGCAACTGCGGGTAGTGGCAAAGAGCGCATAATCCAGCGGCGTGCGAATGTGGTCACAACCTCCATCTGGAAACGATTGTTCTCAAGAGCCATCTCAATTGAGCTGCAGAAGTCTTCAAGGCCTGCCTCTTCTTCTCGTGGCAAGTTCAAGACATCAAAAGCGCCAACAGCCGCAAGTACCTGATCTCTCTTGAGAGGATCAAACCTTAGCAAGAGAGAGCCGTTTGCCATGTGAACTTCAGCGTGACGAACGCCGTCAACACGCATCAGCTCATAGGAAATACCACGGGCTTCAGCCTCATCAATATGACCCAGGTCGCATTTTGCACGAATGCGACCTGAGATTTCATTAGTAATTGTGAAGCGCATGAATTATGCCTGTGCGCCCTCTGCATCGACCTGCTTGGTAACCTCAGCGCGGATACCCTCCTCGAGCTCAGCAAGGCGAGCGCGAACTGCAGCGTCAATCTTGGACTCACGGCGAGCCTCTGCGACAACGTCGTTAGCCTCGTCGACAACATTCTGAGTCTCTGCGGAAACGCGGTCAGTTACGCGAAGACCACATGCAGTTGCCTTGACAGCTGCCTTGTGAAGAGTGCCGTTAGAAGCAAGACCAGCAACAACGCCAGCAAGTGCAGCGCCACCGGCTGCGAGACACCAATTGTTCAGTTTCATGTAAATCCCCCATCTGCTTTTTGCAAATTAATCGGTTAATGACCTATTGAAGATAAAATTATTATACGAAAAAAACAAGTGAAAATCATTACTAATTAGTTATCCTAATGAAACAATTGTGCACAAGTAATTTCTTACCTGCGAAAACGTTTCCTATGGTTAGCCATGGTGTACATATAAATTTTGTGAAGATGCCGCTCCGAGGCGTTACTTAAATTATTGATATTTGCTCATATAGGCTATCAATTAAATGAAAAAATAACATTCTTTCTATGTCGTTATTGTGAAATTTAAATTGTGTACAATTTATTTGTGTTAGGTTACAGCTGCTGGGGTACACTACCCAATACACAAAGCCATCCAATGCTTCGGACAATCCGCGGCTCGTTGAAAGGAACATCATGGCCAACACCAACATCTATGACCTCTCCGTAGAAGAGCGTGACGGATCTCTTACTTCCCTCTCCTCATTTGACGGTAAGGTTCTTCTTATTATTAATACTGCAACTGGCTGTGGTTTTACCCCACAGTATGAGGATCTTGAGCGCATTTACGCTGCTTATAGAGATCAAGGCTTTGAGATTTTAGACTTCCCTTGCAATCAGTTTGCAGACCAAGCCCCAGAGTCCGATGAAGAGATTCACCAGTTCTGCACTATGAAATTTGGCACCGATTTTCCACAGTTCAAGAAGGGCGACGTCAACGGAGAGACTGCAAATCCTCTCTTTGTGCGTCTTGCAACAGCTTTCCCCTTCCAAGGCTTTGGTAAGGGCATCAAAGCCCTTGCGCTAGATAAATTTGCAAAGGCAAACAACAAGAAGTTTGGTGACAAGGCTTATATCATGTGGAACTTCACTAAATTCCTTGTAGACCGCCAGGGAAACGTTGTTGCACGCTTTGAGCCAACCACCGATATGGCAGAAGTTGAGTCTGCAATTAAAAACCTACTTGCATAAGGCGAGAGAACCGATTTACTCATGAGTTTTTCTCAAAAAGAAATACAGTCCGTTGCAGCCGCTAGCACTTTTGCTAGCGGCTCTTCTACACTCGACAACTCCCCCGATATACCCGAGCTTCTCCTTAAAAACCAGCTCTGCTTCCCGCTCTACAGTGCCTCAAAAGAAGTGGTGCGAAGGTATACGCCGCTGCTTAAGCCCTTTAATCTAACGTATACACAATACATTGCCATGATGGCGCTTTGGGAACATGAATCCTTGGATGTCAAAACCTTAGGTGAGCTTTTATTTCTTGATTCAGGCACCTTGACTCCACTTCTTAAAAAGCTTGAGGAGAAGAGCCTTGTGCTGCGTCAAAAAACAAACAAAGACGGACGTCAGCTAATTGTTTCCCTCACCCAAAAAGGCAAAGACCTTAGGCGAGAAATGCAAATAGTCCCACATCAGATTGGCTCATGCGTTAATCTCTCGCCCGAAGAAGGCGCTGAGCTTAAACGATTGCTTTTAAAAGTTCTCTCTAACGTTACAGAAAACTAGATTTACTATGACCCAATCACAGGTAACTATAACCTCTTCTGAACGTGAAACCGCCATTGTACGCACTAGCGCCATTGGCATTGCAGCTAATGTTGCACTTGCGGCATTCAAAGCAGCTGTGGGCATTTTATCTAACTCAATTGCTGTTACTCTTGATGCAGTGAACAATCTTTCCGATGCAATTTCATCAATCATCACCATTGTGGGAACAAAACTATCTAACAAAAAAGCTGATCGCGAGCATCCTTTTGGTCACGGACGCATCGAATACATCACTACAACAGTAATTGCTGCAATCATTATGTATGCAGGTATTTCTTCACTTATTAAATCTATCCAAGACATCATGGATCCTGTTACTCCAGACTATAGTCCCCTGTCTTTAGTCATCATTGCAGTAGCTGTGCTCGTAAAGATTATTTTGGGTCACTACGTCCGCTCTGTAGGTAATCGCGTAAACTCCGACACCCTTATTGCGTCGGGTTCAGATGCACTTTTTGACGCTACACTCTCCACTTCTGTTTTAACAGCTGCACTTATCTTTATCTTTACAAAAATCAGTCTTGAAGCATATGTGGGCGTTATTATCTCTGTGTTTATCATTAAAGCTTCAATTGAGCTGTTACAGGGCTCCATTAAAGAAATTATTGGCATGCGTCCTGATGCAGCTCTTTCAACACTTATTTACAACATTGTGAAAGAGGATCCAGACGCAGAAGGCGTCTACGACCTTATTATCCACAGCTATGGCCCAGATAAATTTGTTGGCTCATTCCACACTGAGGTTCTTGATACCACTTCAGCTATTGAGATTGATACGATGACTAGGCGTCTGAGTACAGAGATTTACAAGCAGACATCAGGCAAAATAATCATTGCTGCTATTGGTATTTATGCGAGAAACACTACTGATAATCGCATTGTAAAAATGCGTACTGAAGTAACTGAAATGGCTTTAGCTCATGAAGGTGTTCTTCAAGTTCATGGCTTTATTGCTGACATTGAAAATCAATTTATGGCCTTTGATGCAGTCATTGAGTTTGGCTATGACGGTAAGCAAATTGTCCACGATATTATTCACGAAGTAGAAGCAACCTACCCTGACATGAACGTCTCGGTTCTTTTGGACCGCGATACAAGCGATCTTTCTGAACATGAAGAAGACAGAGACTTGCACTAAAAGCAAGTAAATATATCCTAAAAAGGGGCGAGCCGCTGACACCCAGAGTCAGCGGCTCGTGTTCTACGCTCGCAAGAAAGGGAGAGGGTCTTTCTCCGAGCTACGGGAACCTGAATAAAGCAAGCAAATAAATTGCTTAAAAACATAGTAAGTTAACCGAGGGAAACTTACAAGAATTTTTTCAGTTTTTTTATCTAATTTCGTAAACTCTACAAAAAGTTAGACTAAGTTTACATGTCTATGGATTTTTATCTTA
>CAKARX010000031.1:0-14943 GCA_916720745.1 uncultured Atopobium sp.
CATATTTGTTCAAATTACAAAAGAGAGCCACTTTATGGTGGCTCTCTTGAAGTAACTACCTAGTCATGATGACGCACTCACTGCAGACTAAATGTCTGAGCTGCAAGCTTATCCTTACCAAAGAGCGGATACACCTCTACCTCAACATCGGACGAGCTAATGAGCTTGTATGCCTGTTCAACATCAAGACTTGTGCCAGTCTTGATCTTTGTCATGGTGCTTTCCCAATTAACATCACTGGAAACAGCATTTTCAAGTTGCTGACCATCCTGATACGCCTCTACGCGCACTGAACTCATAAATGCAGCGGTCTCATCAGAGTTGTTTGTAAAACTGAACGTGATCTTTGCTGCTGGGTCACCGTTGTAATCAGCGATTTGTGTGAGAGTACCAATAGTCACCTCATACTTTTCTGGCTGCTTCTCCTCTGACTTCTTTGGCTCTTCCTTCTGCGCATCAGAAGTAGATGTAGATGTTGTGCCACTGTTTCCGCAACCCGCCAAGCCAAGAGCGAACAAACTAGAAGCACCTGCATAAATGAACTCGCGACGTGTTAAAGACATACTTCCTCCTATGTTTGATATGTCTTTTGCCTGTTAAACGCCTTTTCGAACAAGAACACTTACTACAGTGCAGATAGTAGTCATTGAAATACGGTCATGTGTCCACCACGTTGGACAGTTGACCTGGTCATGGAACGCCTTGTAGATTTTTCAGAGTCGATTAATCCAAAACCCAGGTAATTATGTGTCCGCTCGATCCAAAAGTGGGGCAATTATGTGCCGAGAGGCACATAATTGCGTGGGTTTTGGATCAAAATCGGGTTTCTCGACACACAAATAGTGCGTTTTTGGATTAATCGAGCTCCAAAAATCTACACGCAATAGTCTCGCGCACATACAGACTTAGCTTCTCTGCTGCGAATATATAAAACTTAAAGATGGCGCACGATTGTCTTTTTGACAAAACGGTTAAATCACACGGGTTTCTCGCCAAAGGGTTAAAGAAAGAAGGCAAAATCAGCGCAATCAAATTTTTAGCGTTCTTTTGCAAGGAGCCACATGACCAAGATTCCCCAGGGCTACCGTTCAAGCCTTTCGCTCTACGATACACAGAAGGCAATTGAGCAGGTCAAAAACGTATTTCTAACCAAGCTGTGTGCTGCGCTGAAGCTGTCGCGTGTTACTGCTCCGCTCATCGTTGATCCGCTTACCGGTATGAACGATAACCTCAATGGTGTCGAGCATCCTGTTGCCTTTGACCTGACAAATGTTGACAAGAACGCTGAGGTAGTTCAGTCGCTCGCAAAATGGAAGCGCTATGCACTCTGGCGCTACAACTTTGCCGTCGGTCGTGGCCTAGTCTGCGATATGAATGCTATCCGTCGCGATGAACAGCCCGATAACCTGCACTCCATTTACGTGGACCAGTGGGACTGGGAGCGCATCATCACGCAGGACGAGCGCAATACCGATACGCTGGAAGACGCTGTTTGTCGCATTGTTGAGGCAATCTGTGGCACACTCGACGAGCTCAAGTGGCACTATCCGCAGCTTAACACGCAGCTCAGTCGCGAAGTTGCCTTTGTGACCTCGCAGGAGCTGGAAGACCTCTACCCCACTCAAACGCCTAAACAACGAGAAAATCTGTTTGTTCGCGAGCATCCAACCACCTTTATCGTGGGTATTGGCGGCGCTCTAAACTCCGGTCAGCCTCACGACTTCAGGTCTCCCGACTATGACGACTGGTCGCTTAACGGTGATCTGCTGTTCTGGGATGAGACTTTGGACTGTGCGGTTGAGATCAGCAGTATGGGCATTCGCGTTGACGCCGAGGCACTTACGTCGCAGCTGGCAATCGCTGGATGTGAAGACCGCCTTGAGCTGCCATTCCACAAGATGCTTGTTGATGGTGAGCTGCCTTTTACCATCGGCGGCGGCATTGGACAGAGTCGCCTCTGCATGCTGCTACTCGAAAAAGCGCACGTTGGAGAAGTGCAGGCATCTATCTGGGACAAGCAGACCGAAGACCGCTGTGCGGAAGCAGGCGTTTCTCTGCTCTAAGCTGCTGCTTGAAGCACTCGACACCGAGCCTCATCACGCAGCCTTCAGCGCGTGCAGCCGCCCTCAAAACTAAAAACATTTTGGCGTTTCTCCTGTTAACGCTACAATAGTAACCCAGTGTAATTAAAAGCCACTGAGTCTAACTGGCGATTTAAGGAGCGACTCTATGAATTGCCCCAACTGCGGAGCTGAAATTGGCAAGCACGCAAAGTTCTGTTCCAACTGCGGACAGAAGCTTTCGGACGTCGCGGACGTTGCAGACGTCGCAGACGTCGAGAAACCCGATGCGCTCGCTGAGTCTACAGAACCTGCACCAGAAACCGCACCCGACAACTCCATCGCAGCTACCGAGGTTATCGCACCAGCAGAGGCCGACGATTCAGTTGATACCGCATCAAATCCAGACGTAACTGATTCAGTCGCAACTGACCCAGACGCAGCCGATCCAGACGCAACCGTCCTTGCAGAGTACCCAACCGATGACGCAGCCGCTGCGGAAACCTCGCTCCTAGAGGCTACCGCTGACGACTCCTACATCTCCCCAGATGAGGCGCCTACCGTTGTCGCAGGCACTGACGCTGCCGTTGCCGAAGACCCTACCGTTGTCGCAGGCACTGACGCCGACCCCACCGTCATCGCAGACGCCGAGGAACCCACAACCTTTATCAACGACCCTGACCGCATCAACGTCTTTACCACCGATGACCTTGATTCAACTGCAATTTCGCACTTTGATCCTTCGCAGTTCACCGTTGTTTCAAGCGGACCCAGCTCCGTCGAGCGCAAGCAAACCAAGGATGGCTCGGATGCGCTCCGCAAAGTTGCATTTGGCCTGCTTGCAGCTGTCCTGGTTGTAGGCGCATTAGCCGTTGCGTGGGTTTTCCAATCCCATCAAAACGACGCAGCTAAACGTAGTGCTGTCCAGCAGCGTATTGCCAGCTATCAAGAGCAAATTGAAAGCGTTGACGTCAATCCAAGCAGCGATAGCAGCCGCGTAGAACTTCTCAACCAGTACGAGAAGCTCGATCAAATTGAAGAGCAAATCACCGGCGACCAGAAAAACGGCCAGTTCCGCCTTCCTAACGGCACCGATGACTCGGGCGTTAACATCCTAAACAGCTCAATTTCGGATGGGCAGAAGCGCATCCGCGACTGGTTCGAGGCCGACTACAAGCGCAGACTTGCTGCAAACAGCTTTAACGATACCGATTCTGCAACCACACTTGACCTCAAGTCCGTTTCAAACAGGCTTGTTGAGCTGCAGGCTCTTCTCGGCGATATAGAGCACGAGAAGGAAATCTGGGGCAACGATACCGGAGCTAATTCAACGTATGACTCATATCACTCTCGCGTTTCTGACCAGATAAAGAAGGGCGAAAGCCTCAAATCTGGAGTTGCCGAGAAGAACAAAAAAGAGCAAGAGCAAAAGGATAAGGACAAGAAGTCCGAGGAAGACCGCAAGAAGGCCCAAAAGTGGGTTGGTACCTACAGCGGCACCGGCACTGACGGCAAGCCAATGGAGGTTGTCATCCAGAAAGACGGCACAGTTCTTTGGCGCATCGGCGGCCAGCCTGAGGTCCGCGGCACTTGGACTGGTGACGAGAACAATCTTGAGCTTAGCTTCAATGGCCAGGTCAGCGGCAGGAGCGAACCCTTCACCCTCTCCTCTACCAACGGCGGCAAAACCGTTACTATCAGCTCTCAGAGCAGCACTTGGAACACTGACACGCTTTCCAGGAAGTAATGTCGGTTAGAAAGCCGCGCGTCGCAAGACAAAAAATGGCGAGAAGACCAATTGATCTTCTCGCCATTTTTTGCGTGTGAACAACACAGACTTACTCGCCCAGGATGACGTGCCTAAACTCGCCGTCCTCGTAGATTCCACAGCTGTGAGTGCCGTCCTTTGGAATGCCTACAGAACCTGGATTAAACACGGTGACCTCTGGGTGGTCAGCGCTCTGCATGTTAACTTTTCTGTGCGTGTGACCGTACACAAACGCGTCCATACTTGGCGTCTGAGGCCATTTATCAACGCTGTTATGAATACCAGGGCCAAAGACGTGGCCGTGCGTAAAGAAGATAGTGAACTGCTTACCAGTCTTTGGATCCTTATCAAACAAGATGTTGTAATCGGCCATGCAAGGGAAGTCCAGAACCATCTGGTCTACCTCTGCCTCGCAATTTCCGCGGACCGCAATAACCTTATCGGAAATGCTGTTCAGCATCTCAATAACGCGCTTTGGAGCATAATCTGCAGGAAGATCGTTGCGAGGACCGTGATAAAGCAGGTCCCCAAGAAGCAAAACGTACTTTGGCTGCTCCTCCTCAATGACCTGCATGAGCTTCTCGCAATAGTCGGCAGCGCCGTGAATATCTGAAGCAATGACAACCTTCATCAACGTATCCTCTCTATACGTGTTTCTACACGTAGCTTCATACGCGTGTATCAATAAATTATTTTATGGTATTGATGGCGTCTAACCAGTTACAAGAGCTAGCAAATCGGTCACCGTGCAAATGCCTGCTTAGAACCTACCGGTCATCCTTGCGTCAGGATCAGCCTCGGAAACACGCTGACGAAGATCCGCAATAGCCGCAGGTATCTCGTCTGTGTTGTACGGCGTCATCTGGTACACCCAGTTAATCCAGTTGCGATACAGCAAGTTGGCATGAGCGCGCCAGGTAAACAGCGGCTGCTTTTCTGGATCGTTATCGGGGAAGTAATTCTCTGGCAGGCGAATAGGCAGGCCCTTGTGGAAATCGCGCCAATACTCTTCTGCAAGCGTATCGCGATCATATTCAAAATGTCCGGTTACAAAAATCTCGTGGAAGTCTCTTGTGGCGAGAAGTGCAGGACCGCTGGTAAATCCCTCAGAAAGCACCGCAAGCTCAGGGTGATCAACCAGAGCTGATGTCTCAATTGCAGCATGACGAGAATGTGGCATGTAATGTACCTCGTCAAATCCATTGGTAAGGAAGCAATACTCATCGCATAAACGCTGCGGGAAAATACCAAAAAGCTTAGCACCCAGCATCTTCTTGGGAATATCGTGCAAGTAATACAGGCCAGCTAGTGCGCCCCAGCACAGGTACATGGTAGAAAAGACGTGCTCCTGAGACCAGTCAACAATGCGACAAAATTCATCCCAGTAATCAACGTCCTCGTATTTAAGGTCCTCAATAGGAGCACCGGTAACAATCAAACCGTCATAGTTTTTATCTTTGAAGTCATCAAAAGTTGAATAAAACGTAACCAGATGGTCGGCAGCGGTATTTTTTGATTCATGCGAAGAGATACGCATAAAGTCACACGTAACCTGTATAGGAGACTTTGAAATCAAACGGAGAATCTGTGTCTCGGTCTGAATTTTCTTAGGCATTAAATTCAAAATTGCCAGGCGCAGTGGACGAATCTCCTGGTGTTCTGCAACTTCTTCCTCAAGCGCAAAAATGCGCTCTTCTTGCAGCGTCTTCTTAGCTGGTAAACCATCTGGAATATTAATAGGCATGGCAACTTCCTTTGGCTAATCGTTGCACATAAGTATACTTGTTTGTATGGAAATAACTTTTGCCGAGCTCGGGCTAAACGAGCAAATTCTGGCAGGCGTAGCAACACTTGGGTTCAACGCGCCTACTCCCGTGCAAGCCGCGGCAATTCCCGCTGTCCTCGCGGGCAAGGACGTTGTTGCGTCTGCGCAAACAGGAACGGGTAAAACTGCAGCGTTTATGTTGCCTACGCTGCAGCGCATTGCTGTCGAGAAACCCGGTGGGGCCGAGAAACCCGACGCCAAGGAGCCCAACGCGAGCGCCAAACCAAACGCGGCCGCCGGGCGTGACGCCAAGCGCAACGCCAAGCGAGGCGACGCCAAACGTAACGCCTACCCCCGCGCGCTCATCATCACACCGACGCGAGAGCTAGCTGCCCAAATTGATGCCGTTGCCAAGAGCGTTTGCGCATCCACTGGTCAGCAGGCCGTCATTGTTACCGGTGGCGCGCGCTACAAGCACCAGATAACCGCGCTGCAAAAAGGTTGCGATGTGCTGGTAGCTACACCTGGCCGCCTGATAGATCTTCTCGACAAGAAGCATACAAGTCTGGAGAATATCCAGGTGCTAGTACTCGACGAGGCGGATCGCATGCTTGACATGGGATTTTGGCCAAGCGTTCGCCGCATTATGGAGCAGCTGCCCAAGGCGCACCAAACGTTGCTCTTCTCGGCAACACTTCCCGCGTCAATTACCTCAACTATAGACGCGCTGCTTAAAGATCCGGAGCGCATTGAGATTGCAAGAACTGGACAAACTGCGGCAACAATCGAGCAACATTTATGCTCGGTCACTCAAGGACAAAAACCGCAGCTCTTGAAGGCACTTATCGACTCATTTGATCCTGCGCCAGAGCGTGTGTTGGTGTTCTGTAGGACAAAGTCGCGCGTTGACAGCATTTACAAAAACCTCAAAGCCGCAGGTCTCAAGGTTGATGTTATGCACGCAGACCGTCCGCAAAAGGCTCGCGCAAGAGCGCTTGAACGATTCCGCAGCGGCGCCATTCAGGTTCTTGTTGCAACCGATGTCATGAGCCGCGGCATTGATATTCAGGGCATTGACGCCGTTATCAACTTTGACGTGCCGCTTGATCCCGAGGATTACGTTCATCGCATTGGCCGAACAGGTCGCGCTGGAGCCGCAGGTCAGGCCTATACATTCATGGGACCAGACGAAGTTACGCCGCTTAGAGAAATTGAATATTTCACAAAGGCGTTGATTCCTGCATGGGATCTACCTGGCTTTTCTTATGATGAGGGACGCATTATGCTCCAGAATTCCCGCTCTACCACCAAGACCACGCGTTCGATGTTCTCGGGCTCAAGGTCAAGGGGCAAAGGATTTGGATTTGGCGGCAGATACGGCCGACACACGTAATCTATAATCAGACGCAGTCAGCTCATACAGTAAAGGAATCAAAATGGGCCCTTTTAATGGCGTTGGTGTAATTTTTGCTCTTGGAGCAGCAGCTCTTCATGTGGTTATTTTTTATCTTGAGTCATTTGCCTGGACTTCTGACGGCGCACTCAAGGCCTTTAACATGACAAAAGAAGAGGCAGAAAGCACCGAAAAAATGGCTTTTAACCAGGGATTTTATAATCTCTTTCTTGCTATTGAGGTATTCGTTGGCGTCTTCTTGATGGCTAACAGAAATCCACTAGGTAAAGCGCTTGTTATCTTTGCTGTTTGTTCAATGGAATTTGCCGCAATTCTTCTCTTTGTGACTTCTCCCGACAAACGCTCTGCAGCTATCAAGCAGGCAATATTCCCTCTTATGGCTCTCTGCAATTTTTTTATGTAACTTTTTGAGCATCGACGCTGGGCACATACAAGCACCCGGCCTTTTGTAAGCGCTTCTCGCGAGAAGGAACATCATGAAGCAACTCCGCCCTTATCCTCAGGTTATTATCACCAAGAAAGCAGCTCGTGCGCTTGCGGGCGGGCATCCTTGGGTCTTTGAGGGCGAGGTCATCCGTGTGGAGCCGTCTCCAGAGAGCGGCGAGCGTGCTCAAAATGGTTGCATTGTTGATGTCTTTGAAGAGAACGGCACCTACCAGGGAACTGGTCTTCTGTCAGAAATGAGCAAGATTCGCGTCAGAATTGTGACAAGAAACGCCAACGATAGGCTCAATGAAGCGTTTTGGAGTCGTAAGATTAGCTGGGCGTGGGAACACCGCAAGACCACTATGGGAAACCGCGCTCTACCAGGTACTGAGCCCGACACCAATTGCTGCCGCATTATCTTCTCTGAGGCCGATGGTTTTCCTGGCTTGATCGTAGACCGCTACGAGAACGTACTTGTTGCGCAGGTAGGAACTGTAGGCATGGAGCGTCTGCGTGACGTTATCTATCCGCTGCTGCTTGAGGTTTTGTCTACAGATGGCCAGGTAATTGATGGCATCTACGAGAGAAATGACTCCCCTTCGCGCCTTAAAGAAGGACTTCCACAATATAAGGGCTGGTGGACAGGCACTTCTCCTGACGAGAATGGCTTGCTTGCAGAAAGCACCCTTACTCTGCCTTCAACTCACGTTCTTGCAACAGAAAACGGACTCAAATTCAATCTTGACCTTGAAAACAGCCAGAAAACCGGCTTTTTCTTGGATCAAAAATACAACCGTCGCGCAGTTCGCCAGCTTGCGCAAGGTCGTCGTGTGCTGGATTGCTTCTGTCACGTTGGTCCGTTTGGTCTTAACGCTGCAGCAGGAGGAGCTGATTTTGTCCGCTGCGTAGATGTCAGCCAAACAGCCATTGATCTTGCACGCCAAAATGCGGAGCTCAATGGCTTAGCAGATTGCATGGATTTTACCTGTGCAAACGTACTTGAATACCTGCCGGAGCTGGCTCATGACCGCGCGCGACTCAAGGCAGAGGGAGGTCCATTTGATCTCATCATTCTGGATCCGCCCGCATTTACCAAGACGCGCGATAAGGTTCGCAGCGCCATGCGTGGCTATAAGGAAATCAACGCTGCAGCCATGAAGCTGCTACCTCGAGGCGGCTACCTGGCAACCTGTTCCTGTTCACACTTCATGACCAGAGATCTTCTCGCCCAGGCAATTGCCGAGGCAGCTCACCACACAAACGTACAGCTCAAGCAAATTGAAGAGCGACAGCAAGCTCCTGACCACCCAATTCTTTGGGGTGTTCCCGAGAGTCACTACCTTGATTTCTTTATTTTCCAGGTGATCTAAAACTACAGTTCCATTCTCCAAAGAACACTTTATGAAATTTATTCCATATTGTGATATAATACTCTTATAAAATATTTTATGAATTTATAAGAGTGTTTACGGCATACTTTGGAGGCTCTTATGGCTGAGACGGATGTCAGTAATTCATCTGAACAAGTTACCTCAAGCAAATACTCGTCCCGATTAACCTACGGTCTATTAGCTTTTATTGGTGGCTTTGCCGGACTTCATACATTTTATAGAACAGGTAAAATCTCGTCCTTCAGGACTGTATTATCTGGGTGCTTCCTCTATTTTCTTGTCTCGTACAACTATTGGTATCTCTATGCTGTTCTCGTGCTT
Source organism: uncultured Atopobium sp. (assembly GCA_916720745.1). Lineage (GTDB taxonomy): Bacteria > Actinomycetota > Coriobacteriia > Coriobacteriales > Atopobiaceae > Lancefieldella. The sequence goes on from CAKARX010000031.1 coordinate 9,146, forward strand.
ATAAATTCTTTTATTACACTCTCTATCGTCTTTGATAAAAATGTAACTAATCAAAATGTCCAAGGACACGCGTCTCAGCTCCAAACAGCTGACGATAATGACAAATTAATCTTAATCACAATTACTGTGTTTGCATTATTTCTGTTAGTAAGCGCGACTCTATCTTTTGTATTCAGCATCTCAATGGCTATAAAGCTCATTCTTCTAGTAGCTTTCATTGGTCTTGGAGCTTTGCTGATAGCTGCTAGTGGAATCAAAATCTCTTTTAAATAATTCCTTTAAACTTCTCAATTTTCCAAACTTTTGCTTTTGCGACGCTCTTTAAAGAACGCTTTGAGCTGTGCAGATGCTTCGTCTGCTAATACTCCGCCTGAGACAGCAAACTCGTGATTAAGTCTTGGGTCACTACTCACGTCAAACAACGTACCCGTTGCACCGCCCTTTGGGTCAAACGCGCCAAACACGCAGCGATCAATACGAGCATTGACCATCAATCCTGCGCACATCAAGCAAGGTTCCAGCGTTACGTAGACCGTACAACCCGAAAGCCTCCAGCGGCCAAGCTTTTTTGAGGCCTCTTGCATGGCGAGAAACTCAGCGTGCGCAGAAGGATCGTTATCAATCTCACGACGATTATGTGCAACGGCAATAACCTCTCCCTCGCACACTACAACTGCTCCGATAGGCACTTCTCCTATCTGTGCTGCAAGCTCTGCCTGCTCAAGAGCGAGTTTCATATTCTTCTGATCAAGAGCAGCTTGTGGGGTCAAAGGCTCTTGCGCTTCGTCGCTCATAGCTGCTCCTCACTTGTCTAGTTGCTGTCGTAATTCTTACGCAGTTCTGACGCGAATCCGTCACGACCCTGACACAAACCTGTCACGAACCCGTCACGAACCCGTCACGAACCTGACGCTTATCTTTCACATTCTGACGTAAATCTTTCAGAACCCTGATGCTTATTTGTCTGCACTTAATTATGAAGCAAAACCGAACTTACCAAATCCCCTACTCGCAAAAAACTGAATTATGCGGTAGGATATTACCGCTTTGGAGAGGTGGCAGAGTGGTTGAATGCGGCGGTCTTGAAAACCGTTGAGCGGTGTCCCCGTTCCGAGGGTTCGAATCCCTCCCTCTCCGCCATTTTTTGGCGGACCTCAACTTAACGTTTTACCTTCAGAACTTACATTCCATTCCACGTCATTTCTAGTTCAACGTTCTTCTCGTCAGTGTGTGGACGAGCATTCCATTTACCAAAAGATTCGTTAGTAAGTTAAAAGCTTTAATCAAAAACGCCTTAGATTTTTACTTTTGGGTATAATTAACCTGTCCAAATGGATGGCTGACACAGGATTGTCAGTGATTGAAAGGATTTAGCATGATTATTGCCGCAGTTGTAGTTATTGTCCTTCTGGTTTTCTGGGCAATTAGCATTCACAACAACATCATCCGTGCAAGCAACAGGTGCGATAATGCTTGGGCAGCTATCGATACGCAGCTTCAGCGTCGTAACGATCTGATCCCTAACCTGGTCAACACCGTTAAGGGTTACGCAGCTCACGAGTCTCAGACTTTTGAGGCAGTTACCTCCGCTCGTGCTGCAGTCGCAAACGCTCACACTCCTGAAGAGAAGATGCAGGCTTCCGGCACTCTTTCCAACGCTCTGACCAACCTGTTTGCTGTTGTTGAGAACTACCCAGAGCTCAAGGCAAACCAGAACTTCCTGGAGCTCCAGGCAGAGCTTACTGACACCGAGAACCGCCTCAGCTACGCTCGCTTGAGCTACAACGACGTTGTTATGAACTACAACAACATCATCGCTGTCTTCCCAAACAACCTTCTTGCTGGTGGACGTTCCCCACGTACAAGCTTCCAGGTTACCGACGAGTCCGCTCGTCAGGCACCAAACGTACAGTTCTAAGAGCTGTTTCGTTTACACTTTGTACCAGTACAACCCGGTATCTGCATTCCCGCAGGTACCGGGCTTTTTTATGTATAGCGTTGCCTCGCAGATTGAACTGGCTGTTCACTGGCCACGCACTGTCCGCGTGCTGCTCGCACGCCGTTTGACCGTTGTCCAAGCGCTGCTCATACGCCGGCCACAACCAAATCCGAGCAGCTAGATTATGTGAAGAGTCTTTACAGCCTCGCAGGAAAATCGTTAAAATAGTTACATCTGTGAATTGTCTTCGCAAACACAATTCACGTTCTATTGGATGAAGAGAAAGGTCAGCATGAAACCTCGACCTCACAGTCGCTGACCTCTTGCGGTGTGCCGATTTGCACCGTGAGGGGTGAAATCGCAATGCAGTCCCCGTGGCAATTACGCGGAGTTTCTCGCAAAAAGCCACGCTTTAGTCTTCGGACGCATGTAAGGAGCACACATGATTTATCTTTCCCAGTTAATGGGTAATCCGGTTCTAGATTCAGAAGGCGAGAAGATCGGTTCTGTTTCCGACCTTGGAATTGCTACCGGAGAAGTTTTTCCTCGCATTACTTCCCTTGCTTTTATGGGTCCCGGCCGCACGCCAATGATGATTTCTTGGCGTAAATACGTTGATACCTACGATGAGGATGTCGTCAGGCTCAAGGTTCCTTCAACTGAGATTCGTTTCTCTTACCTGCAGCCTAACGAGGTTCTTCTCGCTCGAGATATTCTGAACAAGCAAATTGTTGATACGCGTGGTATTCGTGTTGTCCGCGTAAACGACCTCAAGCTTTCCGATACCAGCTCAACGCAGCTGCGTCTTCTGGGCGCAGAGGTTGGCGCACGCGGTCTGCTGCGCAGCCTTTCTCCCCAGCTAGAGCACCTGGTCACGCGCATTGCGCGCGCCATGGGTCACCCCATGCAGGAGCGCATCATCGCGTGGAGTTACATGGACCTGGTTGAGCGCGATCTCTCCAACGTTAAGCTCTCCGTCTCCCACAAGACACTGGACGAGCTGCACCCTGCTGACGTCGCTGACATCATCGAGCGCCTGGACTCTCGCCTGCGTAGCCAGGTGTTTGCCCAGCTTGATGACGAGCAGCGAGCCGGCGCAATGGCAGAGTTCAACGACGACGCCATGGCAGTTGAGCTCATCGGTGGCCTGAACGAAAAAGAAGCATCTCGCATCCTGTCCGAGATGGACCCAGACGACGCAGCCGAGCTTGTCTCCGAGCTGAGCTATGACCGTGCCGAGAAACTCCTGCGCTTGATGGGCGTTAAGGAGCAGCGCGCTATTAGGCAGCTGCTGGGATATCGCGAGTACACCGCCGGTCGTATTATGACGTCCGAGGCGCTTTCTGTTCCTGAGGACCAGACCGTTGCATACGCCTTTGACCGCCTGCGTAACCTGGACGAGGACTTTGAGACCGTCCGCTACCTCTACCTTACTGACGAGGATGGCCGTCTGTCCGGCACCGTTACGCTGAACCGCCTGATTGTCTCCGAGCCAGAAACTCGTCTGGAGGAGATTGCTAATAAGAACCTGGTCACCGCCTCACCAGAAGACGACCAGGAGGACGTTGCTCGTAACATTGCAAAATACAACCTGCTGGCCATGCCTGTTGTTTCTGATGACAACCGCCTGCTGGGCATTGTTACCGTCGACGATGCTCTTGACGTTCTTGAAGAGGAGCACGCCGAGGACCTGCAGATTGTTGGTGGCGGCAGGAGCGATTCCGATTCTGGCGACCGCGGCCGCAACATTATTTGGTTCCTCCACCGCAACCTCTGGCTTCTGTTCTGGGTTGCCTCCGTTGTGATTGCTGCTTTTGTAGGAACAGCCGCAACATCTAATCCAATCATGGGTATTTTCGCAGCTCTTTGCACTATTACCATGCCAATCTCACTGAACTTGAGCGAGAATACCGTCAACTATGTGACAAACTTCTTCCTCACAGACGATCCTGGTAGCGAGAAGTCTCCGTCTATCTTAGGCTTTGCCTTCCGCTCGCTTCTACTGGGTCTTCTGGTCAGCGGACTCATTTGCATTCTTGGCGCCGCAGCCCATGCCCTGCTAGAGGCTCTGTTCCATCCGTACGATCCAAATGCAGGCGCATTCTACGCCGCGCTCTTTGACCAGACTATTATTCAGATTTTTGGCGCAGCAGCTGGCTCTACGCTCATCTCCTTCCTGCTGACCCCAATTTTCTTGGCTGTACTTCGCCATCGTGAGGAGAAAAACCAGGAAACCTCAGGTCTCACGCTTACTTTGATTTCCATGAGCCTTTCGGTGGTGACATTCTTCGTCCTCTCTTACGCTCTCTCACTTGTGAGCGTGATGTAAATGTCGCAAGAGAACGCAGAGGTAAAAGACGCGGTTGCAGAGCAGGACGCGGTTGCAATGCAGAGCGTCGCTGGCCAGCTTACCGCGGGCGATGGCAGCGTTGTCGAGCAGGGCAAACGCGCATCTAAAGAGAAGGCTCCGGTCAACAAAAACAGCCTCAAGTACATCTTGATGGCAATGGGCCCCGGTCTTCTCGCCGCATTTGCTGGCAACGACGCCGGTGGCATTGCAACCTACTCCAGCGCGGGCGCTACCTTTGGCTACTCACAGCTGTGGACCGTGCCGCTTATGTGCTTCCTGCTGATTGTGGTTCAAGAAACCGCAGCTCGAATGGGCTGTGTTACCGGTAAAGGTATTGCATCGCTGGTGCGCGAGCGCTTTGGCATCCGCCTGTCCACGCTGGCAATGGGTGCGCTGCTGCTCTCCAACATTGCTGTTACCTTCTCCGAATTCGCAGGTATTGCGTCCAGCATGGAGCTCTTTGGCATCCCAACGTACGTCTCGGTGCCTATCAGTGCGCTGATGGTGTGGCTTCTGACCGTTGGCGGATCGTACCGTCGTATCGAGAAGATTTTGCTGGCAATTAGCTGCATTTTTGTCACGTACGTGGTGGCCGGCGTGCTGGCTCAGCCTGACTGGGGCGAGGCCCTGCGCGTCACCATCATTCCGCAGCCTTCCGCCGATCCGTCCTACATTTCGCTGCTGGTCGCAAACATTGGTACCACCATCAGTCCGTACATGATCTTCTTGGTTGCATCAAATGTTGTCGAGAAAAACCTTGATACCAGCGACATTCCTGCACAGCGTGCAGACAATGTTGCCGGTGCAATCCTGGCCGAGGTCATTACCTGGTTCATCATGCTGACCACGGGTGCGGTGCTCTTCCCTCGCGGAATCTCTGTCGACTCCGCTGCCGATGCTGCCCGCGCACTTGAACCGCTTGCAGGTCAGTACGCAAGTACGCTCTTTGCGCTGGGCATGGTTGGCGCGTCCTTCCTGGCAGCATGCGTTCTACCAGGCATTACCGCAAGCGCTATCTGCGAGGCATTTGGTTGGGAGCGCGGAGCCGACCGTAGCTGGCAGGAAGCCCCTGTCTACCACGGCATTATTACTACCGTGCTGGTCATCTCTGCGCTGGTTGTTCTGATTCCAGGCATGAGCCTCTTTGGCATCATGATGGCCGCCCAGGTCATCAACGGTATTCTGCTGCCAATTCTGCTTGTCTTTATGGTTATCATCGCGGCCGACAAACACATCATGGGCAAGTACGCCAACGGCCGCATCTGGAACGCGCTGACCTGGTTTACCATCGTCACCGTTATCATCCTGACTATTGTGATGTTCATTCTGCAGGCCATGGGCTTGTAGCAAGCGTCGTGCAACTGCAACACAAAAACAGGGCGAGAAGATCGATCTTCTCGCCCTTTGTTTTATGCGTTTAGCTGCAGTTTGTTACTTGCTTGCTTTGTCGAACTCGTCCTTGAAGTCGGAGAACATCTTCCCCATACGACCAAGCTGCATGCCAAAGCC
>CAKARX010000032.1:0-13970 GCA_916720745.1 uncultured Atopobium sp.
GAAACCTGCACCAGGCAAAGCTTGGGGAAGTAGGTTTTCTCGCGAAGAAACTCCGTATCAACTGCAAGGATATGCGAAGTCTTTGCTCGCTCACAAAATGCGGAAAGTTCTTCTGAGGTTGCTATATACAATGCGTCCATCCAATTGCCGATTAAGTACCTGACGTAAAGCGATACACTCATACGTATCAAAATGATATACCAGCTTGTCGCAAATCTTCGGAGGATATATGAGAACCCTCATCATTCACAATCCTTGCTCGGGTTTTAGCTCTGACGCAATCTTTGAATTTGAGCGCGCTCTTCTGAAAAGCGGCGACGAATGCCTGGTAAAGCTAGTTGAAAGCCATTGGCACACAGATGAGGTTTTGAGTTCTGTTCAGCCTGAAGATTTTGACGTAGTGGTGCTCTCGGGCGGAGATGGCACCGTATCTAGCCTGCTCTACGGCCTTAGAGGATTCCCGACACCTATTTTGGTCTTCCCTTCTGGAACCGCTAATCTTCTGGCAGCAAGTATTGGAAACGCCCCTGAGCCCAACGCACTGGCGCTGGCCTGTAGAAACCTTCAGACCGCACAGCTTGATCTGGGTGAGATTACCTGGACCACAGTATCGGGAGAAACCCATGTAGCTGGAGTTCCTTTAATGGCCGGTACAGGCCTTGACGCAGAAATTATGCGCTCAGCCATCCCCCATAAGCAAACCTTCGGAGAAGCCGCATACTTTACTGCGGCCTTAGCCAACCTTATGCCGCCAGTACACGACTTCAAAATTACTGTTGATGGCAAAGTACATGAGCTTCAGGGCATTGGCTGCCTTATTGCAAACAGCTCCATGATGCAAGCAGGAATTGAACTAGCTCCTGGTAATCGCATGAATGACGGTTTGCTTGAGGTTATTGTCATTGAGACTCACATGACTGCAAAGCTGGTACGCCCACTGCTTTCTGGTTTCTTTGATCGCACGGGAGACTCGCTTGGTAGGCCCTACCTCAATAGCTTTAGCGGCAGGGAAATTACCGTTGAATCGACATCGCCTATGCCCCTAGAGGTAAATGGCGAGGTTACCTGCCACGACATCTACGCTTACTCTGCTCGCTGCCTTCCAGGTGCGGTAAACGTAGTGGTGGACCACATGAGCCCTTATAGCAAGAAGGCGTAACAGCAGGTAAACATCATAATGGACGCCGCCAAAGCTTGCGTTTTCTATTCTTTCGTTTTCGTAACATTCAGCCAAAAAGATTGCACGTAGCCGTCAGATTAACTAATCTTTTATAGATACATTACTAGGGTACGCACAGAGACTTCTGTAGTGTACACGCAGTTGATGGGATATTTTTTTGGTTGACGTTTCTAAAATTCGCGAGAGGTTCGATGAGCTTTCAACTCCTATTTTGAAGTCTGGAAGACTCTATCAGCTTGCAACTTTTACACAACACGGAACTACCAGCACACTCGACCACGTTATTGCAGTTGCTTATAGCAGCCTTGCTTTTGCTATGAACGCTGGTATCAAAGTTGATGAACGTGCGCTTGTACGTGGTGCGCTCCTCCATGACTACTACCTTTACGATTGGCATGATCACGAGGCTGCACCAGACAACTGGCACGGATTTACTCACCCTCGCCATGCACTTGATAATGCCCGCGAAGACTTTCCTGATCTAACACCTGTTGAGGAAGACATCATCTTGCACCACATGTTTCCTCTTGTCCCCGTTCCTCCTCATACCAAAGAGGCTTGGATTGTTACAACCTGCGATAAAGCTTGCTCAACTGCAGAAACGCTGACAGGTAATCCATACAAAAAAGACGGTTTCCGCCCAACGGGTTTCTCGACACCTGAAAGTGATTTCCAAGGCACAACCAACAGCGAGTCAGACGAGTTCAACGACTACATGGACTACGGAAATCTCTCGTGAGCACCATGACTGAGACACTGCGTACACTCTTTGCACTCGATAAGAATATTGAGCTCTTTGTGCAGCATCTGCCTCAGATGGTCATAATTTTTGCGCTGATTTCTTTTGGCGGCTGGGTATACGAAACCATCTATTGCTCCGTTGTTGAGGGAGAATTTACTAAGCGCGGCTTTCTTTTTGGACCTACGTGTCCCATTTATGGCATTGGCGCGCTTGCAGTTTGGCTGGTACTTGGCCAGATTTCCAATCCATTTATTGTCTTTATTATTGGCGGATTTTTGGCCACTGTTATTGAATACTCAACCGGCCTCTTTTTGGAGCGACGCTTTAAAAAGAAGTGGTGGGACTATTCCATGTTTAAGTTCAACTTGCATGGTCGAATTTGTCCCCAGGCCAGCGCTGTGTTTGGAGCTTTTTCAGTTACTTCAGTCTTTGTACTAGTTCCAGCGATGCTTGATATTTTGATGCTTTTCTCAAGGCACACTATCTCTGTGCTGGCCTTTATTGTTGTCACGCTCTATTTTTTGGATACGGTTGCCAGCCTTCTTTGGAATGGGCCAACCACCCATCACAAAGTTGAAGCCGCAGCTCAAGATGCATCAATGAAGGTTGAAGAAGCCGCACAGAATGCGTCGCAAAAAGTAAGCGCTGCAGCGCAAAACGCATCGCAGAAAGCAAACGCAGCAGCTCAAAAGGCAAATGCGGCGGCCCAGAATGCAACTCTTATTGCTACCCAAAAGGCCCAACAGGTTTCACAAAAAGTCCAGGTAACTAAGAAGAAACTTGACGATACCACGCAAAAAGTCAGAGACCGCTTGCCGGGTTCGTTCCCATGGGACAACTAGACGGGGTTCTCGACATATTGCAATACCTCAGCAATCGCTGATTTCGAGTTTGGATTTGTATGTACACCATTGAAAGTAGAGTTAGATATAGCGAGTGTGATGAGACCGGAAAGCTTTCCCTGGTAGGCGTTATGAACTATTTGCAGGACTGCTCGACGTTCCACTCAGAAGATATTGGCCGCGGCTTTAAGCAGCTGACCAGCGAGGGATATGCTTGGGTTCTGGCAACTTGGCAGATTCAGGTTGACCGACTCCCCCAATTTGGCGAGAAGATCTGCGTGGGCACCTGGTCATATCAGATGAAAGGTCTTCAAGCATCAAGGTCGTTTGTCATTAATGATGCAGACGGCACAAACATCGTAAAAGCGGATTCTACCTGGTATTTAATGGACATTAAAGAAGGCAAGGCTGCTCGTGTTCCAGAAAGCGAGAGCATCTACATTACCGGCGAGCCTCGCGTAGATTTGCCACCAACTCCTCGAAAAATTGCACTTGAGGGAAACGCCGTTGATGGTCCAGCTATTCTTGTTTCTCAGCAGCATCTGGATACAAACAAGCACGTCAACAATGCTCAGTACGTGCTCATGGCTGTCGATACGCTTGTGGCCCTTGGCTATTCTCACAAGCTGCGCCGCATTGTGGTTCAGTACAGAAGTCAGGCGCGCTTGGGCGACACCATTACTCCCCAGGTATACACCGATGAGACGGGTTTCTCGGTAGTGCTCAAAGATGCCGAGAGTTCCACCATTTTTGCAACAGTCAGGCTGGAGGGATAACATGACCGAGGCCAAAACAGTCAATGTAGCTGCAGCTATCTTCTATAAAGACAACAAAATTCTTGCCGCTTGTAGAGCTGATGAGGATAATGCTGGTTTCTGGGAGTTTCCTGGCGGAAAAGTTGAGGCTGGAGAAACCTCTGAGCAGGCGCTGCGTCGAGAAATTCAGGAAGAGCTGCACTGTAGCGTGCAGGCAGCGTTTTTCTATGACACGGTAGCTTACTCCTACCCCACCTTTGACCTGCATATGGATTGTTTTGTCTGCACACTTGGCGAGTCTGAGGAGCCTGTTGCAGATCCTGAGGTTCACTCAGAGCTTCGTTGGCTTGCTCAAAACGAGCTGTTTGACGTGCAGTGGCTTCCCGCGGACATTGAGCTTATCAAGCAGCTTGGCACGTTCTGGAACGACATCTTTGCATCGCAGCACCTGTAGGAGCTGCAGGCGCGGATGCTGCGGGTGTAAGCGAGCTGCAGGCGCGAACAAGTCGTCGTGTTCAAAATACTTTGCAGAGAATGTGGAGTGACTAAAAGAGGGGTTTCTCGCCATGAAATCCTTGGGCGACGACGGGTATCATCAAAGTGTAAGCGTTTGATTGAGGATTGATGGCAAAGAAAGACGACAACCAAGATACCAGGCACAACAGGCATGAATTTGGCGGAGAGGGCCCTGACTTCGACCCAAACGATCCGTCGCAGATGCCTGACGGCTCTCCTTTCCCTGCAGGCTTGCTATTTTTTATAGTTATTATGCTGCTCTCGGGACTGGGACGTTCTTGTGTTTCGAGCAATCAGACTTCCTCAAGCCCGCTTTTTGGGGACCCCTACAGCGCTTATACTGACAGCAACTGGTAATGTGTTTAGCAGAGACTTGATAGCAGCTTGTCACACGCGCAAATACCAGGTGTTTATTGCAATTTGAACAGTAATTTTAAGGATTGAATATGAGCAAAGCAGATCGTATTTTTATTGATATGTGCTCCGACATTATTGAAAACGGTACCACCACTGAGGGCGAAAAGGTTCGTCCTACCTGGGAAGACGGTACTTCCGCATACACAATCAAGAAGTTTGGCGTCTGCAATCGCTACGATTTGCGTGAGGAATTTCCTGCGCTAACGCTTCGCCGTACCGCTCTCAAGAGCGCCATGGACGAGGTCCTGTGGATTTATCAGAAGAAGTCCAACAACGTTAACGACCTCAACTCTCACATCTGGGATTCGTGGGCTGATGAGTCCGGCTCCATTGGCAAAGCTTACGGTTATCAGGTCGGACAGGTTTCTCACTATGCTGACGGCGATTATGACCAGATGGATCGCGTACTCAAGGATCTCAAAGAGAATCCGTTCAGCCGTCGTATTATGACCAATCTGTACACCTTTGCTGACCTCTCCGAGATGAACCTCTACCCTTGCGCATTCAACGCAATCTATAACGTTACTCAGGAGCCAGGTAAGGACAAACCAACGCTTAACCTGCTGCTTGTTCAACGTAGCCAGGACATTCTTGCCGCTAACAACTGGAATGTTTGCCAGTACGCCATCCTGTTGATGATGGTTGCGCAGGTTAGCGGCATGGAGGCCGGCGAGCTTGTTCACATGATTGCCGACGCTCACATTTACGATCGCCACGTGGATATTGTTAAAGAATTGATTTCTCGCCCAACCTTTGACGCACCAAAGGTGAGCTTGAATCCTAACGTCACCAATTTCTACGACTTTACTACTGACGACCTCATTGTCGAAGATTATCAGCACGGTCCGCAGATTAAAAACATTCCGATTGCGGTTTAGGCGCAGTTGCTGAAGACGCGGCTGGCGCTTCAGGCACGCCCAAGCGAACGCGGCTGGCGCTTCAGCTACGCCCAAGCGGACGCGGCTGGCGTTGCAGTCACGCCCGAGCGAGCGCTCAAGCTAAAATCATCATTTCATTTAAGACGATACTTGCTAGGAGAACCACATGAACGCAATTGTTTCTGTAACACGCGATTGGGGCATCGGATGCGACGGAGATCTTCTCATCCCCAACAAGGCCGACATGAAGTATTTTGTTGAGCACACGCGCGGTTGCACGGTTGTCATGGGCAGAAAGACGCTGGAGAGTTTCCCTGGTGGACCGCTTAAAGGTCGCCGCAACATTGTCATTTCGAGAAATGCCGATTACCAGGTCGAAGGCGTAGAGGTTGTGTCGTCGGCTGAGGAGGCGCTTCGTTTAGTTGAGGATGAAGCTCCCGAGAAGGTCTGGCTTCTTGGCGGCGCTTCGATTTACCGCGCTCTTCTCGACAAGTGCTTTTACGCGTACGTGACAAAGCACGACACCGTGGTCAATGCGGACACGTACTTCCCCAACCTGGACAAAGACCCTGCATGGGAAGTTTGTAACGAGGAAGACGGCGGTGTGACTCCGGAAGGCGTTGCTTTCAAGTTTGTTACCTACAAGCACGTTTAGCTGGTGGATTGATTAGTCATATTAGTTTTGTGTTGATTGAACAGACTGTTTCATTTGAGCTTTAATTAGATTTGTTATCAAGTCCTCTTTTACCTGCAGGTATGAGAGGACTTATCTTATTTAGGCAGAACAGAAACGGAAGTCTGTCAAACAGCTGTCAAACTACTGAAAAATCCTGCTGTTATATTCGTTTCTCATTTTAAGGAGGAACGAATGGATATTGTTTTCTCACATGAAACTGCACTACAAATCTGCGCGCAACTTAAGACGCGCGGAAATGAAGATGTTTTGTTGCAACGGACAACAAGGGATTTGCGCGCGACGTATTCAGCGTGTTCGACCGAGATATACGATGAAAAGCTTTGTTTTCTAAGGAAAGCATACGGCATTGTCTTAGGAAAAACTACTCATGAACTATTAAGAAACAATTCGAGATCAAGATTTTGCGATGAGCGATTATCTCACCAGTTTAAGTGCCTTTTACCCGCGGGCTCGCTTATCGATCTTGGACAAAACGTGTACTGTATCTCGCCTGCTTTAGCTGTCTGCTTGCTCTCAAGGAATAAAAGTGCTCTTCATCAAATTGTGCTTGCGAATTTAATGATGGCTAGTTATGGTCATCTCCCAAACGGTGACCTCTGCGAATTTAATACGCCGTTGGTAAGTGCGGAAGAGCTTGCCTCTCTATTAAATGCGCTTGAATCTTATTCTCCTGGATTGCATGTCACACAAAAGAATATGCGCTTTTTCTTTTCTGATGCAGCCTCTCCCATGGAAGTAAAGATGGCAATTAGATCTGCTCTCCCATATTGTGAAGGTGGTTTCAATCAAATGCCGATTGCGTTGAATAAATCGTATGTAATAAAAGACCAGATAAACCCGGAGTTACAAGCTAAGGAAAGAAGATTAGATTTACTTTTTGGCAAGATGTCTAAGTCAAATTTGTCTGGATTAAATTTAGTGGCTATCGAATATAACGGTGCGTATCATGATGACTTCTACCAGCAAAGAAAAGATAATCAAAGAACTAATGAACTGAACTCGGTGAGTATTAAAGAGTACTTTGTAAATGCGGATATCTACAGGAATCAGCTGGCAATGCAAAATATGTTCCTGAGCATTAAAAAAGACTTGGGAGACAGCAATCTGTACCGGATCAAGCGGACGCTGCGCCAGTATTCTCATGAGCAATTCATTCTGATGAATAAACTTGATTCAATATACAGATTTATGAATGAACTAATATATAAAGTTTAACTATCCCTAAATTGCCCTATGTGACAACACAGCAAAGTCAGATAATCTGCAAAATTCGATGTCAATAGCACATCAAATGAAGATATTCTGCACTAAACACGCATTTTTGGAGCAATGTATAGCCTTTTTTGACAGATTAAGTGACATAGATGTGTTTTGCGAATCCGTAATCGTAGATCCAATTAAATTTGCCCATCAAGCAGTTAGACGAAAAGTTTAGAAAGCTAACAAAAGAGCCGGTTACCTGGGTTTTAGGTAACCGGCTCTTGCTTTGTGTTTTACGCGCCCCGCGGTGGACGCGCTCCACGGTGGGCACTCCGAGGCGGACGCGCTAGCGACGCGGCGCGCGGGTGCGAGGATTAGTCCTCGTAGAAGCCTGGCTCGCGACCGTAGTAAGCATCCAGGTAGAGCTCGCGAATCTCGGAGACAAGTGGGTAGCGTGGGTTTGCACCAGTGCACTGGTCGTCGAATGCCTGCTCAGACATCTCGTCCAGGGTATCAAGGAAGTACTTCTCATCTACGCCGTAATCCTTGATGGTCTCCTTGACGCCAATGTATGCCTTGAGCTCCTCAATCTTCTTGACGAAGTTCTCAAAGACCTCACGGTCATCCTTACCGGTAACACCGCAGAAACGACCTGCCTCAGCATAACGTGCAAGAGTGTGTGGGTGATCGTACTGTGGGAAAGTACCCATCTTTGTTGGACGCTCAGCTGCGTTGTAGCGCATAACGCGAGTAAGGATAACTGCGTTTGCCCAACCGTGTGGAATGTGGTGGAAAGCGCCCAGCTTGTGAGCCATGGAGTGGTTGACACCCAGGAATGCATTAGCAAATGCAAGGCCGCCCAGGCAGGAAGCGTTTGCCATGTGATCGCGTGCCTCAACATCGTTTGGATTGTCATAAGCACGTGGCAGGTACTCAAAGACCAGCTTCATACCACGAAGAGCCATGCCGTCTGTATAGTCGGATGCCATCATGGAAACAAATGCCTCGAGGCAGTGAGTAAGGACGTCGATACCAGAAGCAGAGGTCAGGCCCTTAGGCTGGCTCATCATGTTGTCGGTATCAACGATTGCCATGTTAGGCAGCAACTCGTAGTCTGCAAGTGGGTACTTAACGCCATTGTCAGCATCAGTGATGATAGCAAATGGAGTTACCTCGGAACCGGTACCAGAAGAGGTTGGGATTGCAACGAAGAATGCCTTGTTGCCCATCTTAGGATAGTTGTAGACACGCTTGCGGATATCCAAGAAGTCTGCTGCCATGTCCTCAAACTTCTCCTCTGGGTTCTCGTACATGGACCACATAATCTTACCTGCGTCCATAGCAGAACCGCCACCGATTGCGATGATGCAGTCTGGCTCGAAGGAGCGAATGCGAGCTACGCCCTCAAGAGCGCACTGAAGGGTTGGATCTGGAGCAACATCCCAGAATGAAGAGTGAACAATGCCCAGGGAATCAAGGGTCTCCTCGATAGTCTTAGTGAAGCCACTCTTATAAAGGAACTGGTCTGTGACAATGAAGACGCGCTTCTTGTTATAGACCTCTTTGAGCTCACGGAGAGCAAGAGGCATGCAGCCCCTCTTGAAGTAGACCTTCTCAGGTACACGAAGCCAAAGCATATTCTCTTGCCTCTCTGCAACAGACTTGTAGTTAAGCAGGTGCTGTGGGCCAACGTTGCCGGAGACGGAGTTGCCGCCCCAGGTGCCGCAGCCAAGGGTTAGGGATGGAGCCATCTTGAAGTTGTAGAGGTCTCCAATACCACCCTGAGAGGAAGGAGTATTGATCAGGATACGGCAGGTCTTCATTGCCTCCTGATGCTTAGCAATCTTCTCTTTCTCGTTGATGTTGACGTAAAGAGAGCTGGTGTGACCGTAGCCACCATCAGCAACAAGACGCTCAGCCTTAGCAATAGCCTCGTCAAAAGTCTTTGCACGATACATGCCAAGAACTGGAGAAAGCTTCTCGTGAGCCATCTCTTCTGAAGGCTCAACAGAGGTTACCTCGCCGATAAGAACCTTGGTCTTCTCTGGAACATCAACACCAGCGGTCTTTGCAATGAAGTGAGCAGACTTACCAACAATACCTGCGTTAACAGCGCCGTTAACAATGACGGTCTTACGGACAGCGTCAAGCTCTTTGCCCTGGAGGAAGTAGCAGCCGCGATCAGCAAACTCCTTCTTAACCTGGTCATATACGCTGTCAAGAACGGTTACGGACTGCTCGGAAGCGCAAATCATACCGTTGTCGAACGTCTTGGAGTGAATGATGGAGCTGACTGCAAGCTTGATATCTGCAGTATCGTCGATGATAACAGGAGTGTTACCAGGACCAACGCCCAGAGCTGGCTTACCAGAAGAGTAAGCTGCGTTAACCATACCTGGGCCACCGGTTGCCAGGATGATATCAGCGTTGCTCATGACTGCTGCGGTCATATCAATGGTAGGAGCTGGTACCCAGTCGATAATACCCTTGGGGCAGCCAGCCTTCTCGGCAGCATCGCGAACAATACGAGCAGCAGCAATAGTGCACTCTTTAGCGCGTGGATGAGGGGAAATAATAATGGCGTTTCTTGTCTTCAGAGCAAGAAGTGTCTTGAAAATTGCGGTAGAAGTTGGGTTAGTAGTTGGAATAACTGCAGCTACGATACCCATTGGCTCGGCTACAACTCGATAACCTGCAGCTGGATCATCCTCTACAACACCGCAGGTCTTCATGTCCTTGTACTTGTTGTAAATGTACTCTGCTGCGTAATGGTTCTTGATAACCTTGTCTTCCATTACACCCATGCCAGTTTCTTCAACTGCCATGCGAGCAAGAGGGATACGATTTTTCTCGGCCGCAAGAGCAGCTTCATAGAAAATCTTATCGACCTGCTCCTGAGTGAATGTTGCAAACTCTGCCTGTGCCTCGCGCATCTCTTCGAGGCGCTTGAGCAAAGTATCAACATCCTCAATTTGAGTAGCCTTCTTTGCCATAAAATCCCCTTCTGTTTAGGAACATTAATTCAAATTATACCAAGGTCTGCTAAACAAGTGCTTACCGTTAACCGAGTCTCTCAAAATTTATAATCTGCGTTCTGGCGTCTTCATCCGTTGCTGTAAATCTATGCCATTCACCTGGCGATTCTTTCCACGTGTAATCCACATACGGGCCAAATCCACCCACCAATTGCGACGTTGCGCGCGCAAAGCTTGGATCCGCTTTGAGGCCCGGATAGCGCACCGCCTCGACGCGCGGATGGCACGCCAGGTACGCGGCAACCACCTGCGCCGCGTCGCTCGCCGCGTGGCGAGAAACCCGTGCACTCGCCTGCTCTTCCGCTCCCGTGGCAGCAACCGTCACGTCCTCTGCAGGATACACCTTGGCTTCAACCGCCTCTGCTACCCACGGCATGCAGCACTTCCGCATGCACACGACAACATATCCCGGCACCCGAGCGTCCGCGGCCACCGCAAGTTCTGCTCCCAAGCGACACGCGGGGCTAAACTCGGCGCCAATCGCACGCACATCCGCCACCAGCAGCTCCCCTGCCGCGGCCCTGCCCTTGATGTCGCATACCTCAACAGGCACGCCAGCAAGCGGCTCCACGACGCTTGCTCCACCCGCAATCAGTGTGGCGAGAAGTTCGTCTACAAATGAAACAGGGACAAGCCGCGCACGGCCTGCCCCTGTCATTTTTACGTATTCAGCTACAACCTCAGTTGCGGTTTGCGTCACATCGGTTACGGTCTGCGTGACAACGTCGGTTGTGGTTTGCGTAACGCCGTCGATTGCGCCGACACTCTTCGTGCCACCTGCGCCATCCTGTGCGGTACCGCCCGTAACCCGTACTTTGTCTGAAACCCTATTAACCAACGCGCTCAGCATTCTCTTTGACAACCTGAGCAATAAACTCGTCAAGCTCTGCGGTGTGAGTCTCGTTGGAACGGTCGCGGACAGAAATGTTTCCTGCCTCAACCTCCTGCTCGCCAAGGATGAGCATGTAAGGAACACGGTCAAGTGAGCGAGCCTCACGGATCTTATAGCCGATCTTCTCGTCACGGTCGTCAACCTTAACGCGAATACCAGCAGCTGCGAGCTTCTCGGCAACCTCATGAGCATAAGGACGAGACTTCTCGGAAACAGGAAGAACCTTGACCTGGCATGGGCTCAGCCAGACAGGGAACTTGCCTTCGTAGTTCTCGGTCAGAATACCAATAAAGCGCTCGAAGGAACCAAAGCCAGCGCGGTGAATCATGATTGGCTGCTTCTTGGTGCCGTCGGAGTCAATGTACTCAAGCTGGAAGTTGTGAGGCAGCTGGAAGTCAAGCTGGATGGTACCACACTGCCAAGAGCGACCAAGGCAGTCGGTCAGATGGAAGTCAATCTTAGGACCGTAGAACGCACCGTCGCCCTCGTTGACCACGTACTCAATGCCCATAGACTCAAGTGCATCGCGCAGGCCCTGCTCAGCACGCTCCCAATCCTCATCAGAACCCATAGAATCCTCTGGGCGCGTAGAAAGCTCAACGCGGTATGGGAAGCCAAACTGTGCATAGTATGCGGTAATGAGGTGAGATGCATCCGTGACCTGCTCAGTAATCTGATCAGGGCGGATAAAGAGGTGTGCATCGTCCTGAGTAAACTCACGAACACGGAACAGACCGTGCAGAGCGCCCTTCATCTCGTAACGGTGATCAAGACCAGCCTCAGCCAGCTTCATAGGAAGATCCCTATAAGAACGTGGCTTGGACTTGTAAATCAAGCATGCACCAGGGCAGTTCATAGGCTTAATTGCAAAGTCCTCTTCATCTACCGTGGTGGTGTACATATTCTCTTTGTAGTGATCCCAGTGACCAGAAGTCTCCCAAAGGGAACGCGAGAGGATCAGTGGAGTCTGAACCTCCTGGTAACCAAAGCGAGCCTGCATCTCATGCCAGTAATCGGTCAGAGCGTTGCGCAGAGCCATACCGTTTGGAAGCCAGAATGGAGAACCTGGACCAAAGTCGGACATCATGAAGAGCTCCATCTCGCGACCAATCTTCCTGTGGTCGCGCTTCTCGGCCTCTTCAATCATCTTGAGGTACTGAGCAAGCTCATCTTTGGAACCAAAGGCAACACCATAAATCCTGGTGAGCATCTTGTTGTTCTTATCGGCCTTCCAATACGCACCAGAAATGCTGGTCAGCTTGAAAGCCTTAACACCCTTAGTGTAGAGCATGTGAGGGCCAACGCACATGTCAACGTATTCACCCTGCTTGTAGAAGGTGATGTGTGCGTCAGGAGCAAGATCGCCAATGTGCTCAACCTTGTAAGACTCTCCGCGCTCCTTCATGTAGGCAATAGCCTCATCGCGAGGAAGCTCAAACGTCTCAATCTTAAGGTTCTCTTTGACGATTTTCTTCATCTCAGCTTCGATAGCTGGAAAATCGTCCTCGTTAACCTTAGTGTCTCCAAGATCAACGTCATAGTAGAAACCGTTTTCGGTTGCTGGACCGTAGGCAAACTGTGCGTGTGGGTACAGACGCTTCAAAGCCTGAGCAAGCAGGTGAGCTGCATCGTGGCGAATAACCTCAAGCTCTTCAGCTGCATCGTTAATCTCGTCAACATGGCCGTCGTTATATAAAACCTTCATGTAAAACCCCTCAGAGGTAGCTACTCATAGAAACAGGCACGGCGCCTACTCTGCTCACACAGGAGCTTAGGAGCAGACGCCTACATAGTCTCTGTTGTAAAACACCAGATTGCCATCATAAAGAACAAAACCAAACGTTATTGAATGCGAGTACGGCAGTAAGGGCAAACCTTCCAGTCTGCGTTCAGTGGACGATGGCATGTTGGGCAAACGTTTCTAACCTGCGTATTGCAGATTGGGCACACGATAAAATCGCGGTCAATTGGAGCGGAGCACTTAGGGCAGATGCCGTAGTGAGACAGCTGATGCTCACGAAGGGCAATATCAAGGTCCTGCTCCTCGCGGTCAATGAGGTAGCTGCTTGGACGCAAAATAACGTATGCAAGCAGACCAACAACAGGAACAACAGAAATGACTGCCCACATCCACCAAGGCTCTGCGCCACGACGCTGAGCATCGCGAATAACGTAGATGATAGAAAGGATATAAAGCATTACGACGCAAATAACCATGAGGTAAATAACCATACGTACCTCAGGTGTAATAATCTGATCAAGAATCTCCTGCATCTGACAGCCCCTTCTGCTGGCTTTTTGTTCTCTCCTAAATCGTACGACAAACTGCCTCAAAAATGAGCGAAATGTCGCAGATAAATTTATTTTACCAAAGCATCACCAAATTGTGCAGCAACCTCGCCAGCAAGTGAAATTGTTCCACATGCCACAAAGCCCTTCTCGCGCAAGGCATCCACTGCCTCAGGGACGCTTCTGTAGACCGCTACCACGTTGGCGCCGCAGGCTTTGTACAGCTCAGCAAGCTCATCTGCATCCATGGCGCGCTCGTTGTCCGTCTGGGTTACCGCCACCTCAGGGAACTCATTGGCGAGAAGTTCTGCGATGCCCTTAACGTCTTTATCTGCAAAAACTGCAGCCAAAAGCATAGGACGGTTGGCAACTTCTGGCTCAATTGAGCGAATAGCAGTTAAGAATGTCTCGATTGACTGGGGGTTGTGAGCTGCGTCGATAAGCACTAAAGGCTTAGGCTGAAGCAGCTGGAACCTGCCAGGTGTAGGGCACCTGGTTGTGGAGAAAAATGCTTTCTCCGCATCAAG
>CAKARX010000033.1:0-13645 GCA_916720745.1 uncultured Atopobium sp.
GCATTAAAGTCAATTATATGCACTCGGATACCGCTACGCTTGACCGCGTAGAAATCATTAGAGATTTGCGCCAGGGAAAGATTGACGTACTGGTTGGAATTAACCTTTTACGAGAAGGACTTGATATTCCAGAGGTTTCTCTTGTAGCTATTCTTGATGCAGATAAAGAGGGCTTCTTAAGAAACAGAAGGTCTCTTATTCAGACTATGGGTAGAGCGGCAAGAAACGCTTCTGGCCAGGTCATTATGTATGCCGATAAAATCACTGACTCTATGCGTATTGCTATAGATGAGACAAAAAGGCGCCGAGAAATTCAGGAAGCGTTTAACAAAGAGCACGGTATTGTACCTAAGACCGTTAAGAAATCCATTACAGATATTGCAGGCTTTATTGCTGAAGCTTCAGAAAACGTTGATAAGCGTAAGCGCAAAAACGGAGAGTTCTATACCGCTTCTGATGATGAAGATTCGCTTGAAGAACAGCAAGAATCAATTCTTGAAATGCCTGCAGAATTGCTTGCTGAAGAATTGCAAAATCTTCCTCGTACAGAGGTTGAAGCAATGCTTTCTGGTATGGAAGCAGAGATGGCAGAAGCATCTGCATCTATGGATTATGAGCATGCAGCAGAACTCAGAGATCAGATTGTAGCCATTAGAAGCCAGCTTGAAGGCACTACATCAGATGATGTTATCAAGAGGCTTAAAACTGGTGCTAGAAAGGGCAGCGCCCACGCAACTCGTAGGCGTTACAGAGGCAAACATTAAGCCCTGTTGTAGTGCTCAACTATAAGCTCGGCCATCCTAATGCCATCAGCTGCAGCGCTCATAATGCCGCCGGCGTAGCCAGCACCTTCACCTACAGGCCATACACCTGGAGTGTTAATACTTTGTCCTGTTTCATCGCGGGTAATTCTTACAGGAGAGCTTGATCTTGTTTCAACGCCTGTAAGAACAGCATCGGGATGAGCAAAGCCATGAAGCTTTTTGTCCATTACCGGAAGGGCTTCTCGCAAGGTTTGTAAGACGTAGGGTGGTAGACAGTCTTCAAGTGAGGTCCAGGTAACGCCCCGTGGGTAGGTTGGTTTTACCGAACGAGGTCCAGTAGAAGCTTTCTTGCTTAGGAAGTCGCCTACAAGCTGAGCTGGGGCAACATAAGCTCCGCCGCCCGCTTTAAAGGCCGCTTGCTCGCAGCTGCGTTGTAGTTCAATTCCAGCAAGTACGTCATCTCCTGGAAGATCGTCTGGATAGACGTTAGCCAAGAGACCAGAGTTAGCGTTTTGTCCTGCACGGTCAGACAGGCTCATGCCATTTGTGACTACGCCGCCCTTCTCACTAGCTGCAGAAACAACATAGCCACCGGGACACATGCAGAACGAGAAGGCGCTTCTACCAGAGGGAAGATGAACAGAAAGCTTGTAGGGTGCCGCTCCTAGTACAGGATTGGTTGCTTCGGGACCGTATAGCGATTTATTGATTTGAGACTGAAGATGCTCGATTCGCACACCCATGGCAAAGGTTTTTCTCTCCATAGAGACGCCCTTGTCTTTGAGCATGACATACGTGTCTCTACTTGAGTGTCCAGTTGCAAGAATCACCGTGCGAGTCTGTATGGTTTCAGTTTGAACTGAACCGTCTGGAGTGGTTCTTTCAATCTGAATTGCAGAAAGAGAGCCATCTGAGGCACGCTCTAGGGAGGTGAGCTTTGTCCTAAACGCAACGGTTCCGCCAGCGTCTTCGATCATTTTGACAATGTTGGTCACAACGGTGGGAAGAATATCACTCCCTACGTGGGGTTTTGCGTCCCACAAAATATTTTTCTGTGCGCCCGCCTTAACAAAAGTCTCAAGAATAAAGCGATGAGAAGCACTCTTGGTGCCCGTGTTGAGTTTTCCATCAGAAAACGTGCCAGCTCCTCCAAGGCCAAACTGAATATTGCTCTCAAGATCTAGCTGACCAGTTTGGTTGTGATGCTCCACTGCAGCAGTTCTTCTCGTTGCGTCATCTCCGCGTTCGATTAGCAGGGGATTAAGCCCAGCTTTGGCAAGCGTCAGCGCACAAAACAGGCCTGCACATCCAGCTCCTACAACAACGGGACGGTTCTCTGCAGGAGCAGGTTGTGTTGCTTTGGGAAGTGCAAACGTGTTTGGCTCTGCAAGCTTGATATGCTTTGCTGCAGGTTTACCTTGAATCTTGCTCAGAAGTTTTTGTTCCGCTGCAGGCCCACCTTTAAGATTTACGTGATAGGTGAGGATAAGAACAATATCGTTTCTTTTACGTGCATCAATTGAGCGTTTATGCAGCTCATAGGAGGTAACTTCATCCGCAGAGACTCGGAGAGTACGAAGGAGTGCGTCAAATCCCACCTTTGATTCTTTAGCGGGATGCTTACGAAGAGGCGCAACATGAACTTTAATGTTTGATACTTCCAGCATGTTAGTTGTCCTCTTTCAAAGATTCGCAATTCTGACCAGCGCTTTTAGCGGCAGCCAGACCGGCAACCATACCGCTCTTCCACGCCCACGAGAGGTTAAAGCCTCCACATTGAGCGTCAATATCAAGAGCCTCTCCTGCAATAAACAGACCAGGAACGTCATGTGCTTCAAGAGTGTTTGTGTCCACTTGATTGATGGAAATTCCACCAATACAGACCTGTGGAACAACTTTAGAAGATGTACCGGTAACGGTAAAAGTTATTTTGTGAGCCTTGGTAACAGTGGCTTCAACTGAGTCATGAGCACCCAGGTAAGCAGCAATCTGTGGGTCGAGAAGACCGTCAGTGGTGTGAGCTGCCACAGCTGCCGCAACTTCCTCTTCCGTAAGCTGGGGGAGAAGATCAATCTCAAGCACGTCGCCAGGCAGGGCTGTGCGAGACAAGTTGAAAATCATGATACCCGAGAGTCCAAATGACCTAAAAAGCAGTTCTCCAGATTCCTGTTTGAGCACCGCGCCGTCTCTTACAAGAGCTGCGTGTGCTCGTACGCGCTTTCCATCAAGGCTTGTTGGGGGCTCAGGCTTGCAGGTGAGTGCACAAAGTCCCGGTCGCAGTGAGGTGGTCTGCAACTGAAGGCTTTCAGCAAGTTGTGTGGTTGTGAGTCCACCAGTAGCTAGAACTACCGATGATGCATGGACCTCATAGGTTTTCTCGCCAGCAAAGCATTCTTTGAAGGCAACAATAAAGCCATTGTGCTGTGGCTTAACTGACGTTACTTCTCGTCCCAGTGCAAATTGAACACCAGCTTTTTGGGCACGTCTGAGCAGCAATGATTGGATGGAGCTTGCTTGCCTGGTAAGAGGGTACATCCTGCCTTCGTCTTCTGTAGCCCAAGCAAGACCGCTGGACCTAAAGAAAGCCAGGATGTCAGCAAGGAAGGTGTCCTTATCTTTGCAGACAGCCTGAACAAACTCTGGATGAGAGAAATTCTCAAAGCTCAAATCTGCATTGGTGAAGTTGCAGCGCCCGCCGCCTGTTGCCAGGATAGTCCTGCCGCTCTCCAGTGCTTTTTCAAAGATAACAACGTGCTTGTTGGCGCCAAGAGCTTCGGCAGCAGTGATGGCAGCGCAGAGTCCTGCTGCGCCACCACCAAGAATTGCAGCATCAATGTAGTCTGGCACCAGAAATGCCTGAGCCTGCTTGATACGTTGAGCCTGTGCCGCTTGACGTTCTTTAACGCGCGCTGTTTGAGCCATAGTGACAATTACCTTTTGTGTTGTGTAACTTCTAGAAGCTAGAACTTACAGGTCAAGAACGCTTTGTGTTGCGTCAGGAACAAGACCTTCAGGAAGCTCGGTGCTAAAGGTTCCCTTATCGGCAATCTGCGCAAAGGTTGCATCCATAGGAAGCTGTCCCAAAGGCTTGAGGTTAAATGCCGCTGCGGTCTCGGCAAGCTTTGATGGACCGTAAGGCTCAATACGCTCATCACAGTGAGGGCAGGTGATATATGCCATGTTCTCAATCAAACCAAGCACAGGTACATGCATCATTTCTGCCATGCGCACTGCCTTGCCCACAACCATCTGAACAAGATCTTGTGGAGAAGAAACAATCACAACACCCTCAACAGGGAGGGACTGGAATACCGTTAGCGCAACATCGCCTGTTCCTGGGGGCATATCAATCAGCAGGTAATCAAGGTCACCCCAGTTGCACTGGCTGTAGAACTGCTGGATAGCGCCAGCAACAACAGGACCTCTCCAGAGAACAGGATCGGTCTCGTTCTGAAGCACCAGATTGGCGCTCATGATCTTGATGCCGTTCGCATCCTCGATAGGAATAAGCTGCTCTTCAACGCCGTAAGAGCGCTCGTCAGAAATGCCAAACATACGAGGAATTGAAGGACCGGTAATATCACCGTCAAGAATACCAACGCGCTTACCTGAGCGAGCAAGGTTAGTTGCAAGAATGCCGGTGACAAAAGACTTGCCAACGCCACCCTTACCAGAAACAACGCCAATAACGTGCTTCACGCTTGAGTGCTGATTAAGTTCAAAGCCCGCTGGTGGCTGTGGCTCTTTCTTTTTGCCGTGAAGTGCAGCGTCAATCTCTTTACGAAGTGCCTCACGATCAATATCTACGTCTGCCATGTCTCTCCTTATGTAGCAGTTGTATGCAGTAACTACTTAATTCTACCCATAGAACTTTATGGCAAACGAGATAGCTATAATCTTTTCGGCGCACTTTAGCTGAACGTAGGAGGTTCACATGATTTTCTCGTCAATTAAACATGTATCTGAGAATGACTTTGGTCAGAAATATATGGCTTGTGCTGCGGAGTTTTTGGCAACACACAATCTGGACGAGCTGCCTTTAGGCAAAACAGAAATTGACGGAGATAACGTTTTTGTGAACGTCATGGAGTTTGAGCCCGCTTTGCCTGGCGAGAAGGACTATGAGGCTCATAAGATTTACGCCGATATTCACGTAGTGATTTCTGGCACCGAAAGCATTGCAGTTGCCCCTCTTGAGCAGTGTGTTCTTAAGGGTGAGTTTAATGCTGACGCTGATTTTGGCGCTTATACCAATCCTGGAGAAGAGACTTGGGTCACCCTTCACGCGGGTGATTTTCTGGTGACACCTCCATCTGATGCCCACAAACCAGGCTGTACGCTGGAGAAATCTGGCTCCAAGCTTAAAAAGGCCGTGATGAAGGTTCGTATTAAATAGGGAAGCGCGCTTGCCGTGTTTTGGCAGCACTATCTTGGGTATACTAGAACATCAGTACGCACAAATTGCATCTGTGTACTGATGTTGTTTTCTATTGTTTGGCGGCAGGCGTGTCAAAAGAAACGTGCACGTCAAACTGGTTATGTGAGGAACTATGGCTTCAAGCAAAATTGCTATCCGTGGTGCACGAGAGCACAACCTGCAAGATATTGATATTGATATCCCTCGTGATCAGCTGGTAGTTATTACGGGACTTTCTGGTTCGGGCAAGTCGAGTCTTGCCTTTGACACCATTTACGCAGAGGGACAGCGCCGCTACGTTGAGTCTCTGTCCAGCTATGCCCGTCAGTTCTTGGGACAGATGGATAAGCCAGACCTTGACTCTATCGACGGTCTTTCTCCAGCTGTATCTATTGACCAGAAGACTACTTCTAGAAATCCTCGCTCTACCGTAGGTACTGTTACAGAAATCTATGATTATCTGCGTCTTTTGTACGCTCGTATGGGTACTCCTCACTGTCCTGAGTGTGGACGCGTTATTGAGCGTCAGACAACAGATCAGGTTGCCGATAAAATCCTTGAGGCTGGTCAGGGACGCAGAGCCTATGTTTTGGCTCCTGTTGTTTTGGGCCGTAAAGGCGAGTACGTCAAGCTCTTTGAAGACCTGCGCAAAGAAGGATTTTCTCGCGTTCGTGTTGACGGCGTTGTGCGTGAACTTGATGAAGAAATCACGCTAGGTAAAACGCTTAAGCATGATATTGAGGTTGTCGTTGACCGTATTGTCATCCGTCCTGATTCTTTGGGCCGCATTGTTGAGGGCGTTGAGCAGGCAACTAAGCTTGCCCAGGGCAAGGTAGGCATATTGCTCCTGGCCGATAAATCCAATCCAGAGTCTATGCCAGAAGAGCTCTTGCAGTACTCGCTGGCGCTTGCTTGTCCTATTCACGGTCACTCTATGGATGACCTGCAGCCTCGCGATTTCTCCTTCAACGCTCCTTACGGCGCCTGTCCTGACTGCGACGGCCTAGGAACTCGTAAAATTATTGATGCTGCGGCACTGATTGCTGATCCAAAACTGTCCGTATCAGAGGGCGTTTTTGGAAGCCTTTTTGGACACTCCAATTACTATCCTCAGATTTTGTCTGCAGTCTGCAAACATTTTGACGTATCTGATACAACACCTTGGAACAAGCTACCTAAGAAGGTGCAGGACGCCCTTCTTGGCGGTCTTGGTTCTACTAAGATTCGCGTTGACTACAAGACACGCGACGGTCGCAATACGCACTGGTTTACTACGTTTTCTGGCGTCAGAAAGATTCTTTTTGACAAGTACCAAGAGACCACGTCAGAAAATATGAAGACGCATCTTGAGAAGTACATTCGCGAGATGCCTTGTACAACCTGTCACGGAGCTCGCTTAAAGCCAGAAATTCTTTCTGTCACCGTTGGCGAGAAGAACATCTGGGAGGTTTGTGAGCTCTCTTGTAAGGAGTCATTGGAGTTCTTTAAGCAGCTGACTATTACTGACCGTCAGAAGGTCATTGCAGGTCCTATTGTCAAAGAGATTGTGGCAAGGCTACAGTTCTTGGTAAACGTTGGCTTGGATTACCTCACTCTTTCTCGCGCAGCAGCATCGCTTTCTGGTGGAGAAGCCCAGCGTATTCGCTTGGCAACTCAGATTGGTGCTGGTCTTATGGGCGTCCTGTACATTCTGGACGAGCCTTCTATTGGCCTTCACCAAAGAGACAATAACCGTCTTATTGAGACGCTTAAGCAGCTTAGAGACCGCGGTAATACCGTACTTGTTGTTGAGCACGATGAAGATACCATTCGCGCAGCTGACTACGTTATTGACATGGGTCCCGGCGCTGGTGAGCTTGGTGGTCACGTTGTTGCTGCTGGCACTCCAGAAGAGATTGTTGAAAACCCTGATTCCATCACAGGTGCGTATCTCACGGGAAAGAAGCAGATTAAGCTGCCGGAGGCTCGTCGTAAGCCTGGACGTGGAAAAATCAAGATTACGGGGGCTAGCGCTAACAATCTTAAGAACGTTTCTGCCGCTATCGAGCTGGGTACGTTGACGGTAGTCACAGGCGTTTCTGGTTCTGGTAAGTCTTCTCTGGTTACCGATACCCTTGCGCCCGCGCTTACTAATGCAGTTCAGCACTCAAAGCGTGTGGTAGGAGAGTATAAAAAGCTCGAGGGCGTTGATCTTATCGATAAGGTCATTGATATTGACCAAAGTCCTATTGGTAGAACGCCTCGTTCTAACCCAGCAACTTATATTGGTCTTTGGGATGACCTGCGTGCACTGTACGCTTCCGTTCCAGAGTCTCGCGCACGCGGCTATTCAGCTGGTCGTTTCTCGTTTAACGTCCAGGGAGGCCGCTGCGAAGCTTGTAAGGGCGACGGCCAGATCAAGATTGAGATGAACTTCCTGCCTGACGTCTATGTTCCTTGTGAGGTCTGTCACGGCAAGCGTTATAACCGTGAGACGCTCGAGATCCTCTACCACGGCAAGTCCGTCTCTGACGTGCTTGATATGACGGTTCATGAGGCGCTTGCGTTCTTTGCAAACATTCCTCGCATTAAGAACAAGCTGCAAACCCTCCACGATGTTGGTCTTGGCTACATTCACCTTGGTCAGCCTGCAACCACGCTTTCTGGTGGCGAGGCACAGCGCGTCAAGCTTGCAAAAGAGCTTCACCGTCAGCAGACTGGTAAAACTCTTTATATTCTGGACGAGCCAACAACTGGTCTTCATTTTGAGGATGTCAGACAGCTTATTGTTGTGCTTGAGCGTCTTGTTGACGCAGGTAACACCGTTCTTGTCATTGAGCACAACCTGGATGTCATTAAGATGGCTGACCGTATTATTGACATGGGTCCAGAAGGTGGCGATGGTGGTGGAACCGTAGTTGTTTCCGGCACGCCAGAAAAGGTTGCGGCAACGCCAGAAAGTCATACCGGCAAGTTCCTTAAAGAGATTCTAGACCGCGATAACGCACGTCTAGCTGCAGAGAAAAAAACTCAGAAGAAGCGCGCATAACATGGCGAGAAAAACGGCAAAGGTTCAAAAGACAAATGCCATGAGGGAGCTTGATGCTGCCGGCATTGCTTACGAGTTCCATTCTTACGAGGTAGATGAAGACGTTCCTTCTGGTGAACTGGGAACTCATATTGCAGAGATGCTTGGAGAAGATCCAGACGCTGCGTTCAAAACACTTGTCTGCGTAACTTCAAGTGGAGAGCATGTGGCGTGTTGTATTCCTGTAGATCAAGAACTTGATCTTAAGAAAGCAGCAGCCGTGTCTGGCCAAAAGAACCTTTCCATGCTGCCTGTTAAAGAGCTTGAGGGTTTAACAGGTTATGTTCGTGGTGGCTGCACTCCCGTTGGTATGAAAAAGCAGTTTCCCACTATAATTGACGAGACTGCTCAGCTTTTTGAGCTCATCCATATCTCTGGTGGAAAACGCGGACTCAGTTTAACGCTTTCTCCAGAAGATTTGGCTTCATTTGTATCGGCTACGTTTGCAGATATTGTTCGCGAGGTGCACTAGTGGCATATCAGCCCAAACATATGCGACTTTCAGCAGAGTCTTCTGATGGAACCTTATCTGAAGAAACTCTGAGCAAGGCTCTTGATCAGACCTTTGATGAGCCTCCTGTAGTGGATAACATTGTTGTTCCAGAGACGTTTCATCAACCAATTGAGGATGAGGCGTTTGAGCAGATTGTGAGCCAGAAGCTCGAGGAAGTTGCTGCTGAGGAGAATGGCTTAGCAGTAAAAGATGCTTTTGCTACAGAGGACAGCTCCGTTTCAGACAGCTCTTATAGTGAAGAAGTGTCTGCCGATGAAGATGACGCCTCTAAGCAGAAGGATTTGAGCCGTTCTACTTCTATGATGAGCGTGCTTGTTCTGATTAGTCGTATTACGGGCTTTTTAAGAACCTGGGCCCAGGCATTTGCTATGGGCGCAACCGTTCTTGCAAGCTGTTATTCCATTGCAAACACCCTTCCTGACCAGCTCTATGAGCTTGTTGGCGCAGGTATGCTTACCACAGCTTTCTTGCCGGTATATCTCTCTATTAAGAAGAAGGTTGGACAGGATGAGGCAAACGCCTACACCTCCAACCTGCTTTCCATTGTTGTTGTTGCAACAGGTCTTGTTGCTGTTCTCGGCTTCTTCTTTGCCGCAGAAGTGGTGTATACACAGTCCTTCTCGGCAGGAGCTGATTTTGATCCAACGTTGGCAGTGTACTTCTTCAGGTTCTTTGTCATAGAGGTAATGCTGTACTGCTTCTCTACCATTTTCTCTGGTGTTTTGAATGCAGAGCGAGACTACCTCTGGCCAGCTGCAGCTCCTATTTTTAATAACTTTGTCACTACGGCATCGTTCTTTGCGTATGCCTTCTTGGTTAACACTAACCCTGAGCTGGGACTTCTTATTCTTGCACTGGGAAATCCACTGGGCGTTCTGATTCAGGTTCTGATTCAGGTACCGTCACTTAAGCGCAAGGGGATTAAGCTCTCGTGGAGAATTAACCTCAAAGACCCTGCACTTAAAGAGACGCTTAAGATTGGTGCGCCTGCTCTGATTGTTGTGGTTGCCACGTTTGTAACTATGTCGGTTCAGACAAGCTCGCAGCTCAGCGTTTCTGCATCGGGCGCTTCAATTGCTGCGTACGCTCGCCTTTGGTACACGCTGCCATATTCCATTTTGACGGTGCCTATTACTACAGCTCTTTTTACTGAGCTGTCTGATAGCTGGGCAAAAGAGAATATGGATCAGTTCAAAAAGGACTTCAAGCACGGTATCAACCAGATTCTTTTCTTTACGGTGCCGTTCATGATGTATCTGATGATCTTCTCGATGCCTCTTGTTTCTATTATTGGAGCAAGCAAGTTTACGGAAGATCAGCTGCTGTTAACCCAGCAATTCTTGATTGGTCAGTCGCTTGCTTTGCCTTTGTATGGCATTGGCATGTACCTGCAAAAAGTCTGTTCTGCTATGCGTCGTATGACGCTCTATGCTATTTCGGCAACACTCGGCTCTGTCGTACAGGTTTTGGTGCTACTGGTGGGTACTTCTCACTTTGGCATGATGTTTGTAGCAACTACCTCTGCCATCTTCTATGTGGTTATCGATACCATTATGTTGATTAGCTTGCGTAAGCACCTTGGTCAGATTGGACTTAAGTCTATGGTGTTTGCGTTTGTCCGCTCAATTCTTTTTGGCCTCGCAGGATCAGCTGCGGCACTCCTGATTATGGTGGGTCTGCGCGCTGTTATTGGCGCACCAGACGGCCGAGCGCTCTATGGCGTGCTGTACTGCATCTTTGCAGGTATCCCAGCTGTTTTGGTTACCTATGGCTTGGCAATCCTCTTTAAATCACCAGAGTCCGCCATGCTTCGTTCACTGGTTTCTCGCGTAAGGTCATAGCATGGCCAAAAGCGGTGCCAGAGGCGGCAAAGATAACTCTCAGAACAATCTTGACCCCAACTACGTACCTTCGGGTGCGCCAGGGCTGGCGCCGTCGTTTTCTTCTGAACCCTCAGATGACCTGGTGTCTATTAGAGAACAGGTTGATCAGGTTCCCACTGATCCAGGTTGCTACCTCTGGAAAGATGGATCTGGCAAGGTTATCTATGTAGGAAAAGCTAAGAACCTGCGTGCTCGCATGAGGCAGTATGTTACGCTTCAAGATGATCGCGCCAAGATTCCTCTGATGATGCAGGTTGTGCGTAGTTTTGACTACATTGTGGTAGAAAACGAGCACGAGGCATTGGTACTGGAGCGCAATCTTATTGCTCAGTATCGCCCGTACTTCAACGTGGACTTTAAAGACGATAAGAGCTATCCCTACATTGCCATTACAGAGTCAGACACCTTCCCAGCAATTAAGTACACGCGCGAGAAACACAAGAAGGGGACACGTTATTTTGGTCCCTACACTGATTCATACGCTGCGCGTCAAACTATCGAGACACTCAGAAAAGTAGTACCTATCTGCTCCGCTACGTGCGTAGAGTGGAAGCGTGCTAAACGTCTGCTAGAAAAAGACCCTGACGGCGCAGCCGTTGCCAACCTGCTGCTTGCAAAGAAGGGGCGTCCCTGTTTCGACTACCACGTAGGCAAGGGTCCCGGTGTGTGCGTGGGAGCTATTGATACTGTTTCATATGCAAAGAATGTCAGGCAGGTAGAGAACTTCCTCCGCGGAAATCGCTCCGAGATTGTCTCTGAGCTCAAAGACCAGATGCAAGAAGCCGCTGCTGACCTGGATTTTGAGAAGGCGGCTAGGCTCAAGTCCCGTCTGACTTCACTCTCTGATCTTGATGACCGTCAGCAAGTCACATTTCCTACCTCGGTCAACATTGACCTCATTGGCATTTACCGAGAAGAAACTATCTCCGCCGCCTGCGTGTTTGTTGTGCGAGAAGGCCGTACCATTCGCTCAGTTGAGTTTATCCTGGACAAGGGCTTGGACGTTTCTGAGGAAGAGCTGGTCTCGGGCTTCCTGAAGCGCTACTACGACGAAACCGCTGACATTCCCGCAGAGGTTAACCTGCCCATCGATCTTCTCGATGCAGAGGTTTTGTCCGAGTGGCTGACACAAAAACGAGGGCACAACTGCGTGCTTCACCACCCACAACGTGGCGAGAAGTTCCGTCTTCTTCAGATGGCTTCCGCTAACGCTCGTCATGCGCTGATGCGCCACATGATTCGCACGGGTTATGCTGACGACCGTACTAACCAGGCGCTTCTTCAGCTTGAAAGCGCACTTGCGCTTGACGCGCCACCACTGCGCATTGAGTGCTTTGATATCTCTACGCTTCATGGAAACTTTACTGTTGCATCTATGGTGGTCTTTACTAACGGAAAGGCTGATAAGAGTCAGTATCGTCGCTTTAAGATCCGCGCTGAGCTTGATGAGGCAAACGACTTTGTCTCAATGACGGAGGTCCTGGGCAGAAGGTATAGTCCAGAGCGTATGGCAGATGAACGCTTTGGCTCACGACCTGATTTGTTGGTGGTTGATGGTGGTAAACCTCAGCTGACCGCTGCCATCAATCAGCTTAATGAACTGGGTCTAGACATTCCTGTCTGCGGCCTTGCCAAGTCTGATGAGGAAGTCTTTGTGCCTTGGGATGACACACCAATTGTGTTGCCTACAGGATCTGCTTCTTTGTACCTTATCAAGCAAGTCCGTGACGAGTCTCACCGTTTTGCGATTACCTTCCATCGTGAGCTTAGAGATAAGGCAATGACTGTCTCTATTCTGGATGAAATTCCTGGTGTAGGACCTAAACGCAAAAAAGATATCATGCGCCATTTTGGCTCATTTAAGCGCTTAAAGGCTGCAAGTGTTGAGGATATCTCTCAGGTAAAAGGTGTTTCTGTGAACTTAGCAGAAACTATTTATGAAGAACTCAAGGCTTGGGAAGAATCTTCAACAACTGTACATGAGGAGTTAGATGCAAGGGGAGGAACTCATGAGTAAAACAGCAGACGAGAAAATCTTGGCACTCGTAAATCCTGAGTACATTAAGCGTATTCCATTCTTTGTTCGTGGTCACGCAACAGGTAAGTCTTGTGAGTATATTGCTCGGGAGTATCCAGAGCTTTACGCTGCATTTGAGGATGAACCTAGTGCTCAACAAGCTGAAGAGATGTCAAAGATTATCAACGAGCTCTTTGAGCAAAGGATGAAGAAGCACAATCTCTAATACCAAATCAAGCAATAGAGTTATTTGTTTTTCAAATATCTAGTATGTGAAATACTTACTGGTGTTGTGTATTTTTTTGCATTTAACATTAAATTTATCCCGATAACAGAATAAAACTTTTGAGTCTTACATTCTTTTTATTTATTATTAGTTGATAGATACCTGTTTAGTGTTTGGAGGGTATTTTGAAGAATAATAAATTGTGCTTTAGCCTTATTGCTCTATTCCTAATCTTTTGTGTCTTTTTTACGCCAATCCAGGTTTCCGCAAGAGATATTCCTTTAAAGAAGGTTGAAGAGCTTACCGCTACTATAATTCCAGAGCTTCTAAGCGTGAATAATATTTCTACTGAATCAAACGAATATGAGTTGCGAAACTACATACCTGAATATATATATTCGCCAAATGGTCTAATTGAAAGGCCGGTAGTCTATTTCCCGGTGTATTCAAATGGAACTGTAGTTGCAAAGATTACTGGCATTTATGATTCGATTAATGATGGATACGCCTACTGTTCTTCAATAGGGTCGGTTGAAATTTTAAATATGTCGACACAATATTTCTCTAAAGGTATATATGTCGATATAAAGGATGATTGTTTTTATACTGATGGAAAGACATTTATCTCAATGACTTCGGGCACAATATCAACCATTAACGATTTTGATGAAGACTGCCAAAACATTTTAAACAACTTCTTTTTAACGTTTGATTGGACAAGCCTATCTCTGTATAAAACAGAGTGTAATAATTCAGT
>CAKARX010000034.1:0-13147 GCA_916720745.1 uncultured Atopobium sp.
ATTGCGGCCATATTACACATCAAATGAAGATAATCTGCACGTTTTAGCTATTTTCGGCGTCATGTATACGTCTTTTTGACAGATTATCTGACTTAGGTGTGCTTTGAACTGACTCCAATTTCTCGTGTCCAAGAAATGGGAGGCAGTTCAATTTCTGCGCGGGGGATTATCTTGTACGAGAAATTATTACCAAGATATTTTTGTAGCAGCTACACGCGTTGCAAAATCACATACCGATTAAGATTATTGTCTTTGCCGTCTGCGCTAAATTGCGCGCAAACGTGCACGTCAGAGCCAAGACTTGCAAGAAGCTCATCAAGCTCCTCTTGCGAGAAGTGATGACAATAGCGCCAGGTATTTGCCTTATCTTGCCAACCAATCAGATAGTCATGCTCCTCAAGTTCTGAGGCATCTATGCCCAGCGCACGCAGCCCTTGAACAGTGGTTTCTTGAGCCTTGGCGGCAAGTTTTTGGCTGTTCATAAATTGCCAGAAAGAAACGCAGACAAAGCCGCCAGGTTTGGCTTTCTCTAACAACGTACGTAGAAGCTGGAGCCTCTTCTCTGCGCCTGGTACGTGATGCAAAAATCCAAACGCAACCACTAAATCGCAGGACGGAACAGTCAGCTCAGAAGGAAGCGTGTTATCAAGCAGACTCTTTATCACATCTAATTCAATAAATGCCAGCTCAGAGACATGAGTGTCTGCCTCACCACTCTCCACAAGAGGCTTGCAATTATCTACAGCAAAATACTTTTCCGGAACAATTCCCGCCTCATCACAAAGAAAGCGAGCAAAGCGTAGGTTTCCGCAGCCAATATCAAGTACAAAGGGTTTCTCGCCAGCTAAAAGCTGAGGCATGGCATCTAGGCACCGCTGCCATCCCTGCCAAGGCATCTGACGCGTTGCCGAGAAACTCTGAGCCTGCTGAGCATAAAACTCAGAGGTCACACGGCTCAGCCGCTCAGCGGTAGATGTGCTGATAGATTGCGTATGTGTTATGTGAGAAGAAGTTTCCATACAGAGATTTTACGTCATCGCCTTGCTCCCAAAGGTTAGAAGCTCGCCTTATTGCCTATACTGTTTGTATGGATGAACTCATTTTGGACATATTGCAGCAGCTCAGAGATGGCTCGCAAGGCGCTCTTGATATGCATCAGCTTGAGATGCTCATTAACTCGCACAACAGCGGAATTGACTCTAGCGCCCACAGTACAGAGCGCGAGAAACTCATTCCTAAACGAGCAATTCTCCCCTATTTTTTGCAGGTCAAGCAGAACAATGATGAGTTGTGGAAATCGTGGAAGGTGACCCCTGAGCTGGAAGAAAAGTTTATTCGCTCTGTACGTATGAAGCCTCGTCGCACCGCTTCTGGTGTGGCAACCATTACCGTAATCACCAGACCTCACGTCTGCTCAAGCAATTGTATCTATTGCCCATGTGATCTGCGTATGCCTAAAAGCTACCTTGCTAACGAGCCTGCCTGTCAGCGCGCTGAGCTTACGTTTTTTGATCCATACGTACAAGTTGCTGCTCGTCTTCAAGCACTTCATCAGATGGGTCATTCAACCGACAAAGTGGAGCTCATTGTACTTGGTGGTACCTGGAACGATTATCCACAGAGCTACCAGTACTGGTTTATCAAGGAGCTTTTCCGCGCGCTTAACGAGTGGCCAGACTCTCCTAATCACATCAAGGAGCGCCTTGATTGGTACACCTCGTTTGGCTTGCAGAACTCTGAAGAGGCTGTTTCTTCTTTTGTTGCTGAACAGCAGGCAGCGGTCTTTGATGATACTGCCACGTATAACCAGGCTTTTCATAAGCTCTACGACACTAGTCAGCCTCACCAAAGCGCATGGTCTCAGATGCAGAGCACCTACGATGAACTGGTAGAGCAACAACGCGTTAATGAAACAGCTGCTTCACGCGTAGTTGGTCTTGTTATAGAAACCAGGCCCGATACCATAACACCAGATAACCTACGCATGTTTAGACAGCTTGGGTGCACCAAAATTCAAATTGGCATTCAGAGCACACGCCAAGAAATACTTGACGCAAACCAGCGTCAGATGAGCGTTGCTCAGATTAAACGAGCGTTCTCGCTGATTCGCTTATACGGATTTAAAATCCACTCTCACCTGATGGTTAACCTGTTAGGTGCAACTCCTGAGGCGGATAAACAGGACTTTAAAACGTTTGTCACGGATCCAGGATTTCTCCCTGACGAGATTAAGCTCTACCCCTGTGCACTGGTATCTGGAACGCAATTGGTCCAGAAATACCGTGAGGGTGCATGGCAGCCATACGCCAAAGATGAGCTGGTAGACGTGCTTGTTCAAGACGTGCTTGCAACGCCTCCATACGTACGTATTTCTCGCATGATTAGAGACATTAGCGCCACCGACATTCTGGTAGGAAACAAACATACCAACCTTCGTCAGATGGTGGAGCAAGAGCTGACCACCGTAGACGTCGCAAGCCACGTACAGGAAATTCGCTTTAGAGAGATTAACCAGCAGCAGGTACGCGCCGCGGAACTTACGCTGCAAGACTTTGTTTACACTACCGCAGTCAGTGACGAGCACTTCCTGCAGTGGGTAACTGCTGACAATAAAATCGCAGGTTTCTGCAGGCTTTCGCTTCCCCACTGGGACAAACTAACCTCTGGCGTATGTGATGTTGCCGCTAATGAGCTGCTGGTACAGCCAGGTCAGGCCATGATCAGAGAGCTCCACGTGTACGGACAGGCGCTTTCGCTGGGCTCGGAAGGAATGTCTGCTCAACACCAGGGCTTGGGCCAAAAACTTCTTGCCAAAGCCTCCTCTATCGCGGCTGAGGCGGGTTATACCAGCCTTAATGTCATCAGCTCAATCGGAACGCGCGCCTACTATCGCGCTCAGGGCTTTACTGATGCAGGTCTCTACCAGCAAAAAGCTCTGTAAAAGGTGGCATGGCCTTGCGCCTCTAAACAAGCTTCATGTGCTTACTTCATACGTCGCAAAAAATGCCGAGAAGACCGTTGATCTTCTCGGCATATTCATGAGCGTCTCCCTCTCCTTGACGCGAATGGATCTTATGGAATCAGCGACAAAATCTGAGAGAGGTTCTTCTTGCCAAAGTCAACTTTCTGACCGTCGTTGATAACCAAACAAGGAACGCTCATGACGTCATAGGCGTCTTTAAGCTCCTTGAAGTGATTGATGTCGTAGACATCGCAGGTGACCTGAGGATTGTCTGCAGCAATGCGCTGAGCAGCCACAACAACATCTGGGCACATGGTGCAAGAGAGTCCCACCAAGACCTGCAGGTGCGTCTTTGACTCGATGGCGGCAATAGATGCCTTATCCTCGTCACTAATAGGCTGACCAGGTCCTGCAGCATTGTAGAGGCCAAGTACAAACGAAGTAAACTCGTGACCGCCGGGAACTCCATGGAATGCAAGGCCTGTGGGAGCACCATCCTGTGCGCAAACACGAACAACAGGAAGGTTCTTCTCGCCCGTGTCTGAGACCGTCTGAACGCTCAGCTTATCGGTCATGGAAGAAAGCTCTTCCATGTAAGCTACGAGCTCCTCAGAGACAGGCCTCTGATCCAGCTCCAACTGAAGCACAAGCGGACGAGCCATGCGCTCAAAGACAGCGTTGAGCTGTGCCTTCATGTCATCAGTGAAGAGCTCTCCGGAGTCAGAGGCACTCTTAGCCGCTGGAGCCTCAGGAGCTTCCTTCTTGGACGAGATGCGCGTGACGTTCATCTGTGGAACAAAGCCAGTTTTCTCCTGAGCGCGCTTAATATAGCGCTCCATCTCAGTAGCGGTGGTTGCCGCCTGACCAATAGCTGTTGCAACCTGACGCAATGGCTTCTGGCACACATCACCTGCACCAAAAAGACCCTCACAGGTTGTTTCTTGATGCTCGTTGGTGATCAGATAGCCGTAATCATCAGTCTGTGCCAGCTCTTTTACCAGGTCGGTCTCTGGCGCGTAACCCGCGAAGACAAAGACACCAATAGAATCGCCATCTTCTGGAGCAAACGTGGTCTTCTCGCCCGTCTTTAGATTCTTGTACGTAATGGACCTAAGGGCGGAATCTCCGGTAACAGACTCAACCTGTGTGTTATAAAGAACCGTAATGTTTGGATTGGTGCGAGCTGCCTCGGAAGACGCAGGAGCGCAGGTAAATGCCTCCTCGCGCACAAGAACGGTAACATGCTTTGCGTACTTGGTCAAAAATACACTTTCCTCTGCAGCCGCAAAGCCTCCGCCGATCACAAAGACTTCCTTGCCGGTAAAGAACTCACCATCGCAGGTAGCGCAGTAAGCAACTCCATGGCCCTGATAGTCCTCTTCTCCCACAAAGCCGATATGGCGAGGATGTGCTCCTGTGGCGAGAAGAACGGAGAGGCAGGGACGCTCACCTTTGGTGGTGTGAACTACCTTAACATCTCCAGACATGTCCAAGTCAGTAACTTCTGCCAGCAAAAACTCTGCACCAAAGGCCTCAGCCTGCTTACGCATGGTTTCTGAGAGTTCAGAGCCACTAGTAGAGAAAACTCCCGGGTAATTAACGACCTCATTAGTAATAGTGATCTGTCCGCCAAAATGGTCCTTCTCGACAACTAGAACACGGTAGCGAGCGCGGGCCAGATAGAGGGCGGCGGTGAGCCCAGCTGGCCCACCGCCGATAATCACCGCGTCGTAGAGGTCTTTGACGTCGGTCATTGTAAGCTCCCTAAATCTTAGAGCTGACCAACAAGGTCAAGGCTTGGCTTCAGGGTCTCAGCACCTGGCTGCCACTTAGCTGGGCAGACCTGATCGCCGTGCTCTGCAACAAACTGTGCAGCCTGGAGAAGGCGGAGAAGCTCCTCAGCGTTACGACCAATACCACCAGCGGTAACAAGCTCAACCTGGATGACGCCCTCTGGGTCAACGATGAAAGCACCGCGCTCAGCAAGGCCAGCGTCCTCAATAAGGACCTCAAAGTTCCTTGCAAGAACGTGAGCTGGGTCTGCGAGCATTGGGTAGGTTACCTTAGAAATACGCTCGGACTCCTCATGCCATGCCTTGTGGACAAACTCAGTGTCGCAGGAAACAGAGTAGACCTCTGCGCCAGCAGCCTGGAATTTGTCATAGTTGTTAGCAAGATCCTCAAGCTCAGTTGGGCAAACAAAGGTAAAGTCAGCTGGATAGAAGAAGAACAGGCTCCACTTACCCAGTGTGGACTCCTTGCTTACCTCGGTGATGTCACCGTTGTGGAATGCGTTTACCTTAAAATCACCAATTTGCTTACCAATAAGAGACATAGTCAGTTCCTTTCTGTAAGTAAAACAACTTGTAAAACGTGCTAGTTAGAAGTTTACTCTCTTTAACTCTTTTGTCAATAACAATAATGATTACTACTTATATTCACAAAAAAAGAAACAGGCCAGATTGCTCTGACCTGTGAACAGTTGGTGGGCGTTATAAGATTTGAACTTATGACCTCTTCCGTGTCAGGGAAGCGCTCGTCCCCCTGAGCTAAACGCCCGAATATGTTTGCTGCTGGGGATGCAGCAAGGGATATATTACGAGAAACCCGCCCCTCTTGCAACCGTCAAACTCAACTTTTTTAGAAATTTGCAAAAGATCGGTTCGGTACAGCATTGATGGAAGTTTAAATACCACAGCCTTTGAAATGAGTGGCTGCTTTTTAAACCTGTACGTCTTTTGCATCTCAATTAGCAAAAATTATTAAAAGATGGGCAACTGAATTGTAAAAGCATACGGTCAGAAGTATTATGGCAAGTCGTTCGATTGAGGGAGAAATCTATGAACTTTCTGGAATATAACAAAGACGAGAAGCTAAGCTTTAACTATAAGAAATCATGTGGTCTCTGGTTAATTGTGGTAGCTCTCATTATTTTTGCAGCTACCGTAATAGGCGGAAAGCAGATTATCAATATGTCCGTATTTAGTTTTGGATATGTTGCTGCCTTCTTATCTATTAATACAAATAAGAAAGTTCTCAATAAGTTTTCCGATGGTCCTTCAAGTAAGTTCCAGAACAAAATGTCTTTGTACGCTGTGATTTTCTTATTCATTTTGATGTTTTTATTAGGTGGTCCATTTTTTGCAACTGAAAACTGGAGACTTATTTGGTTGGGTGCATTAATGGCCACGGCACTGCACTTTTTTCTCTATTACTTTGTACACGGAAAATCGATGATCTATTTGGCCATACTCTGCGCCGTCAATATTGCTGCAGGATATATTTTTCCCGATATCCCACTGACAGTAACTGCCTATATCGATGCAGCAATTAAACTTGGCTTTGGAATATACCTGTTCTTTTTCTCAAAGCCAACACAACAAAAATAATCTTCGCCTAGAGCCCGTGCGCGTCAAATGTGTCCTTAACCAAAGCCACAAGCATTGGAATGAACACAGCTACCCCTGCTAAGAGCATTGGATTGTCACGTACTTCCGGAATGTCCTGTAAGAAATTCTGCAGATCATAGACAAGACCAACGGCAACGGCAATAAGAATAGGTGCCAGAATAATCAAAATAGGATTTGGTGGTTTACGCATAAGGATGCTTTCTTTTACAAGTACTGCA
Source organism: uncultured Atopobium sp. (assembly GCA_916720745.1). Taxonomy (GTDB): domain Bacteria; phylum Actinomycetota; class Coriobacteriia; order Coriobacteriales; family Atopobiaceae; genus Lancefieldella. The sequence goes on from CAKARX010000034.1 coordinate 6,591, forward strand.
CACGCAGCGGTCCAATAGAGCAAAGATACGTATCAAGCCACAGTCTGGCTTTTCTTCCTTACTTCTTCCCTACTTCTTACGCTTAACCTTAATTTGAATGCCAGAGGTCTCTGGACGAGACGATGTAGAAGCAACAGCGGGCTTCTCGCCATTTACAAAGGCGGAGAAACGCTGACGGAAACGATTCCACTTGTGATAGATAGACTCGTGATCATGAGATCTAAGGCCCAAAAGCATACTTGCAGCCATAGTTGGAAGCAGATACTCAATAGCGCGCCAAAGCACAAAGCCTGCGGCAATTTCCTCGCCAAACATATGGCCAAACAGGAAGGCAAAGCCACCCTCTGCACCACCAGTACCACCAGGAAGTGGAATGGCCGAGGTCAAGAGCTCAAGCATTGAACCAGATGCAAGGCAGGTCAGAAGGTCTGCGGGTTGGCCGAGTGCACGCAGAACAAAGTATGGAAGTGCATAGAGGCAGCCAAGCTGGACCAAGGTGACCAGCAGAACAACGCACATCTCTGGGATGTTCTTTGCAGCAGTCTTAAAGCCGTTTGAGAACTCATCTACCTGCGTGTTAATGATGCCATGCCAGTGGTCGTACTGCTTTACGATACGAAGACGTGAAAGCAGCCTTAAGCCCCAGTTGCCCACCGTCTTAACCATTTTAGGAAGCAGGCAAATGGCCAAGATAACTGCAACCATCACTATCTTTGCGCCAAACAAAATGATACCGATGACGGTAACGTCTCCGAATTGCTCATAGAAATAATTGGCTCTGAAAATAAGCATCAGAGCTGCAAAGATGCCCTCGCCCGCCTCGTACATAACAAAGCGTGTGAACTGCAGAGCTCCTGCCTGACCAACGGAAATTCCTGCACGAGTGAGGCGATAGATCTGAGCAGGAGCAGCACCAGCACCGTTTGGCGTAAGGTTCATGAAGAAGATGCCCGACGCCTCAACGCTCATCAGGTCACGGACACCAACAGGACTCTCGGGGTCTGTAATGACTGAAATTACATAGGCGAGAATACCCAGGAAATAGTAGACAAAATAGCAAAGAGCGCCAGCAATAAGCCAGCCAGTATCTACGTCTGCTAGAGCAACAACAAACTCATCAAACTGACCAGAGAAAACGATGTAGAGTGCGTACAGTATTACAACCGCAAAGAGGAAGAGAATGCTCTTTCTAACTTGACCAAAGCTCTCTTTTGCTTCTTCTACCTGCTCAGATGAAGAAGTTGGAGCAACACTAATCTTAGGCTTTTTGGTTGAAACACCCTTAACGGTTGTAGATCCAATCTTCACCGTTACCTTCGGTGTAGATGAGGGGTGCTCGGTTTCAGACGCGCCATCTGGGCGATCCATGGGCACCTCCTTGGACTCTGGATCACAATACGTGTACAGAAACAACACTCTTTGCAGATAAACGATGCAACCTCAAAGGGTTTCTCGCCACCTACCTGCTTTTCATTTTACATGAACCGCTCAAGTATACCCTTGTCGACTTCAATAATGCCACCGCCACAAACTTCCTGGCCATCGTACAAAACCGCCGATTGACCTGCTGCAACAGTTTTTACCGGCTGATCAAATTCAATAAATCCACATTGATTATCTGTGAGCGTAAACGTTACGGGAACCAGCGCGCCTGTGTGACGAGTTCTGACCACATACCTGCCATTAGCTGCAGGTTCTCCGGAAATCCAGCGCATGTCCGAGAGCTCCATGCGACGAGTCCAGAGCGCAGGACAGTTGAGGTCAGAGGTAACGTAAACCACATTCTTAAGCGTATCGGTTGCCACAACATAGCGAGCAGGTCCTCCACCGATGTTCAGGCCTTTTCTTTGGCCAACGGTAAAGAGGAATGCTCCGTCATGGGTGCCAAGAACCTTGCCCGTCTCCCACTCAATGACGTCGCCCTGCTTTTTCTGAAAAGTGTCCAACAAAAACGTGCGCAAGCCAACGGGGCCAATAAAACAAATGCCGTCAGAGTCTGGCTTTGTTTCTATGCCCAGACCTCGCTCCGCACACAAAGCGCGTACCTCTGCCTTGGTGGCAATGTGTCCAATAGGAAAAAGCGTGCGTTCAAACAAATGACCTGGTACACGCCATAGGAAATAAGTCTGGTCCTTGTGAGCATCTGCGGCACACAAAAGTTTTTTGGTGCCCGGGACGTTCTGTGCATAGTGACCCGTTGCAACAAAATCAGCGCCTTCTGCAAAAGCACGTTCTGCAAAGGTGCCAAACTTGACCGTCTGGTTGCACATAACGTCTGGATTAGGCGTACGGCCGTGCTCATAGGCATCAAGCAGGTAATCCACAACGGTAGCCTTATACTCGGCCTCACAGTCCCACACGTCCAAATCAATGCCCAGCGTTACGCACACGCGCTCGGCGTCGGCCAAATCATCTGCCCAAGGACACTTAAAGCCGGGCAGGTCCTTGGACCAGTTGCGCATATAGATAGCCTTGACGTTGTAGCCCGCCTCAAGAAGCAAGGCCGCGGACAGCGCCGAATCAACGCCGCCACTCATGCCAAGGTAAACTAATTCTCCCATGTCACTCCTACACGAGCAGACTCCTGCTTGACAGCCTGAGCGATTGCCCAAGCCGCGTACAAGATGTCGTCTTCTGTGATAGTTCTTCCAAGCGTTAACCTGAGGCTTCCCGCAGCTACTTCTCGCGGTGCTCCAATTGCCTCAAGCACGTGAGATATTTGCATTTTTGATGCGGCGCAGGCAGAGCCTGTTCCCACCGACACACCTAGACGCTCAAGCAAAATAACCAGACGACGAGCCTCAAGTCCCGGGAAAGAAACATGCAGCAAGTTAGGAAGCCTAAGCTTGGCGTTCTTTGGTCCCGAGACAATCATCTGCGGAAACTCCGCGCAAAGCAGCGTCTGTAGCTGATCTCTGAGGCGAGAAACCCGCTTTGCCTCGTCAGTGCGAGTCTCATCTGCAAGCGCTAAAGCGCACGCAAAGCCAATGACACCCGCGACGTTCTCTGTACCTGAGCGAACGCCGCCTTCTTGCCCGCCGCCGAGCACCAGCGGCCTTAAGCGCACATCGTCGGAAGCCCACAGAAGACCTACCTGCTTTGGACCGGAAAGCTTTGCTGCAGAAAGCGTCAACATGTCCACACCCAGCGACGACACGTTTACGCTCAAGTATGCTGCTGCCTGAGAAGCGTCTACGTGCAAGTGCAGCGGACGAGACTCCCCTGCTGCAAGCCTGCGTGAGCGCTCCTTGGCAAGTACCTGCGAAATCTCTCGGATAGGCTGGATGGTGCCTATCTCGCCGTTTGCAAGTTCAATAGAAACCAGCTCGGTCTCTGGTTTGAGCACTTTTTCAACCCGCTCTGGGTCCACGCGACCGTCTGCTTCTACGCGAAGTGTCTTGTGCGAGAAAATCCCTGCACAGGCAAGGACGCTCTCATGTTCAATGGCGTCAACGATAACGTGTGCGTCTTCCGAAACAGTTGCAAACGCCAAGTTGTTTGCCTCTGTAGCACCTGCCGTGAGTACCACGTTTCCTGGACGAGCGCCGATAGCGTGCGCCAACACAGCACGTGCACGTTCTACCTCGTCACGAACCTGGCGAGACAGTGCGTACGGAGCTGATGGGTTGTAGAACTTCTCGGTGAAGTACGGGATCATTGCATCAACTACACGCGGATCCATAGGTGTAGCTGCGGCAAAGTCCAGGTACACGTTACCTGTTGGATGTTCTGGTTTTGCAGAAGGCATTTGCATTACAAATCCTTTGGGTTTCTCGCGGTCTTGCGGGCGTGCTGACCGGCAATCGGCAACTTGCTGTCGGACGGGCGGTCTTGCGGCGATCGGCGACTTGCTGTCGGGCGAGCCGGTGGTCGGTGTGCGACGGCTACGACTTGTCAGCCGAATCTGGCGACGTAAACGTCATATTCTGGAATCGAGCAGATACAAAGCTGTCATCGTAGTGATTATCTACCCACATCTCAAACGCGTTTGTCGGAGGAATGCCAGCATCTCGCTGAGCTTTTCTCGCCAAACACGCCACCGTCATAGTGATGTCGGCAACAAGATACACCGTAAGCAGGGTAACAAAAATTGCTTGCCTTTTTGATGTTGGCTCGCCAATCTTGTAGAGCGCGCGAGGCATGATGACGCGACACCAAATCAGGCCCAAAATTCCCCAAAAGCCCAAGAATCGCCAGGCCACCCACTGTGTGATGGCGTCTGGAAGATGGGCATACGTCCATGATTCCGAGTGGAAAATCTCTTGCATTCCCCAGCCAGTAAGCTGCTCCAGCGTGCCGCCAACAACAACTGAAACCAAGAAGATGACCAGGCTATTGGCGTGATGCTTGTGCAACTGGTAGCAAATTACTGTTAGAAACACCGCGCCGGTTCCATAAAGCGGAGAGAACGGTCCCCAAATAAGGCCAACCCTGCTCTCGGTCAGACCAGCGGTAATGAGCATCCAAATCTCTTCAATAAGAAGACCGGCCATGCAGCCCACAATGAAGAGGATGACCACCTGATACCAGCCAAGATGCATCTTGTCCAAGTACGCCGAGAGCTCGGCTTGCGTTGGTTTTGGCTTGGAGAACGGCGCTACTGGTGCGGTGTCAGGTGCGGCGCCGGATGCATCGTCAGGTGCGTCTGATGCAGCGCTAGGAGCGTCGCCTGTGAGCCCATCGATCTTCTCGCCAGACGAAAGCCAGCCCCAAAAATAGCGCACCACGCGAACAAAACCGCTTGCGACAAGATACGCAAGCGTCAAAAGAGCTATGAGCGACGCAAGAATAAAGAACATACAACCTCATTCAAAAAGTTCTTGTTCTATGATACGGCAAGCAGTCACACTTGGCAATCTACCTGCTCTTATTTACAAGTTTTGCAAGAAAAATCCACCTCTTGAGCGCCACGGGGTTCGTGACTTTTCTAAAAAAGTTTGACGATTTTGAAATTTACACTTGCGCTCAGCCGTGAACTTGCGTATATTATTCCTCGCGTTCGCGGGCTTAGCGCAGTTGGTAGCGCGCAACCTTGCCAAGGTTGAGGTCGCGGGTTCGAACCCCGTAGCCCGCTCCATGATTTTTCGGCCGGATTCGTTTCGGCCTTTTTCATATGGCGAGATGGCCAAGTGGTAAGGCAGAGGCCTGCAAAGCCTTTATCCCCGGTTCGAATCCGGGTCTCGCCTCCAGTGAATTGACAACCCCAGCTTCGGCTGGGGTTTCTTTTTGTCGCGCGTAACCGAGCTAGTTTGGGGTTTAGATTGCGAGCCTATTTCGAGCCTGAAAAACGCGTCATGTCTGAGTAAAACAGCTCAGACATGGTGAGAAAAACCGGCAAATAGCTCAGATATGGTGCACTTTTCCGGCAAATCGTTCAGACTTGGCGAGAAAATCGGGCTCGATGAAAGCACCCATGACACCACACTGGATCCAAAAGATACGTCACGAAAGGCCCGCCTAAAAAGTGCAAAGAATCTGTATTTGAGCCACCGATTCTTTAACAAAATCAGGCAAATCCACAGATTCTTTAGCATCTTTAGGCAAAATCCACCGAATCTTTGAAGAAATCAGGCGCGCTCAAGCGTACGCCCAACTCGCACCATCTACCTGGCGAGAAACCCGGTCCACTCCCAGCGTTTCCGCACAAGAAACCCGGTATCCACACGAAGTAGATACCGGGTTGAAATCGACTTACGACCTGTACTCGCACGCAACCTAGCGCATCATCTTGACCAGGCGGACAACGGTGCCGTTGCCGGAAGGTTTCTCCTGGATAGATACGGCGTCCATAAGCAGACGCATCAGCTTGACACCGCGACCACGCTCGGCAAACTGGCCAGTCTCGGGAGGCTCTTCCTCATCGGAGATGCTAAAGCCGCTGCCGCAATCCGAGACGTCAATGACCACCCTGTCTGGATACGCAGAAACCGTGGTCAGCACGCCCTTCTCGCACGCGTGATCAATAGCGTTGCCAATAGCCTCGCCTACTGCAAGTTCAATGTCAAACTTTTGGTCCGAGGTAAACGGCAGCGTCTTTAGCAGCGCAACTGCCCTTGAGCGAGCATCGCACATCCTGTTGGGGTCAACTCTAAACGTTGTCTGAAACGACGGATGCGTACCCGGCGCAAGCGGGGTCACGCGCGACTTAGCGGCACACGTGCTTATAGGCATGAAGTCAATAAGACCCATGCGCACCAGCGCCTTAAACGCCGTTGGTTGCACGTTGGTAAGGCTCATAAGGCCGCCGAGCGTCTTCATAAGCCGAACGGCACACACGATAAAGCCCATGCCACAGGAATCGATGTACGAAACCTCCGACATGTTCAGCACAATTCTTCTACAGCCGCTATCGATGAGCTGCTCAATCTGGGCCTTCACGCGCGGGACTCCCCTCACGTCAAGGTCAGTATTGACTGAAACAACTGCTATGTTTGGCTGCGTATACATACGTTTCTTGTTCCCGCGCAGCAACAAGAATTTCAGATATCTGTATTTTTTAGCGCTTGAATTTTCATTGCTAGTGCAACAACAAAAGACAAGGTAGTGACCCATGGGTC
>CAKARX010000035.1:0-12976 GCA_916720745.1 uncultured Atopobium sp.
AATACTCATATACACCAACTTATCTTTCTGAACTTCTCAGACAAAAATGTGGCAAAACTTTTTCTGAACTTGTTTTAGAACAAAGAATGGAACGAGCAAAAACGCTGTTAATTCATACCAAATTACCTGTCTCTACTATTTCTTCAATGATTGGCTATGGAGGAACAACAGAGTTTTATAGGAAATTTAAGGACTACTTTTCTCTTACACCACGTGAAATGAGAAGCGAAACTTTTTAGTCATATTACAACTGTGGACAAATCTCTTCTCCTACAGAAGTCCTACCCATAGACATAGTGCTCTGAGAGAGTAGGGCTTCTTGCAGGTCTTCTGGCAGCGTGTCTGCAACCACGATATTCTCGCCCGTAAAGGGGTGCTCAAACTGAACATGCCAGGAGTGTAAAAACTGTCTGTTAAGGCCAAGGTTAAGGCTTGTATCTTTTTTACCGTAGAGCTGATCACCAACAACAGGATGACCAATGTGGCGCATGTGAACTCTAATCTGGTGCGTGCGGCCTGTATAAAGATGGCACTCAAGAAGCGAGTAACCCTCGCCTTTTCTTCCTGCTTCAAAGCGCTCAAGCGTTCTAAAGGTGGTAATGGCTTCTCGTGCGCCGGGCGCGTCTGATACGGTCATTTTGAGGCGGTCTCGCGTTGAGCGCGCAATGCCCGTTTCAATAGTGCCAGAATCGTGGGCAACATAGCCTTGTACCAGCACAATGTAGCGGCGGTCAAGCACACGCAGCCTAATGAGGTCCTGAAGAGCCTTTTGCGCCTCATCTGACTTTGCTGCCAGCATAAGACCAGATGTGTCCATATCAAGACGATGCACAATACCGGGACGTTCTTCTCCCTGAAGCATTCCTAGGTGCTCGTAGCCACAGTGAGCCACCAGGGCGTTTGCCAGAGTGTCATCAACATGGCCAGGAGATGGATGACAGACAAGACCAATCTGCTTTGAAAGCACTATGAGGTACTGATCCTCAAAGCGAATATCAAGCGGAATATCTGGATTTGGGCGCAAAAGCCCTGTTTGAGGCTCTGCGTCTGGAAGCGATACCAGAAGCCTATCGCCCAACATAAGTTTTTCTGACTTGGAGGTAGCCAGCGTAGCGTTGATGGTTACTCTTCCCTCTTCTACCAGCTTGACGCAGGCACTTCTTGAAGGAAGTGTATCTTGGGCAGAAAGAAACGCATCTAATCTGACGCCGTCCCCTTCTGGTCCAACTAGTATGTCAACGATACGCTCATTCATTGCCACTACCCTGCTGTTGCTTTTTGTCCCAGATTATCCAGTACACAAAAGCAAGAAGGATGCCACAGGTCACAAAGATATCCGCCACATTAAACACGGCAAAATTCACAAACGTTGTAGCAAAGAAATCAGTAACCTGACCATACAAAACACGGTCAATAGCGTTACCAATTCCACCACCTGCGACGCCTCCCAAAAGCGCAATGAGCGGCAACGGGAGGTTTTTCTCGCGAACTATAAAGCCCACAAGAGCGGCTATGACCACAGCAGTGAGAGCTACAAAAAAGAGGGCGTTTCCAGAGCCCACAGAAAACGCTGCACCGGTGTTACTTACGTGAAAGAGCTCCATAACGCCGGGGATAAACGGCACTGCGGTTCCCTCTGGAATTGAGGTTCTCACCCAAAGCTTGGTTACCTGGTCAAGCGCGCAAGCAACAGCGCCCGCCCCGCAGAGAACTGCAAGGCGGGTCACTAGTGAGTGAGTTGTATGTTGTTGCTGGTCAGTGTTCATTTACGCAACAACGTCGTGACAGCGGTGGCAGAGGTGATCCTCGCCAAGCTCGCGATAATTCCAGCAACGGTCACAGCGCTCGCCGTTTGCAGGATAGACGCTTACGCTCAGCTCAGAGCCCTCAGAAACAGTGACCTCAGAGCAGACAAATGCCTCAGCAAAGTCAAGGCCGGCGTGAGAAATGGATGCAGCCTGCTCAGGAGTAAGCGTAACCTCGGCACGTGTAGCCTGGGTGGTCTTCTCGGTAACTACGCCAGCCTCAAGAGCAGTCTCGTATGCCTTGGTGTAGGCAGCGCGAGCATCAACCAGTACCTGATATGCAGGAAGCAGTGAGGTGTACTCTTCGGTGGTCATAGGAGCCTTATACCAGTCGAGAAGTGCGGCGTACTTCTGACCATCACGCATAGACTCTGGCAGGAACTGCATAGCCTCATCGGTGGTGTAAACCAGAATTGGCTGCAGGTCATGAACAAGCATGGAGAGAATCTCTGCCCAAACAGTCTGAGCGCTTCTGCGTGTTGCAGAATCTGCAGCATCGCAGTACATACGGTCCTTAGTTGCGTTCAAATAACCGTTGGAAAGCTCAATGATGTAATCGTAGAGGGTACGGAAGACGTTATTAAAGCGATATCCCTCGTAAGCCTCAGTGACTGCAGCATGAACCTCGCACATACGTGCAAGAACAAGACGGTCGTACTCTTCAAGATCTGCCACAGCAACTGCATCAGTTGCAGGATCAAACTGACCCTCAAGCTCTCCAAGAAGGAAGCGAAGGGTGTTTCTGAACCTACGATATGCGTCGCCTACCTGAGAAAGAATGGCGTCATCGCAAGGAACGTCAGTTGAAGTGTCAACAGAAGCAACCCAAAGGCGTAGGACGTCTGCGCCACGCTCAGCACAAACGGCATTTGGATCAATGACATTGCCCAGAGACTTACTCATCTTGCGTCCCTGGCCATCAAGCGTAAAGCCCTGTGAGACAACAGACTTGTAAGGAGCAACTCCGTAGGCTCCAACAGAAGTCATGAGGGAACTCATGAACCAACCACGGTGCTGGTCGGAGCCCTCAAGATACATATCAGCTGGGAACTTAAGGTTTGGACGGTGTTTGCAAACAGCAGTGTGAGAAACACCAGAATCCCACCAAACGTCCAGAATGTCCTTGTTTGCCTTGAGATTGTGGCCGCCACATTTAGGGCAGACGCAAGCGTCGCCTAAATAGGTCTTAGGATCGTCGGTAAACCAAGCATCAGAGCCCTTCTCGCGGAAAAGCTTGATGACAGCATCAAGTGTCTGGTCATTGATAACGGTCTCGCCACAATCCTCGCAAGTGAAAGCAGGGATTGGAACACCCCAGTTACGCTGCCTGGAAATGCACCAGTCAGGACGACCTTCAACCATGGAGCCAATACGCTTAACCGCATTTGCAGGATAGAACTTAACCTTTGTAAGCTCCTCTGCTGCCTGCTGACGCAGACCAGTCTTATCCATGGAGACAAACCACTGGCTTGTTGCACGGAAGATAACAGGCTCTTTACAACGCCAGCAGTGTGGATAGCTGTGGGTAATCTCTTCTGCAAGAATGAGCGTACCACGGTCTTTAAGCCACTGAACAATGACAGGGTTAGCCTCATTGACTTCCATGCCAGAGAAGGGGCCGCCAGTACCTTGGCCGTCACCCTTGAAGAAGTGGCCATCATCATCAACAGGCATGGTCTGTGGAATATCAAAGCGAACGCCAGCGTTGTAGTCGTCTACACCGTGGCCAGGTGCGGAGTGAACAACACCAGTACCATCGTCAAGGGTGACATACTCTGCATAAATAAACTTACCAGTGTTACCAAGATCACCAAAGATTGGCTGCTTGTACTCATTACCAGCAAGCTCAACACCAGTCTTCTTCCAGGTGTTGCCCTCTGCATCCTGAGCCAGCTTCCAATCGGTATAACCAAACTTGGCAGCAGCCTTCTCTGCAAGAGCCTCAGCAACAATCTCTACGTGTCCATCAGGAAGCTCAAGAGCAACATAGTTAGCTTCTGGGTGCAGAATAACTGCCTCATCTGCTGGCATAGTCCAAGGAGTAGTAGTCCAAATGTCTACCCAGGTCTTACCTGCATAAGCCTCAAGACCCTCTGGAACTGTGGTTAGCTCAAAGCGCACAAAAATAGCAGTTGAGGTGACATCGTGATACTCAATCTCTGCCTCAGAAAGAGCAGTGTGGTCATGAGTACACCAGTGAACAGGCTTGGTACCTCTATACACAGAGCCCTTGTCGTAGATTGCCTTGAAGATCTCAACATCAGTTGCATCGTAATCGTTGACGTAAGTGAGATAAGGGTTATCCCACTCGCCCAAAACACCAAGGCGCTTAAAGCCCTGACGCTGGGTATCTACCTGCTCAACTGCCATCTTGCGGCAAAGCTCACGGATCTTCTCGGTAGATAACTGATTGAACTTCTCAGTGCCAAGCATCTGCTCAACCTTGTGCTCGATTGGCTGACCATGGCAGTCCCAACCAGGAACATAAGGGGTCTGGAAGCCCTGCATAGCCTTATAGCGGTTGATGATGTCCTTAGAAATCTTATTCTGAGCGTGACCCAGGTGAATTGGACCATTTGCATAAGGAGGTCCGTCATGAAGGACAAACTTGTCATGTCCCTCATTCTTCTTCATCAAGAGTTCATAGACGTTGTTTTGGTCCCAATCAGCCAAACGCTGAGGCTCATTCTGCGCAAGTGATGCGCGCATAGGAAAGCCTGTGTTTGGCAGGTTGGTGGTCTTTTTGTACTCGTTTGCCATCAAGCACAACCTTTCTGGGCACAAATAAAGCGCCCGTCCCTCACAGCTGGGACGAAGCGCCACAATACACTTCGTTGTAACCACCCAGCGACGGATTTGTCCGTTTACTCGGCTGGCCTGTCACGGCGACCATTTCCGGCAGCATCTACTAGTACAAAATGCTTGTACGTTTGAACTGCAGCTCCGAGGTGATGTTCACACGGACGCAAATGCGGACTTCCACCAACTCCGCTCGCTTGAGATTTGCGCTACCCAGCTACTGTCCTCATCACAGCTTGTGTTAGTAATACTACCACGTCTTGTACGCATTGAACTAAGTAATACGTACGCGTAAACCGTTTTTAACAAATTACACGGAATTCAAATTTTAAATTTTTATAGAAATAAAAAAAGAAGAGTGGGTACAACAAACCTAATATCTAAGTGAGCTCATATCACATTTGAGCCAAACAGGTAAAGGGACGTGTATGGCAGATAACAATAACAAGCACCGTAGATCTATGTCGATGCTACTCTATATTGCAGTAGCCATCTTTGTATATCTCCTGCTCAGCAACACATTATTACCAGGACTTTTGCGCCAACAGGTGCAAACTGTTTCGTACAGTGAGTTCCTTAACAAGATTGACAACAATGAAGTCACCAAGGTAGACCTTAATACTGGCAACAGAAACATTAGGTTCACAACAGGCTCTGGAGATTCCGAGAAGGTCTTTGAGACTACGCAGTTCCCTAATGATTCAACGCTGGTTCAGACGCTTAGAGACCACAAAGTTGATTTCTCGGCTTCTATTCCTGACAACTCTACGAATATGCTGCTCTATGCCCTTATTCAGTATGGAATCCCTCTTGTCATCTTCTTGGGCATTGGCTACTTTATCAACCGATCCCTTAAACGCGCCATGGGTGACGATGGCCCTTCCATGAACTTTGGCGGTGGCTTTGGCGGTCTTGGCGGCAATCTTGGCCGCTCAAGCGCTAAAGAAATTAAGGGAGAAGACACAGGCATTACGTTTAAAGACGTTGCTGGTCAAGAAGAGGCTAAAGAGTCTATGCAAGAGATTGTTAGCTTCCTTAAGACTCCTGATAAGTACAAAGAGATTGGTGCTCGCTGTCCTCGTGGTGCCTTGCTTGTAGGCCCTCCAGGTACTGGTAAGACCCTCATTGCTAAGGCAGTTGCTGGTGAGGCAGGCGTTCCTTTCTTCCAGATTGCTGGCTCTGAGTTTGTTGAGATGTTTGTTGGACGCGGTGCTGCAAAAGTCCGTGACCTTTTTAAACAGGCAAATGAGAAAGCTCCTTGCATCATCTTCATTGACGAGATTGATGCAGTTGGTAAGCGCCGTGATGCTTCCCTTAACTCCAATGACGAGCGCGAGCAGACCTTAAACCAGCTGCTCTCCGAAATGGACGGCTTTGACAACCACAAGGGCATTGTTGTTCTTGCAGCAACCAACCGCCCTGAAACCTTGGACAAGGCACTTCTGCGTCCTGGTCGTTTTGACCGTCGTATTCCTGTTGAGCTTCCAGATCTTAAGGGTCGTGAAGCAGTTCTTCAGATTCACGCTAATGATGTAAAGATGGAGCCAGGTGTTGACCTCTCTATTATTGCTAAGTCCACACCAGGCGCATCTGGTGCAGACCTTGCAAACATCATCAACGAGGCTGCTCTTCGCGCTGTTCGCTTTGGTCGTCGTCGTGTTACCACTGAAGACCTCACCGAGTCTGTAGACGTTGTTATTGCTGGCGCAAAGAAGAAGAACACCGTTCTTTCTGAGCACGAGAAGGACGTTGTTGCTTATCACGAGACCGGTCATGCAATTGTTGGTGCCATCCAGAAAAACGATGCTCCTGTTACCAAGATCACCATTGTTCCTCGTACTGGCGGAGCTCTTGGCTTTACCATGCAGGTTGAGGACGATGAGCGTTATCTGATGAGCAAGAGCCAGGCTATGGATGAGATTGCTGTTCTCTGTGGTGGGCGCGCTGCTGAGGAGCTTATCTTTGGCGAGATGACCAATGGTGCTTCCAACGATATTGAGCGTGCAACAGCTATTGCTCGCGCTATGGTTACGCAGTACGGCATGTCTGACAAACTTGGCATGGTTACTCTTAGCCAGCAGCAAAGTCGCTATCTTGGTGGTGGCTCTTCCCTCACCTGTTCTGAGGCAACAGCTGAAGAGATTGATGCTGAGGTTAGACGCATTGTTGAAGAGGGACACCAGCGCGCACTCCAGACACTTAAGGAGAACCGCTTCAAGCTGCATGAGATTGCTCACTACCTGCAAAAGAAGGAAACAATCACCGGCGAGGAGTTCATGAATATCCTCAAGCGCGAGAATACCTTTGCACCAGTAGTTGAGAACAACAACGAAGAGGGTTCTACTACTCCTTCAGCAGAGTAACTTTTTCTCATAAGTAAAGTTAAACGGTCGCCTACAGTTGTAGGCGACCGTTTTTTTGTACCGTATAAATCTTGCCCGTATATAAAAGGCGCTCTATCCAGGCTATCGGGCAAAGAGCTCCCAAAAAGCAACAGCAGATGATGCCGCAACGTTCAAAGAGTCCACCTGATGTGACATAGGAATGATAGTAGTAACGTCACAAGCCTCAATAGTTTTCTTATCAAGTCCATAGCCTTCACTACCAAAGAACAGCGCGGCTTTTTTGCCTTCTACCAGGTTTTTATTTAAAGGTACTGCAGAATCTGTAAGCGCAAGAGCGTACGTAGTAAAAGAATGAGCTTTAAGCTTTTCTATAAGATCTAGCGATGTTGTCTCTTCATCCAGGCGAGCCCAAGGCACATTAAGAACCGTTCCCATAGAAACGCGCAGAACTCGTCTTGAGAGGTTGTCAGCACATTTAGCTGTCAAAATAACAGCGTCTACATTAAGAGCTGCGGCTGACCTAAAGACTGCGCCTACGTTATTAACGTCAACCAAGTCTTCCAAAACGGCAATGTGCTTAGAGGTGTTAAGAATCTCTTCTAACGCTACACCTTGTGGCCTTCTCATAGCGCAGAGCACTCCTCTATTCATCTTGTAGCCAATAAGCTGTGTGAGCTGCTCATCGGGAAGAATGAAGATAGGAGTATTGTCTGATAGAGGACGGAACTTCTCGACAATTTGCAAAATATTGTCTGTATGAGAAGTATTTGCAAGAAATGATAATGGCCTACAACCTGCGGCAAGCGCAGTCTCAATCACAAAATGTGACTCACAAATCATGACACCGCGGGATGGATCAAGACGATTACGAAGCTGGTTGTCAGTCAGTCGAGCATACACATCAAGACGATGGTCGTCAGATGAATCTACATGAATAACCGGATAAGTTGCCATAAATAACGTACCTCTCGCCTCTTGATAGACAGTATTCTCTCACTCTTGAGGCAAGAGCAACGTCATGTGTTCATGAATTACTTCTGTAGCTGTTTTCTCTTAAGGAAGAAACTCAAAGAAATCAGTGAGAGAGAAGAGCCCATAAGCGCCCCTTGTAATGCAATCTGAGAATAGTCTGCAGTATCAGGAAGCTGTGACTTCTTCTGAGTCTGCTGAGGCTGCTTAGGCTTCTCTGGAGTGCGAGTCTCAGGCGTTTCTGGAGTAGTCTCAGGCTGCTTCACATATACGTGAGTCCAATTTGCGGTAATAGGCGGCTGAGAAGTATCACTTGTGCCAATAACAAGATTGACCTTTAAATGCTGATACGAATCAAAGTAATCTGGATCTGCAGATGTTGGAGTAAGTAGATATTCAATTCGATACTGACCAACAGGCAAGGTGTCATCTTGATATGAAGAATAAACAACATCCTTAAAGTGATTGGAGAAATAAATAGCATTGCCGTCGGCATCGACGACACGAGGTGTGCCATCTGGCAGATAGCTCAAATCAACAGTAAATTGGCCGTTTTCAAACAGTTGAATATCGTAAGTGTTACCACCAGGAGTTCTGCTGATAGCAATATCTCCATTATGAGTAGCAGCACTAACAGGGAAAAGCTGAGTAACATCTTGTGATTGAATCTCAGCCATAAGGCGAGCTGTCACGGCATCAATATCCAATACTCGCCTTGTGCCTGCATCAACCGTGTGATCATAACTGTAAGAAGAAATGGTTGCTGGCGCATTCTGAAGACCGGCATCGGCAGGCTTTAAAGTATTTCCGGTATCAGAGACATATGCGGTGTGTGCGAGGGTGTAGTAATACGTAATATGTGTCACATACGTAGTTGGACGGACAACATTACCATCACCATCATAACCAGCGGAAATCGTATAAGAATCCACTTCTTTGTGGTCAAGAATGTCATTGCCCACTACCTCTGGAGCCTGGAACAGACCTTGTTTTTCAGTCTTATTTCCGTTGCTATCAACAAACGTTGTGAGATTACGGTCAATATCAGATATACCTACGTGCATGGTATAAATGTAATAGAAGCCATGCTCTTGATCATACGAAAGTGTTTTTTCCAGCTTATACTGGCCCATAGGCAAACTGGTATCGATAACAGCGGTATTGTCCTGACCAACCGAGCCTTGTGCCAGCTGGCCATTAGCAATGTAAGAATTAACTCTGTCTCTGTGAGTCTGAATATCATTGTCTGAATCAAATTCAAACGCCGGAAGCAAAATTCTACGATCAGTCACACCGGCAAGCTCTGGATGAGTCTGAATGTATGCATCTACCGCTGCGTCATCTGTTGTATAGCTCAAGGAATCATCTGGCGAGAAAAGCGACAAGTCAAACTGGTCTCTATCTAGATAAACAAAATCGCTTACCTTGCTGTAGTTTGGATGAGAATCAGTGTTAACTGCCTCATAAGGCTTAACTTGCTCAAGAGTATCAAACGATGTTGAATCATTGCCAACAAGCGAAGCAAAATCAGAAGGAAGAAGCTCATACGATTTGACATCAGTATGCAGTAACAACTGATTAGTAGAATGAGAATTTGATTGGCTAGTTGAAGCAGTAGCTACAGCAATTTTAGGAAAAGCTGAAATGCATAAAAGAAGTACGGCAAGAGCAGTACAAACACATCTAATATTTTGCGTAGTACTATTGACTCTAGTTGATGACATACGCTATTACTCCCCCTGCAATTGAAAAATAATTATTTCTAAATGTCGTATATATTACTCCAGTTTTGTTCATCTCCTATAGAAAATAATTCCACGTAAGTTCCATAAAATATGTGGTGAATATGCACTACACTAAATGAATGTGTCTTTGACTCATTTGCAGAAAGTCTGTTTGTCAAAACACGCTGATTTTTACTATGTAACTTCGTTTTTATAAGGAGTGCTCCTTGGCTAAGCACTTTGCAAAAAGCTCTGCTTCTCATACCGCTAACCTACAACCTCTTTCTTCAGAGGAAGCTACAGAGAAAGCGCCTTCTCTTAAAGACTCAGTACCAAGCCTTGGCGATACTGATATGTACGTTGCTCTCAATGAAGAGCAGGTAAAAGCCAATCAGCTTAATGATTCTTCACAATCAGCGGAAGCGCCAGAAGAGCAGGCAGATGATCTAACTGTCATTGCTCCCCTTGATAGCGCAGAGCTTGGAGAAAAAGAAGAGGCTCCCGTTGTTCACAAGAAACATCAGTGGTGGAAGATACCTGCTGTGCTCGTTGGTATTCTCGCCCTTGTGTATGTGGGTGGAGCAATCTTCTTTAACTTCTTCTTTATGCCTCAAACCAGCATTTATGGTAAGGACTACTCCTTAAAACCTGCTTCAGATTTACAAGCTTCTAGAGCAAACGAGGCCTCAAATTACTCCGTCCAAGTCTCTGGAAACGGCGTAGATTTAACCATCAAGGCATCTGACATTGACTTAACATACGACGCCGCTGGATATGCTCACGATGCTATTAGCCAGCAGAATCCTTGGATGTGGCCACTGGAAATTACTCGTAGCAGGTCCTTGAGCCCACATGCAACCGCTTCGTATGATACAAGCAAGGCAGATGCACTCTTTAATCAAAGAATTGAGCAGGCAAAAGAATCTGCTCAAACTCTAGAGAACAATGGTATTACCTACGATAGCTCGGCTAAAAAGTTTATTTTTGCTGACGACGCTATTGCTACAAGACTATCTCTTGAGGGTGTCCATAAAGACTTGCAAACCGCTTTTGATAATCTAAGCACTACCGTACAGCTTGGCCCAGAAAGCCTCATGAGCGCAGAAGATCTTGATGCTGCCTTAAAGACAGCTAATTCCTACGTTGCCTCTGCGGTTGATTTGATGTTGGGTGACTCTGTTGCATATCAGCTTGATCAAGACACCATTGCTAGCTGGATTAAGTTTGATGAAAATCTCTCCATTTCATTTGATACAGACGCTATTACCAAATGGGTCAACGAGACACTTGCTCCTGCAGTAGATACTCGTGGAACTTCAAGAACATATAAGCGTTGGGATGGAAAAGAATTCACTACAAAGGCCGCTGGTGCATACGGCTGGGTTATTGATAATGACGCTGCTATAAAAGCTATCTCTGATGGTCTGTCTGCTGGTCAGGCAACAAAGATTGAACTGCCTACAAAACAGTCAGCCGATAAATTTACTAAACAGGGCGAGCAGGACTGGGGTGGTCGTTACATTGACGTTGACCTTACCACTCAGCATGCTGTCCTTTATGGTGATGATGGAACAATTCTCTGGGAAGCTGATGTAGTAACTGGTATCCCAGACGGACATCACAACACTCCAGAAGGAGTCTGGTATATTACTAGCCACATTAGAGACGCTCGTCTCTTGGGACCAAACGATGAGTCTGGCCGTCCAGGATGGGATACAAAGGTTGATTTCTGGCTTGGCGTAAAGGGTCAAGAAGTTGGCTTCCACAATGCTCCATGGAGAAGTGCGTTTGGTGGAAACATCTACAGAACTGGCGGCAGTCATGGCTGCATCAACCTAAGCTATGACAATGCTCAAAAACTCTTTGATATAGCCAAAGACGGAGATCCGATTATCATCCACTACTAGATTTTTCTTAGAGAACAAAAGATTACGTGCACTTCAGAATTGTTTTCTGAAGTGCACGTTTTTTATGTCTTACAGAAGATCAACAACACGCTCTTTGCTTGCCATAAAATCAAGATACTCTGAACCTAAGCGAGACGTAATCAAAGAACTGGCAGAAGGAAATTTGCTGAATGCTTTATCAAAACCATAGTCTCCTGTGCCGTAATTAAATGTCGCAAGTATATTATCAGACAGAAAGGTTCCTCCACCATCTGTGTCGTATTCATAGTAGGAGACGGCAGGTAATTTGCGAGTGCTTATAGCTTGCAGAACGTAAGCAGTCCCATAAAGAATATATTGATCAAAATCTTGTGATGAGAGAGAAACTGAATATAAAGCGGCATCTTGCTCGATTGTTCCAATGATTTCTCCATTAACACTTACAACCCACGAAATGCCACCGTCTAATAATTCATTGTTTTTCTCTACAACTGATAAAATTGGACCAGATATATACACATCGTTTATATTGCAGGTATAAGTCCTATATTCTCCAGACTCAAACTTTTCATATGAGAAAATATTATCAGCTGATTGCTCCCGTATAAATTCCGCAGCTTCATGTTTTAAAAAATCGAGGTTTCGCTCCCTAACCGCTTCCGGTCTAAACCAATTACATATGAATACAACGGCAATGAGCATTACTCCAAGAGTAAACAAAACTACTTTTCTTTTACGCTGCATCTTCAGTCACCTCATCATTACCAAATAATAATGAAACTAACTAAAAGCTATTGTAACAATTGTTTACTCTTCAAGCGTTTTAACTTTGAAACCAAAATAGTAAATGTGGCCTAACCAAACAACACTAAGGATAATACTGCCAACAATAACGCCTTTCATAAGCATGGCAATCAGACCTATAGCCATGACCAAAGTTACTGTGGCAAGGATGCTCACTTTAGTCTTAACAGTCATCCCTTTTCCAGCTTTAAAATCAGCAAGATTATTTTGATAAAACTTCGTGTTAATAAGCCAATTATTAAGTCGGTCGGATGAGTTTGCAAAGCAAAATGCTGCGAGCGCTAAAAATGGAACAGTAGGCAAAATAGGAAGCACTACGCCAATTACGGCAAGCACCAAACTTACACAGCCTAATACAACAAAGGTAATACGCTTAATTGACATAAATACTCCCCACTGCTTTTTAAGAAAGTTTACCATGTGTAACAAAAAGCAGTAGGGATAGTAATCAAACCAAAGTATTTCTTATATAAAAATATTTAATGGTAAAGCCTAGAAGCGTGGCATTTGACCTCCGCCAAAGCCCATGTTTTTCATCATAGACTCCATAGCACGGCGACCCTTCTTTGTATTACCACCCTGAGTCATAGCCTTCATCTTGCCCATCATCTTATTCATCTCTCCCCACTGACGAATAAGCTGAT
>CAKARX010000036.1:0-12597 GCA_916720745.1 uncultured Atopobium sp.
TCTTCATCGGATTCTATATACCCCCAAGCACGACTTTTAATACATATCTAAGTGTATTTGTAGTAGATTTTCTTATTGAGTTGTACTGAGCTTTTGCGCCACCCAACTTTGAGCTTTTGCAGCCCTATTCCGCACCTTATTGCTTCTAAAATTCAGCCTCTTCATAGACCAGGTTTTGTTCAGCTTCTATTGTCGCGAAAAACTTGGCAGGTGTAAGTACTGGTATATCTGAGCGGGCAAAATCTGCCATATTTCTTGTGACGATATAGTCTGCCTTTATCTTCTTAGCAGCGCGCCAAATAAGGCAGTCTTCAAAGTCTTCCCACTGCTCAGACAGCACATTTGAAATATCCACTCCATCAATAGAACATACGTTGAGCAGCGGAAATATCCTTTTTAGGATTTCTTGCATGCGGTCAGAACCATGAGCCTTAGCGCCAACATAGTAAAGATCTGTATATGACTGAGCTGCAATCCATAGCTCAGCATCTCTGAACTGCTTCATTATGAAAAGCTTTTTTGCATCAGCAACAAACTGCTCTCTGCACAAAAAGACGTCCAGTAAAACATTAGTGTCAATCAAGAGCTTCATAGTCATGCGACTTCCACTCACTGATTGCTTCTTTATAGGTACTGTCGCCCAAATCATTCCAAAACGACGCCGGCGCGGGAACAGAAATCTTCCCAAAGAGTGCCGAGAGCTGTTCTTTGTCCTTCTTGCTCAATTGGCGAGAAGACCCTCTGGTAGATAGTTCTGTCGCGGCACTTCCATGAGCATCAGGAAGCTTGCCCGTTACCAGCACATATTCAAAAGCAGCATTAATCAATTTGGTGGTGTTTGACCCGAGCGATTCAAGAACCTCGGAAACCTGATTTTTTACTTCAACAGGAACACGGGCGGTTACAACACTGTCCATAGCCCCTCCTTTACCTAGTTGTATCATTGTATTCATGTATTACAACTAGGTCAAGAAGCAAGAAGCTAAACGGTTTCTGACTGGATGGTTCCGTCTTTTAGAACAAGAGAGTGGAAGCGCTCTCTTATTTCAGGAGTTACTTGATGAGATGTCATAACAACGGTTCTCTCATCATCTTTTAAGATCAAATCAATGAGGCTCTGAACAGAATCGGGGTCCAAATGGGCAAAACTCTCGTCATAAATCACAATTTGTGGCTTAAACAAAAAGATTCGCGCAAGAGCCAACCGCTGTCGTTCTCCACCAGAAAGACTACTTCCTGCCTGGTCAATCATATGATTGATTCCGTCTGGATATCTGGTAAGAATCTCAGAAAAACCTGACTTTGTTATAGCATCAATAATTTCTTCATCGGTAAACTCATGGCAAAACAGCGTAACGTTATCCCTGATGGTCGCATTAAAAATGAACGTTTGCTGAGAACAAGGGATTATGAACCGAGCGTATTGCTCACTTTTGAATTGCTTGATTGGCACGCCATCCAAACAAATGTCTCCGTTATCTGGGCTCAGTGCATCCGTTAATAGTTTGATGAGTGTTGTCTTTCCACTTCCCGAACTTCCTTCAAGAAGATACTTTCTGCCACGCTCCAAATTAAAACTAATATCCGATAAAACTAATTTGTCCTTGTCATAGCCATACGAAACGTGATTGACCGTTAGATTTGCAAATCGCTCAGGGGTATCTTCTGTTCCGCTTTCTGTAGCTGGAGCTTCATTAAGAAGCGTTTGTATTTTAGTAATAATCTCTTTTGCGCTTCTCATATCAGTAATTGAATCACTTATGTTCTGAATGGGATTTGCTATGTAGACAACAAGCTGAGATGCCGCAACCATCATTCCTACTGTCATCAATCCATTAAGAGTAAGAATGGCGCCAATAAAATAAATTCCGATGTAAATAATTTGTCCCACAGTAAATGAAAGCAAACGTGCCAAAGAACTAAAGTAACGAGCTCCAAATTTCTGCTTCTCCCAAGCCTGATTCGCATTGCTCATGGCAACCCGTGAAGCCTCTGTTAAATGAAAGCTTCTAAGCAGATCAAACCCTTCAAGATGCTCATTTGCTGTAGCAATAAAATACTCGGCTGACTCAGATTGTTCTTTTCGCTTGCTAGAAATGATTCCAGACATTGTGTTAGGAACAAACATCTGAACAGCTATCATGCACAAGATGAACAGAACAAGCCATGGTGAAATAAACAGCAAGATTATTAGGCTTACTACACCAGAAAAGACATCTATCAAAAGATCGATAAAAACGCGAAAGTATGTTTCCTCAAGTAAATCGAGGTCGTTAGTAAGGATTGAGAGCCAATGACTGGTGTTGAACGAGTGGAACTCAGGAATAGAGCGACTGAAAATCTTTTGTATCAGCTCATCACGCAGATGCGTTTGACAACCCTGTATTACTGACCAGCGCAAACGCCTGCAAATCAAGTCAACGATAAAATAGCAAAGTATGTAAAGGCCAAACCAGAGGCCGTCATTCAATGCATCCGACAAATTGCCATCCATGGCAAGATTAACGGATTGAAGCATTACAAATGAAAGTGCAATTTCAAACAAGCTACTTAAAAGAGAGAAGACTACAAAGAATATTAGTTTGCTCTTTTGTTGAGCGTAAAGGTATTTAAGCATGCCATCTCCCTTAAAAGAGATTTCGTTTTAAAAAGGTTATGACTGCATGTGGTATTCGATATTCAGTATTCGGTATTCGGTATTCGGTATTCGGTATTCGGTATTCGGTATTCGGTATTCGGTAAATGGTAACCGAATCCAAAAAACCAGCTCCCCGCAATTACTCGCGGAGAGCTGGTCATCTTACTAGTAGCATTTGCCTCGTCGTCTTACGATTCCTTTGGCTGCGCCGAATTGTCCTCGGCAGCGTTAGCGTCAGAAGGAGCGGAGCTTGGCATGCCCAGCAGGCGTTGCATCACCATCTCTGGGCTGGTCTCGCTATAGCGGACAAGCGAGGTGATGCGCTCGCGCATATGGTACTCGTGGAGCTCATCCTCTAGCACGCGAATGCGTTCACGCAGCTCATCGATAAGATCGTCCTTCTCGAGAGCTCGTTCGCGCATGTCCAGAATGCGCACAACGCCGGCAAGATTGATGCCCTCGTCCGTCAACTTTGAGACAAGATTGAGGCGGTCAATGTCCGCGCGAGAGTACAGGCGCGTGTTGCCCCTCGAACGGCCGGGGTTAATCAGGCCCTTCTGCTCGTACACGCGCAGTGTCTGCGGATGCATGCCCGTGAGCTCGGCCGCAACGCTGATCATGTAGAGCGGCTTGTTACGACCGTCGTCCTTCTTTCGAGCCATTACCGCTCCTCTCGGTAGCTGCGCTCGTCGGCGTCAAGCAGCGCCTGAAGAGCGTCTCGCTCCTTCTTGGAAAGTTTTGTTGGAACCTTAACATCCACCGAAACATACAGCGCGCCGCGAGTTGTAGGATCCTTCACGCGAGGAGCACCCAGGTTCTTGAACCTAAATGTCTTTCCGCTCTGTGTACCTGCGGGAACCTTGAGTCGCACCGTAGTTCCATCAGGCGTTGGCACGTCAACTGAGGTGCCCAAAGCTGCCTCATAGATGCTCACTGGCAGCTTCATGCGCACGTCAGCACCATCTCGCGAGAAGACCGGATGAGCTGCAACGTTGATGGTAACCACAAGGTTGCCTCGTGGACCGCCGTTAACGCCATACTCGCCATGCTTCTTGTAGCGCAGCTTCATGCCATCGTAAGCACCAGCTGGCACTTTGATGGTCAGCGACTGCTCCTCACCAGTTGAAGGCACGCGATACGTTGCCTTGCGAGAAGTGCCCTTAAATGCCTCGTCAAACGATACGTTTACGGACATAGTAAGGTCGCTACCTGCAACAGGACGGTTTGCTCGCCCACCAAAGATGTCGGCAAAATCAAAGCCGCCAGCGCCCGCACCAGCACCGCCACCAAAGCCGTTAAAGAAATCGGCAAAGTTGGCACCGTTTACGTTGGTGGTATAGGTGAAGCCGCCCTGGCGACCACCAAATCCACCTCCAGGAATACCGCCAAATGCAAGCATCTGATCATATTCCTGGCGCTTCTTATCGTCAGAGAGCGTGTTATACGCTTCCGAGATTTCCTTGAACTTGGCTTCATCGCCACCCCTATCAGGGTGGTATTTAGCTGCAAGTTTTCTAAACGCTTTTTGAATATCAGACTTCGAGGCGTCGCGCTTCACGCCAAGAACATCATAAAAAGTCTTACTACCTGCCATTCAGCACGGCCTCCTCTCTAAACTACTCTGTCTTACTCGGTTGCGCCGTTTGCAGCCTCGGCGCCATCTGCGCCGTCTGCACTGCCGTCAGCAGCCTCTGGCTCTGCTGGACGCTTTGGGCCACCGTGAGTAACAACAACCATCGCTGTACGAATATCCTTGCCACCCATGCGATAGCCCTTTTGATACACCTGAGCAACGGTCTCATCATATGCCTGGGTATCCTCAATCTGGCTTACTGCCTGGTGAGATAGAGGGTCAAAGGCCTCACCAACAGGATTGACTACCTCAACACCCTCTTTGTTCAAGACGCCCACAAGCTTATTGCATACTGCGGAGACGCCCTCAACAAACTGCTTGGCTGCAGGATCAGTCAGATTGTCTGCGTGCTCAATTGCGCGCTCCAGGTCATCAATAACGGGGAGAAGGTCAACTACCAGCTTCTCTGTTGCGCGCTGACGCTCATCAAGACGCTCCTGAGCGGTACGACGACGGTAGTTGTCCCAGTCAGCCTGCAAGCGCAAGAAGCGATCATTTGCCTCAGCTGCCTGCTGCTTTGCTGCCTCAATCTGATCGGAGACCGAGTCAAGCTCGTTCTGCAGGCGGTCACGCTCCTGAGCTGCACGCTGAGCGTCAGCAGCAATCTCTGCCTCAGCCGTCTCTTCTCCGCGACGAATTGCCTCAGCAATCATCTCTTCTTCGGTCATCGGACGGCCTGCGCCCGCATCGGCTGCACCGTTGGCAGCGGATCCGTTGCCATCAAGCGTCTGACTTGCGGAACCATCACCCACAACGCCGACGGCACCTACGGTTTCATCACCGTTATTCTCGTTATCAAAGGAAGTGTCAACTTTGTTCTGATCTGCTGTTGCCACTGCCATCACCTCCCTATGTGTAGAAGGCGGCCAAACGTTTCCGCCAGCCGCCTCCGAGTCACATCACATTGTCTACCAGCTACTGCACCAAGTTACCCAAGCGCATATGCCGAGAAACTCAGATTAGTTCTGGTTCTTATCGTCGTCGACAACCTCGTAGTCTGCATCAACAACATCTGGCTCAGAAGGGTTACTTGCTGCGCCGTTGTTACCTGCGGTCTGAGCCTGAGCGTCTGCATAGACAATCTCTGCGAGCTTCTGACCAACCTCAGTGAGCTTCTCGCCAGCCTTCTTGATTGCCTCAATGTTGGTGCCGTCAAGTGCTGTCTTTGCCTCAGCAACAGCCTCTTCAACAGCCTTCTTCTGATCCTCAGGAACCTTATCGCCAAGGTCTTTGACGGTCTGCTCGGTGCTGTATGCCAGGGAGTCTACCTGGTTGCGGACCTCAATCTCGTCCTTGCGCTTCTTATCTTCCTCAGCGTGGGACTCTGCGTCCTTGACCATGCGGTCAACTTCCTCGTCGGACAGAGCGGTGGAGCCAGAAATGGTAATCTCCTGGGACTTGTCAGTTGCCTTGTCCTTAGCGGTGACCTTCAGGATGCCGTTTGCGTCGATGTCAAAGGTAACCTCAATCTGAGGAATACCACGCTGAGCAGCAGGAATGCCGGTAAGGTTGAACTTACCCAGGCTCTTGTTGTCGGAAGCCATCTCGCGCTCACCCTGAAGGACGTGAATCTCAACGGAGGTCTGGTTGTCAGCTGCAGTGGAGTAAACCTTGGTGCTGGAAGTTGGGATGGTGGTGTTGCGGTCGATGACCTTGTCAACAACACCGCCAAGGGTCTCAACGCCCAGGGACAGTGGGGTTACGTCCAGCAGCAGGATGCCGGAGACGTCGCCGGTAAGAACGCCGCCCTGAACAGCTGCACCGTCTGCAACAACCTCGTCTGGGTTGACGGACATGTTAGGCTGCTTGCCGGTCATGCTCTTGACCAGGTCCTGGACAGCTGGCATACGAGTGGAGCCACCAACCAGAATGACCTCACTGACATCGGAGAGCTGAAGGCCTGCGTCCTGGAGTGCCTTGGTTACAGGAGCCTTGCAGCGGTCGAGAAGATCGCGGGTAATGCGCTCAAACTCTGCACGAGTCAGGGTGTAGTCAAGGTGCTTAGGACCAGATGCGTCTGCAGTGATGAATGGCAGGTTAATCTGTGCCTGCTGAGCGCTGGAGAGCTCCTTCTTGGCGTTCTCTGCAGCCTCCTTGAGGCGCTGAAGTGCCATTGGATCCTTGCGGAGGTCAATGCCGTTATCGGAGTTGAACTTGTCTGCAAGCCAGTCAATAACGCGCTGATCCCAGTCGTCGCCGCCCAGGTGGTTGTCGCCGTTGGTTGCAAGGACCTCAACAACGCCGTCTGCAAGGTCAAGCAGGGAGACGTCGAAGGTGCCGCCGCCGAGGTCGAAGACAAGAACCTTGTGGTCCTGGTCCTTCTTGTCCAGACCGTAAGCAAGAGCTGCTGCGGTTGGCTCGTTGACGATGCGCTGAACGTTGAGGCCAGCAATCTTACCTGCGTCCTTGGTTGCCTGACGCTGTGCGTCGTTGAAGTATGCTGGGACAGTGATGACAGCGTCGGTTACAGGCTCACCGAGGTACTTCTCGGCATCTGCCTTCATCTTTGCAAGGGTCATAGCGCTGATCTGCTCTGGAGTGTAGTCAACGCCCTCAATCTCAACGACTGCGCGACCGTCGGTGCCAGCCTTGACCTTGTAAGGGACAGTCTTGATCTCAGACTGGACCTCGTCAAACTTGCGGCCCATGAAACGCTTGATGGAGAAAACAGTGTTTACAGGGTTGGTGACAGCCTGGTTCTTTGCTGCCTTACCAACAATGCGGTCACCGTCAGCACGGAAGCCGACGACGGAAGGAGTTGTGCGGTCTCCCTCTGCGTTAACGATAATAGTTGGCTCTCCACCCTCGAGGACAGCCATAGCTGAGTTTGTAGTACCCAGGTCAATTCCAAGAATCTTACCCATTGTGAATCATCCTTTCCTATGTACGTGTTCCGTTTGGCGAGAAACCCCACAGGTAGATGACCTGAAAAGGGGCACAAGCTAACCGTGAACACATACCGTGTTTCTGCTTTACGGTTTTGCTTATACCCCTATGTCTGACTTATATACATAATCTAAGTCAGTTTGTAGTAGATTTTTTTACCGACGTTTTGTAGACGCTGGTGGAATTGATGTTTAAATCGTTCTAACTCTCACAAATGCTGTTCAAATATTCTGTTATATCTGCAAAATTATTTGAATCAATCTGCCTAATAAATTCAGAGCCAATAACTGCCCCATCAGCACCATTCGAAAGCACTTCTTTTATGCCCTTATTATCTTTGATTCCAAATCCTACAAAAGCAGGCAAATCAGAAAGCTTTCTTAACCTTTTAATCGTCTCGATATACGCATGCTGACTTGATAAATCTCCTCCTGTTTTTCCTGCAGCAGAGACCACGTATGCAAAATGCGTACACTCATTGATGGCTTGTTCCATCTCTAAATCAGACGTGGATTCAGAGAATATTCTTACAATTCCTGAGTAATCATTACGAGATTGAACGCCATCAACACAAAGGATCGCGTCATAAATCCAATATGGCAGTTCTTTAATCTTGAAGTTTTCCAATCCCTCTGCATACGTCATGAGTACAATGCGCGAGGAAAAGATATTCCTAACTTTAATGAGCTCTTCTCGAACAACGTCAGCATTTAGCGTAGGCAATGTTAGTTCATGCGTCTTTTTGATTGTCTCTCCATCCATAAAAGGATTGCTTACCGGTAGTCCAATCTCAACACATCCGATACCGTGTCCTTCAATCTCTTGAAGGACACGGTAGAACATTTCCCAATTTGGATATCCCAGCGGCAAATACAGCGCTAGTTTCCTTGCTAGTTCATTATGCTCATTACCGCTGGAATACTTTTGCATTAGAGATCCTTAGAATGGAAGAGCGTGAAGAATGAAACCAAGGAGTGGGCCGTATACGCAATAGTCGGTCTCAGAGAGAATACGCATGATAGGCTCGTAAGATCCGACAAATGGCAGAAGCAGAGCCTGACCAAAAATAAGGATAAAACCATTAACAAGAGAACCAATTACTGCTCCTCTAGCGCCGCCGTGTGCATTACCAAAAATTGCTGTCGCTGCACCAGTAAAGAACGTTGGGATGAGCGCGGGGAAAACAATAATTGGATATCCAACTGCAGCAAGAATTACCATACCTACAAGTCCAGACAGCAGACTGCAAAGGAATCCGACAATCACGCAGGTTGGATAGCCTGGGAACAGCAGCGGAACATCCAGACCAGGCTTTGCTCCAGGAATAATCTTATCTGCAATACCGTGGAATGCTGGAATGATCTCTGCAAGCATCATTCGAACGCCAGTAATAATAACGGTAATCCACATACCAAAGCTAATACCCTGAAGAATTGAATAGACCAAGACGTCCTGTCCTCCAGAAATGTTTTCCATAACCCATGCAGGATCTGCAACAATGCTTACGCAAAGGAAAAGCAAAGTCATCACCAGTGTTAGAGCAATAGTCATCTCGCGAAGGAAAGCAAACTGCTTTGGAATTTTGATCTCTTCGAGGTCATGCTCTTTGTTACCAAAAGCTTTTGCAAGATATGTTGAAATCAGCAGACCGGTAGAGCTTGAATGAGCAAGAGTAATCTCTTCTCCACCCTTAACACCCTTAATGCAATGATTAACATAGGCGCAAGAGAAGGTCATATAGCATCCGAGAAGTACTGAGCCGACAGCAACAATTCCCCAGAAATCAAGCGGTGTGTTGTACTTAAGCAGCGCGGCAATTAGGCCTGCAAAAAAGAATGCTACATGTGCCGAAAGATGAACAAACTTGAATTTTGTAAATCTTGCCAAAAGTAAGTTAATCAAAAATCCGAATGCAAAAATAAGAGAGAGCTCTGTGCCAAGATCAGTCATATATTCAGCACTAGCAGTGCCAATATCAGTGGCAGGAACAGAGCCATTTCCAAAAGCTTTTCCAATCATTGTTGCCAAGGGCAAAAGCGCCATTCCAAGCGTTTGTCCTCCAACATTGACCATTGTAAAGCCAATCATTGCTTTAATCGCAGATGGAAGAAGTTGACTCCACTGTCTCTTCATTGCAATCATTCCGATTACAACGACTAGACCAATGATAAATACTGATTGGCTTAGATAATGATTGACGATGTAAAGAAAAATCTCCATGACACTATCCTTCCATCTGGTTAATGTGCTGCATTAGCTGATCTTTTAGATATGCCTTATCCATCATGTTGTCGATGCGAATTATTGGAACAGAAGTTTCCCTCAGAGCATCAGCAAAATCTGATGTAGTAATTACTAAATCATATGCAGATGGGTCTACGGAGCCGATATCTGACGCGTCAACAGTTCCGTCAATTCCTTCGGCATCTAAAATCTGCTGGGTAAATAGCCTCATCATCATGCTACTGCCTACCCCAGCACCACACACTGTTACAACTTTAATCATAATTACCTACCTCCTACTTGTAATTGCGATTACTTCAGCAGCTTTGTCTGCTTTTAATATCTTCTGAACGTTTTCCTCATCGCTTAGAAGCTCTGCCAAATCTGCAAGTGCATTTAAATGCGTTTGATGATCTATTGCACAAAGAGCAACTACCAGTTGTACTGGGTCATTCTTTGGGTGTCCAAAATTTACTGGCTGCTCAAGAGTGATGAGCGAAAAGCCAATACCTAGAGCACCTTCTTCTGGTCTTGCATGAGGCATTGCGATGCCTGGGGCAATAACAATATAGGTTCCGTTGATTCGGACATTTTCTATCATTGCCTCAATGTACTCTTCCTTTGCAACACCTTTCTTTACTAATAATCTTCCAGCCTCCCTAACTGCATCGTCGCTATCTTTGGCACAGTAATGTGTTTCAACTAAATCTTCTGTAAGGACTTCTTCTAGCATTGGGCAATACCTTTCTTCTTTATCCTGCTTAGGCAAAAAACCTAAATACTCTTCGAGTTTTTTCTGTAAGGTTTTTTTGTCAGATTTACTAAGAGTTACTGTTTGTGAAACGATGGATAGAATTTCATCTGGAGAAATAGTTTTTTCTCTCACTCTAAGAATGTTTTCGATTTTTCTTTGATCTCTTGAGTCAAACTGAGGGGAAACTTCAACAACCTCGACGTTCTTATACGTAAAGGGAAACGTGCTGACAACAAAATCAATGTTGTGACTTTCAAGCCATTTCTGTGCTTCATTCGATCCAAAAGTTCCCAGTACTGAAACTTCATATTTGGACTCTAGTCTTGAAGAAACTATTTCGGATGTAGCCACACCAGCATGACAAACCACAATCACCTTAGGTCTTAACTCGACGGGCCTTTTTGTTCTCTCCTGGGAAGCCATGAAGAACATAGTAAGAAATGCAATTTCTTCATCAGAAAAGGAGACTGAAAGTCCCTTTTCCAAAATAGAAATTGATTCAGCCGTCGCTTTATATAAGCCTTCAAACTCATTTACTACATAATCTAAAAGTGGATTGTATACTGCTTCTCCACTTACAGCACGCCAATATGCAGGTCTTAGGTGATTAAGTATGCTTTCAAAAAGCTTTTCGTCATTGGCAAAATTCGACGGTGTCACCAGCTGATCCATTTTATCGATGAATTCAGAGACTAAAATTCTCAACCTGATCCAGTTTTCGGAGATGTAATCACTCATCCCAACAACAGTTGATTCTCTAAATTTTGCTGAAAGAAAATACAGTTCATCCTCTGTAATATCTTCACCATAGAGTTCTTTTAAATTATCTACACATTTATTTACTGCACCGTATTCAGGACTGCCCAGCAAATCCGGTTTATCAATGTTGCAGGGAAGACCAAGAAGCTTATTCCCCTTAAATCTTGCAATGGATACAAGCATGTAAGCAATTAACTTTTGCTGAGCATTTTCCGAATACTCAACTTGAAGACAATTTGATATTTCATCTATTGAAGTTTTTATTTGATTGATTCGTTTACTGTCCTGCACACTTATAAATGCATTTAGATATGGCCAATCTTTTGTTAAGTTATCAGCAAAA
Source organism: uncultured Atopobium sp. (assembly GCA_916720745.1). GTDB lineage: Bacteria > Actinomycetota > Coriobacteriia > Coriobacteriales > Atopobiaceae > Lancefieldella. Next base: position 11,237 of record CAKARX010000036.1, read on the forward strand.
AGGCCTCTTATCTTGAGTTCGTTGCCTGTGACTGATACACCTTTAAAAGGAGTAGCCTCTATGCAGAAATAACTTCCAGTGAAACTCTTTTTAACTTCATCCAAATCTCTCTGGATTGTATTTTTAGAAACCCCAATAGCATGCTGAAGTTCTGAAATTGATATTTCTCTTGCCCGTAAGATGACAAGATTGAGAATAACTCGTCTTCTCATTTCTGGATCAAGATAAAAAATATCGTCTTTTTTCACCAGCTCTGAAAACTCAATTTCAACTGGAGCTTCATAGGTCAAAATACCTCTTGCATTTTGAATTGAAGTAAGGCCTTGAGAAATCAAAAGTTGGTTTAAGGTTGATAGATCTTTATAAACAGTTCGAGAGGTTACATTGTGCTGCGTCGCAAACTTCTCAACAGAAATCTGGTCAGCTTCTCGGCACAATATATTAAATAAATTTTCCACTCGACTTTTCATTTTATTTCCACCTCATAATTAGGTTATATGCTGTTTCAAGACCGAACAAATATCATTTGATTCATTCACTTTGAAGCAAATGGGAAGCTCCTTATATATCAAAGTATTAATTATTTTTCTGCTCAGTTTAATCTTTCAATCATAAAACAAGACCTCGATGATTGCTCATCGAGGTCTTGTTCCTCTGGACCAATATTTATTAGCAAGCCTATCCCAGTAGAGTATCCCTACCATAAGCCTCGCGCCATGCAACAGAAAACTCATCAACAGCAATCTTTGTTCCAGGATGATCCATCATGGTATAGATAATATCGGGTGGAAGGGTGACCGCATCGATGCCAGCAGAGATGAGCGCATGAACCTGCTCAGTATTCTTAAATGATGCAGCAAGAATCTTGGAATTCAGTCCATGAGTCTCAAGCATCTGCATAAGATCAAAAACCTGACCGATACCGTCACCGTAGTTGCACATACGGTTTACGTAAGGAGCAAGGTAATCCGCGCCATTCATGGCCGCCAAAAATGCCTCGTCCGCAGAATAAATTGCCGTCGCCAGAACACCAAGACCCTCGGACTTGAGCTGCTTAATTGCTTTGTATCCGTTGTGGGTAACAGGAATCTTCACATAGGTATTCTCGGGACGAAGGCCGCATATATAGCGAGCCTCTTCCAGCATCTGCTCATAGTCAGTTGAAACAACCTGGACAAAGAACTTCTGCTCAGGGAGCAGATACTCCACGAACTCCTTGATTACCTGTTCGGGTTGCTTGCCGCTTCTAGTGATGATTGCAGGATTGGTGGTAACTCCATCAATAGTCAAAAGCTCATCAAGCTGCTTAACTGCCTCAAGATCAGCTGTATCCAGAATAAACTCCATGCGTGGCTCCCCTT
>CAKARX010000037.1:0-11838 GCA_916720745.1 uncultured Atopobium sp.
TGCCGTACAAAAAACCGGTGTCCACCTGCGTGAACACCGGTCTGACCTGCATGTTATGTGGAGCTTCCAGCCCGCAGTCGCTCGCACCCGCGGCTACACGCTTGCCGTGCCAGCCCGCACCCGCCACCTGTGCTTACGCGAAGCGCTCGACGCCGTCCTTGGAGACACGAGCAAAGAACAGCGGCTCAAGCTCGGGAGCGTTCTCGCCAAAGACTAGAGCCTCGCGGAAGATGCGCTCGCCCTCATCAAGACGGCTTTCGTCTCCGGTCAGAAGCGTTGCAATCACATCGCCCTTCTCGACATAATCGCCAGTCTTGCGCTCAAGGACAATACCAGCAGCTGGGTCGATTGGATCGCCCTTCTTTTCGCGGCCAGCGCCCAGAGCAACGGAGGAAATGCCCACCAGCTCAGCGTTCATGGACGTGATATATCCGCTGGTCTCGGCCACAATGTCGCGGCGGAATGGCGCAGCCTCAAACTTGGTGGTGTCAAAGATAACCTCGTCGGTGCCGCCCTGAGCCTTGACCATCTGAGCCAGCTTAGCCAGGCCCTCGCCGTTTGCAATCTGCTGACGAGCCAGCTTGCGGCAGTCCTCAACACTTCCCTTACCTGCGAGATTAAGCATGTTTGCAGCAAGTTCAACGCAGACGTCGGTCAGATCCTCAGGACCATCACCCTTAAGCGTAGCCACTGCCTCGATGACCTCGAGGGAGTTGCCCACATTTTTGCCCAGAGGGCGGTCCATGCCGGTAATCAGAGCCGCGGTGGTGCGGCCGACGTGCTCGCCGATAGAAACCATGGCATCTGCCAGCTCAATTGCGGAGTCAACGTCCTTCATGAAGGCGCCGGAACCGCACTTGACGTCCAGCAAAATGCAGTCGGAGCCGGAAGCAATCTTCTTGCTCATGATGCTCGACGCAATCAGAGGCACCGAGTCAACCGTTGCGGTAACGTCGCGCAGCGCGTAGAGCTTCTTGTCCGCGGGGACAAGATTGCCCGTCTGACCTGCAACGGCAACGCCAATCTCGGAAACCTGCTTGAAGAAGTCAGGCTCGGAAATCTCAATGGAAAGTCCTGGGATTGCCTCGAGTTTGTCCAGCGTGCCGCCCGTGTGGCCCAGGCCACGACCGCTCATCTTAGCAACCTTGACGCCCAGAGATGCAACAATTGGAGCCACTACCAGCGTGGTTTTATCGCCAACGCCGCCGGTAGAGTGCTTGTCCACCTTGATACCAGGGATTGCCGAGAGGTCCATCATGTCGCCGGACTCGGCCATCGCCATGGTCAGGTGAGCTGTCTCGTGCGCGGTCATGCCCTTGTAGAAAATGGCCATCGCAAGTGCGGAGGCCTGATAATCGGGAATATCCCCAGCTACATAGCCCGAGACAAAGTAATCAATCTCGGCGTCGGTGAGCTCGCCGCCGTCGCGCTTCTTTTCAATCACGTCGTACATGCGCATAGTTGAACCTCTTTCCGCTTTCGCGTTCGTTGCCGTTTGCGGCGCCGCTTTCGCGTCCGTTGCCGGCGCGCTAACTCTCTAGTAAAAGAGCCGGTAGCGAGAAACTCTACCGGCTCGCAATTTCATGTAACCTGCCAGGTTATATGCACCCGAAAGCGCAGGCTGCCTGATGCCGCAGCTTACTGGTTGCCTCCGTCGTGCTCGCCGCACCCGCAGCCACAGCTGTGGCCGCCCGCGCCGTGCTCGTGGCCGTTACCGGCGCCCTTCACAGCGTCGTCGCACGACGCGCCTGCAGGGCTGGACTCGCCCAGATCCTCGGGACCAAATCCCATAGGCAAGATGTCCTGGAGCAGATACTCGCGAGGAGCTGCATCTACCTTGCCCAGCACAATGCGGAACGTTGCAGGATCACACCACTCGCGGATAACCTGCCTGCATACACCACAAGGAGTGCACCAAGCTGTTGGGGCTTCTCCCTCAGGACCACCGACAACCGCAATGGCCACAAAATCCCTGCGGCCCTCAAACACTGCGCGGAAAAACGCCGTGCGCTCTGCGCAGTTAGAAGGCGTGTACGCAGCGTTTTCTAGATTGGCGCCACCGTACACGGTGCCGTCAGAGCACAAAAGCGCAGCTCCAACAGCATAGTGAGAGTACGGCACATAGGCGTGATTGCGCGCCTCAATAGCAAGCTGAACAAGAGCCTCGTTAGAAACGTGGCAAGAACCCTCTACCTTAGCCATTATGCACGACTTCCCTTGATGTATGGCACGCCGTCTGCCTTAGGCGCAACGGATTTACCAACAAAGAGGACCAGCGTAATGATGGTGATGAAGTAAGGAAGCATTGCAATGATCTGGCTTGGAATTGGAGTTGCGCCGCCGCCAAGAAGAATTGCTAGTGCCTGAGTAAAGCCAAAGAGCAGGCAAGCTGCGTAGGTGTTCAGAGGCTTCCACTTACCAAAGATGACAGCTGCCAGTGCAATAAAGCCCTGACCAGAAATAGCCGTCTGAGTAAACTGAGAAATAATTGCCAGCGTTACGGAAGCACCGCCAAATCCTGCAAGCACACCAGAAACAATAACGCAGAGGTAGCGAGTCTTACGAACGCTAATGCCCAGCGTCTCGGAAGCGTGTGGATGCTCGCCAACGGAGCGAATACGCAGGCCCCACTTAGTGCGGTAGAGCACAAACCAGACGAGAAGAGCGGTCAAAAGTGCAAGAACCACGGTGATGTCTACGTTCAAGCTGGAATAAGGTGTGTCGTTAAAGGCACCCTCGCCAAAGAGCTTTGGCAACTTGTTGACAGCTGGAGACATTGCAGCGCCATCAAACAAAAGACGGCAGGCAAACAGTGCAATACCAGGAGCAAGCAAGTTAATAGCAACACCAGAGACGGTCTGGTCAGCGTTAAACGTAATAGATGCCATGGCGTGCAGAAGCGCAATAAGGCCACCTGCAATACCTGCACAAAGGAAGCCAATCCAAGGGTTTCCGGTGAGGTAGCTGCCTGCAACGCCTGCAAAAGCACCAACGCCCATCATGCCCTCAATACCAATGTTGACAACACCGGAGCGCTCGGAGACGACGCCACCAAGAGCACCAAAAATAAGAGGTGTTGAGTACATGAGGGTAACGGAAACAAGAAGAATCAGGTTAGTGAGCATTGTTTGCCTCCTCCTGAGATGGGTCGGACGCATCACTCACTTGAGCAGCAAGCTTTGCCTCTTCTTCCTTAGCCCTCTGGGCACGCTTGTGATCAAGACGATCGGCAAGCATTGGAATAACGCCACCCAGAGCCATGAAGAACACGATGGTACCAATAACAATGTTGATAATCTCGGAAGGTGCACCAACCGTCTGCTGAACAGTCTGGCCACCATAAAGAAGACCAGCAAACAGGAAGGATGCAGGAATACATGCCACAGGGTTGCAGTTGGCGATAAACGCAACGGACAGACCGTTAAAGCCGTTGTTCTCAAATGCTGCCAGCGTTGCGATACTGTGAGGAGCAATACCGGTAATGGTCAGAGCACCTGCAAGTCCGCAGAGTGCACCAGAAATAGCCATGCAGAGCGTGAGGTTTTTCTTAACGTTGATGCCGGTAAACTGTGCGGCGTCACGGTTAAAACCAACAGCGCGCATCTCATAGCCAATCTTGGTGCGCATAAGCAGCCAACCAATGAAGATAGCTGCGAAAATAGCAACAAAAATACCAATGTTTACGTCGGTACGCATAATAGCGTCACCAATAACAGGGATATTGCGAATTGCCTCAGCGCCATCCTCGGAATTCTTCATGCCATAGAACAGCGTGGTGTAGCCGGACTCGTTAATAGGGTACGAAGATGTTGAGTTTGGCTGGTGGAACTGTGGAAGAGAAACCACAAAGTTGCAGAGGTAGAGGCTGATCCAGTTAAACATAATGCTGGTAATAACCTCGTTGATGCCAAACTGGGCTTTAAGCCATCCAATAATGGCGCCAATACCTGCTCCGCCTGCGGTACCCACCAAAACAACTACAGGAATCTGCAGTACAGGAGGAAGGTCAAGGCTGTAGCCAACAATAACAGCCAGGATAGTACCAACAATGTACTGACCCTCAGCACCAATGTTAAAGAGGCCAACGCGGAATGCAAAGGCAACGGCAATACCCGTAAAGAGCAGAGGTGTTGCCTTAATAATGACGTTAGAAATGTATTTTGGCTTACCTACCATGCCGCCAATAAGAGCCTCAAACGAGCTGATAGGGTCATAACCTGCAACAACCAAAATAATAGAAGCAACCAACAGGCCAACAAAAATAGCAACAATTGCTGACGTAATTGGCTTTCTCATTATCTTTGTAAGCGTACTCACTCGGCGTCACCTCCTGCCATCAGCAGGCCAGCCTGCTCTTCAGTGATAGTACCTTGGTCAAACTCGCCAACATTCTTGCCGGCGTAAATAATTGCCATCTTATCGGCAACATCCATAATCTCGTCCAGCTCAAAGGAAATCAGCAAAATTGCTGCTCCACGGTCCCTCTCGCGAATAAGCGCCTTGTGAACAAATTCAATAGCACCAACATCAAGACCGCGAGTTGGCTGGATGGCAATGAGGACGTCCGGGTTGGAAGAAACCTCACGGGCGATAATAACCTTCTGCTGGTTACCGCCGGAAAGTCCCACTGCCTGATGATCTGCGCACTCTGCAGGACGAATATCAAATTCGTCAATCAGCTTCTGAGAGAATTCCTTTATCTTTGCCAGGTCAAGTGCAATGCCTTTACCAAAGGTCTCCTCGTTGTGGCGCTCAAGCACCATGTTCTCGGCAACCGTAAAGGGTAGAACCAGACCCCAACGATGACGATCTGAAGGAATAGTTGCAACTGCGTGGTCAATAACCGTTTTAGGGGTTGTGCCCTGAATCTCTTCACCTTTAACGGTAATGGTGCCCGACTCAGGTTTGACCAGTGCGTTTATGGCATCGGCAAGCTCTTTCTGGCCGTTGCCGTCAATGCCTGCAAGACCAACAATCTCGCCGGCACGAATATCCAAATTAAAGCCGTTTACCTGCTCAATACCACGCTCGTCCTTAACATGGAGGTCTTTAATAGAGAAAACGACCTCGCCAGGAGTTGCTGGTTTCTTCTCGACATGCAGGTTAACGTTTCTACCCACCATAAGTGTTGCAAGCTCAGTCTCGGATGTCTTGGAGACATCAACGGTGCTCATGTACTTACCACGACGAATAATGGTGCACTCGTCAGCGGAAGACATAATCTCTTTAAGCTTGTGGGTAATAACAATGATGGTTTTACCTTTGCTTACCAGGTCATGCATGATCTGAATAAGCTTCTCAATCTCCTGCGGCGTAAGTACTGCCGTAGGCTCATCAAGAATCAACGTATCAGCACCGCGATACAGAGCCTTTAAGATCTCAACACGCTGCTGCATACCAACAGAAATGTCCTCAATCTTGGCGTCAGGATCTACGTCAAAGCCGTATTCCTCAACAATCTCCAGGACCTTCTCGCGAGCTCGCTTTGGATCAAGGACGCCACCGCCTTTGGTGACTTCGTTGCCCAAAACAATATTTTCTGTAACAGTAAAGTTCTCAACCAACATAAAGTGCTGGTGAACCATACCAATACCGTGAGCGATAGCATCGGTTGGGCCAGATATGGATACACGCTCTCCGTTGAGGTAAACCTCGCCCTCATCAGCAGAATACAGGCCATACAGTACGTTCATAAGCGTACTTTTACCTGCGCCGTTCTCTCCTAAAATGGCGTGGACAGTTTGCTTGCGCACGTTAAGGTCTACGGCGTCAAGAGCTTTAAACGATCCAAAAACTTTGGTAATGCCATGCATCTGAACAGCGTAATCCGAACTGACTTCCACGAGCCACCTCCTTTACACACTTGCTAGAGGTGAGGAGTGCCAAAGAGCACCCCTCACCAGCAAATCCAAACTCATCAACCTTTTGGGCCTGTTAGACGACAAAACCATCTGGCGAGAAACCCTAAGGCTTAGATACTAAGCCAGAACTTAGCTCAAAGACTTGACGTATTTGTCCAACTCATCCTTGTTTGTAGGAGGAACAACGGAACCAGCCTTGATCTTGTCAAGAAGACCCGTAGCAGCCTTGTAGGTGTCCTCACCCATGAGGTGGTGCTCCTCAGAAATTCCGACGGCGTCCTCGGAAGCGCCCAGAGAAATGGTGGTGCCACCCTTCTGGCCGTCCTTCAGGATCTTCTCGGAAATCTCAACGATAGCAACGTTGACGCGCTTAAGAGCGGAGGTTAGAACGTTCTCTGGAGCAAGATATGCCTGGTCACGGTCAACGCCAATTGCAAGCTTGTTTGCGTCCTTAGCTGCCTCAATAACGCCAGTTCCTACGCCACCAGCAGCGTGGAAGACAACATCGCAACCATCGGAGTACATGGAGTTAGCAATTGCCTTGCCCTTTGCAGCATCGGAGAAGGACTCTGCGTACTGTGCAGAAATCTCAACGTTGGTACCCTTCTCCTTATTTGCATAAGCAACGCCACCGCGGTAACCGTACTCAAACTGGTCGATAAGTGCGGAAGAAATGCCACCAACAAAGCCAACCTTACCAGTCTTTGTGGTACGAGCGGCAATGTAGCCAACAACAAAGGAAGGCTCCTGAGCACGGAACATAACGCCAGTGAAGTTAGAAACCTGAGAATCGTTGCCGTTGTCGATGATGGCAAACTGGGTGTTTGGATTGTCCTTAGCAGCCTTAAGAGTTGCATCAGCCATAGCAAAGCCAACGCCCCAAACAAGGTCAGACTCAGCGTCAACAGCCTTATCAAGGTTAGTTGCGTAATCGGAATCCTGCTTGGACTCAAGGTAGCTGACATCCCAGCCGTTCTTGTCCTTGAGCTCGGTCATGCCCTCCCAAGCGGACTGGTTAAATGACTGGTCGTTAACACCACCAGTATCGGTAACCATGGTGAGCTTCTTTTTCTTCTCACCTGATGCCTTCTGGCCGCCGTCGTCCTTCTTCTGGCTGCAGCCTGCAAGACCTGCAAGTGCTGCAAATGCGCCAGCGCCGGTTGCGCCGGTCACAAAACTACGACGAGAAACGTTCTTGTTCATTCCGTGCTCTCCTTACCTCATGTGGCGGGAACGTCCAGCTTGTACACTGGATCTTTATGAGAAGTTGACCAAACTCCCCTAACTTAAGCGGAAAATCCGCATGGTTCCAAAACAAACAGCAATGACAAGCTGCCTATCTGCGATGCTTTACGCAACAAGTGCCTTAAGCAACAACAGAAAGAGCAACCTCCATCATCCGCGTAAAACTAGTCTGACGCTCCTCAGCGGAGAGAGCTTCTCCGGTAAGAGGCAAATCAGAGATAGTTAGCAGCGTAAGCGCATGCTTATGAGCGTGCATGGCGTTGAGATACAAGGCTGCCGACTCCATCTCAACGGCAAGAACATCCATACTTGCCCATTTTGTAAGCGAGTTGTCTACGGTATAGAACACGTCGCTTGCCAGAATATTACCAACGCGAACGGGATAACCTAATTTCTCTGCACCAGCAACAGCCTTGCTCAACAAACCAAAGTCTGCGGTAGGTGCAATAGTTCCAGGCATTCCGTACTGTGATGGATAATTAGAATCAGTGCTGGAAGACATGCCAATAACAATGTCTCTGAGCTTTACGTCAGGAGCAAGACCACCTGCGCTACCAATACGCAAGATATTCTCGACACCATAGAAATTAAAGAGCTCGTAAGAATAAATACCAATGGAAGGCATACCCATACCAGAACCCATAACGGAGACTGGCTGTCCCTTGTAGGTGCCGGTGTAGCCAAACATATTACGAACGGTGTTGAACTGCTCAACGTTCTCCAGGTACGTGTCTGCAAGAAGCTTTGCGCGCAGAGGGTCGCCTGGCATGAGGACAGTCTTAGCAATCTGGCCCTCAACAGCAGCGTTATGGGGAGTTGGGGTAGTAGCCATTAGTTCTCCTTAAGAATCTCTGACAGGTGAGAAGTTCCAACACCAAGTTGCTCAACGCCAAAATAATCAAGGATTGTCTCGGCCATGTCGGCAAATGTGGCGGTTGTACCAAGGTTGGTGTTTGGCTTGACCTTTGGACCTGTGATAAGCAGTGGCACGTACTCACGAGAGTGATCAGTAGATGGCGTTACCGGATCGCAGCCATGATCTGCGGTAATGATGAATAGGTCATCCTCACGAAGACCCTCAATAATCTGAGGAATGCGCTCGTCAAAGTAAGAAAGAGCGTTGGAGTATCCCACAGGATCGTTGCGGTGACCGTAAATCATGTCGGTATCAACAAGATTGGTGAAGCACAGACCGTTGAAGTCTTTGCTGGTAGCCTCAATAGTCTTCTGAATTCCGTCTGCGTTGCAGGTAGTGAACTCAAACTCAGTCATGCCGCGGTGAGCAAAGATGTCATAAATCTTGCCAATAGAAAGAACATCAAAGCCGTTCTCTTTAAGGCGATCAAGCATAGTTGGGCCCGTTGGCTCAAGCGAGAAGTCATGACGGCGAGAAGTACGCTGGTATGGCCACTCCCCCTCAAAAGGACGAGCAATAACGCGAGCAACACCGTGCTCACCCTGCAGAATCTCGCGCGCAATGCGACAATACTCATAGAGTTTCTCGGGACTTACCACGTCCTCATGAGCAGCAATCTGGAAAACAGAATCTGCTGAGGTATAGACAATCAGAGCACCAGTCTCTACGTGCTCTTTACCAAAGTCTCTAATAACATCGGTTCCGGAGTAAGGCTTGTTGCACAAAACCTTGCGGCCCGTCTTCTGCTCAAACTCCTCAATGACCTCCTGTGGAAAACCATCAGGATAGGTTGGGAACTTCTTTGGAGAAATGACGCCTGCCATCTCCCAGTGGCCAACAGTGGTGTCTTTACCAGCGGATTTCTCCTGCATACGAGCGTATGCGCCCACAGGAGACTCAATTGGCTTCAAATCAACGTCGTACACAGTATCAAGCGCGCCATCAATATTAAGAAGGCCCAGCTTTGTCATATTTGGGATGTTAAGAACGCCACTTGTTGCGCATGCACAAAGGGTATTGCTACCCTCGTCTCCGTATGCCGCTGCATCAGGCTCTTCGCCGATGCCAAAGCTATCAAGAACAACTACAAAAACACGTTTAGGCATACTACCTCCTAAAACGCCCGAAACAAGCATTTACGCACGATGCGTACGCGAACTAACTTATGTGGACGAGTCATTACTATTCATTAAACATATTATTACAGTTGCATAACGCCGACGCCCAATTTAGAGAGATTTTCACGATACGACCGTTTGCAGATACTAAAATTCTGTAAACGGTACGCAGCAAATGCTTAGAAAAATCAAGCAGGTAAAACCAATATGGTGAGAAAATCGTTGAGCTCACCAGGGAAAAATTTAATGAATTCATTCTTTACAGACTCTAGCTGCTGTCTTATCGTTGTCCAAAGCAAGTTTTAAGCACTAGCTTAAATAAGATAAGCACCTGTTTAGAAGTTTTATATAAGCACCTGTTTAGTCGGATTCTATTTTTGCTGCTAGGAGGCCTGATGCTCACTAATAGAGAACAGATGATTTTCAACTGGATTAAAGAGCAGCCTTCCATTACTCAGAAGGAAATTGCAGAGCGTGCAGGTATCTCACGTTCTTCTGTTTCGGTTCACATCTCCAATCTTACCGCAAAGGGCGCAATTCTTGGCCGTCGCTATATTTTGAGCGAGCGTCCCTACGTCATTGTTATTGGCGCTGCTAACATGGACATTGCTGGTCGCCCAGACTCTTCCCTCGTAGCAGGAGACTCCAACCCTGGTAAAGTCACCATGTCCTTTGGTGGTGTGGGCAGAAATATTGCACACAACCTGGCCCTTCTCGACGGTGACGTTCGTCTGCTCACTGCTTTTGGCGAAGACTATCGTGCGCGCGAGCTCAAAGAGGGTTGCCTAGACTGCGGCATTGACATCGACGCATCTATTACCGTGCCAGGCGCTTCCACTTCCACCTACCTCTTCATCATGGATGAGCAAGGTGAGATGCAGGAAGCTATTAATGACATGCAGATTTACGAGTATGTCACCCCTGAGCGCATTGAAGAGCGCCTAGATATTATCCAGCATGCTGCGGCCTGTGTAATTGACACCAATTTACCTCAGCAAACAATTGAGTTTATTGCCAAAAATGTGACTTGCCCTATCTTCTGCGACCCCGTTTCTTCTATCAAAGCGCAAAAGCTTAAGAAGGTTCTGGGAAAAATTCACACGCTCAAACCCAATCACCTTGAGGCTGAAGCACTTTCAGGCATTAAGATTACTGACAACGCCTCCCTTGAAGCCGCAGCTCATGAGCTACTTGCAACAGGTCTCAAACGTGTATTTATCTCTCTTGGCGAGAAAGGCCTTTTTTGCGCTGATCACGAGAAGACCATCCTCTTGCCGCTACTCCCTGCAAAGCTAGTCAACATGACGGGTGCGGGAGATGCCATAATGGCAGGAGTTACCTGGGCATATACTCAAGGCATGACACTTGAGCAGACCGGCCTGGTAGGTTTGGCTGCTTCCACCATGGCCGTTGAAGGTGAGAATACTATCAACGAACAACTCAACGTTGAAGAGGTTATCAAGCGCGCAGGTATTTAACGCGTCTGCACGGCACAGCACGTCTGCACGGCACAGCACGTCTGCGCGGCACAGCGCATCTGCACGGCACTACTTTCGGTTCCATTAGTCGTTTACGATTGGAGTATATATGTCTAACCTGAAGGATTTTCTCGTTGTATCTGACGAGGTCAAAGAGGCTCTTGAGCAGAACAAGCCTGTTGTAGCTCTGGAGTCCACCATCATTTCTCACGGTATGCCTTACCCACAGAACGTCGAGACCGCTCTGAAGGTTGAGCAGATTATCCGCGACAACGGTGCAATTCCTGCAACTATTGCAATTATTAACGGCCAGATGCGTGCCGGCCTTTCCGCTGACGAGATTGACTACCTGGGCAAGAAGGGCCGCGAGGTTGCTAAGGTCAGCCGCCGCGACCTCCCTGTTATCATCGCTGAGAAGAAGGACGGCGCAACTACCGTCACTACTACCATGATGATTGCTCACATGGCTGGCATCGACGTCTTTGCAACCGGCGGCATCGGTGGCGTTCACCGTGGCGCTGAAACCACCATGGACATCTCCGCTGACCTAGAGGAGCTTGCACAGACTCCTGTTATGGTCATTTGCGCTGGTGCAAAGTCCATTCTTGACCTTGGCCTTACCCTTGAGTACCTGGAGACTAAGGGCGTTCCTGTACTTGGTTACCAGACCGAGGAGCTTCCTGCATTCTATACTCGTAAGAGCGGCTTTAGCGTTGACTACCGTGTTGACTCCCCTGCTGAGCTGGCAGAGATCTTTACTACCCAACAGCAGATTGGTATGAACAGCGGTCTTCTGGTTACCAACCCAATTCCTGAGCAGTACGCAATGGATAAGGACACCATCGACGCAGCTATCGAGAAGGCCCTTGCAGAGGCAGAGGCAAACGGCATCCACGGCAAGGAGTCCACTCCATTCCTGCTTGCAAAGGTAGCTGAGATCACTGGCAACAACTCCCTTGAGTCCAACATTCAGCTGGTCTTCAACAACGTTGCTCTTGGCGCAAAGGTTGCTGCTGAGGTCTGCAACCGCAAGTAAGAGCGCGTCCGCGCTGCGTAAGCACCACGTAAGTACACGTGCGAACGCCGCGTAAGCATCGCATTTCTTTTGGCCCCTACGTCGTTTTGAACTGCCTCCTATTTCTTATGTCCAAGAAATGGGAGGTAATTCATATGCAGGTGATTATGATTCTGCAGCGTGTTAGCGTCGGCTTTTAGGCCTG
>CAKARX010000038.1:0-11733 GCA_916720745.1 uncultured Atopobium sp.
AAACACGTACGTCCATTACATCTAGACCAAGCTCATCAATCTCAAAGAATGAAAGTGCCTCTGAGGCTACCTGCCAGGTAATAGTACCTTCGGCTTTAACTTGTGCGTAATCTCGCACACGTTTTAAAAGACGATTTGCCAGGCGTGGTGTACCTCTTGATCGAGACGCAATTTCAGCAGCTCCCTGCTCATCTACCTCAACATCAAGAATACTTGCAGAGCGCATAACAATAGTCTGAAGCTCAGGAATAGTGTAGTAATCCAGACGATAAGAGATTCCAAAACGATCGCGCAAAGGACCAGTTAAAAGTCCTGTTCTTGTTGTTGCAGCTACAAGAGTGAAGCGTGGGATATCAAGCCTGATTGACCGAGCTGCAGGACCTTTGCCAATAACAATATCTAAGAAGAAATCTTCCATTGCTGGATACAAAATTTCTTCAACCTGATGATTAAGCCTGTGAATCTCATCCACAAAGAGGATATCTCCCTCTTCAAGATTGGTGAGAATTGCTGCTAAATCTCCCGCTCTCTCAATTGCGGGACCAGAAGTTGTATGAAGCTTGGAACCCATTTCTCCCGCTAAAACACCAGCAAGTGTTGTTTTACCAAGGCCCGGAGGGCCAGAAAAAATAACGTGATCAAGCGGCTCATTACGACTTTTTGCAGCCTCAATAAGAACGCGCAGATTGGATTTAACACGCTCCTGACCAAGATACTCATCAAGAGTTTTTGGTCGCAAGTTTCTATCTTGCTCCAGGTCTTCTGCCTGAAGTCCACTAGAAACTACACGTTGAGAAGTGTGTCCTGGAAATGGAGCTGGAGTAGACGACGACTCAAATAAGTTATCTGCATCTGCTTCCCACATTAATTACCACTTCCCAAACGCCTTAGTGCATATCCAATAGCAGCTTCAATTGTAATAGCACCAGCCTCTTCATACCCCTCAAGAGCAAGCGTTGCTTCCTGAGAAGTAAAGCCCATTCCAAGAAGAGCCTCAATAGCCTCTGATTCTACAGAGGTTACAGCAGGTTTTGGAATAGCAGCAAAGTCTGCAGGAGACGTAAGACCAACAAGCTGCTTAAGTTCTGCATCTTTTGCGAACACATCAGAAAGTTCAATTACTAAACGCTCTGCCTTCTTTTTACCAAGGCCAGAGACACTCTTAAGACGATTTCCGTCATTGGTAGCAACAATTACCGCAAGTTGCTGTGGTGTAAACGTAGAAAGCACAGAAAGAGCCAGTTTAGGACCTACTCCAGAAATTGCACGCAAGCGATCAAAGAGCGCACGCTCTTCTCGCGAAGCAAAACCAAAGAGTTCCATTGAATCTTCTCTGACCACCATACGAGTTAAAACGGTAACGCCCGCCTCGCCCGCTTGCGGAAGTGCGGCAGCTGTTGAAGCTGATATGCCAAGTTCATACCCAACACCGTTAACATCGAGAACAGCAACTGAAGGAGTAACGGATACAAGTGTGCCCGTAAGCTGGACAATCATAGTTGTATTCTTCCCTTTCCGAGCGAGGTGGTTCTTACAAGATTAGCGTGACAAACTGCAGCAGCTAAAGCGTCAGCCGCGTGATCTGGATGAGGCTGATGGTCCAAGCACAATATGTTTTGAACCATATACATAACCTGCTGTTTATCAGCAGCCCCTGTACCAACAACAGCCTGCTTTATCTGCATTGGAGTATATTCTCCAACCGTAAGACCTGCTTTAGAACAAGCGACAATAGCAGCACCGCGAGCATGTGCAGTAGGAATAGCAGATTTAACGTTTTGTCCAAAGTAAATGCTCTCAATAGAAAGAGCTTCTGGTGAAAACTTATCTATAACCTCAACAATCTGGTTATAGATTCTTCCCAAGCGCATATCTATTGGTTCATCTGCGGTTGTAGTTATGCATCCATAGGCGCGTGCACGGCATTCAGAACCCCTTGTCTCTACAATTCCCCATCCAGTGTGAGCAAGACCAGGGTCTATTCCAAGAATTACCATTGCACCTCCTAATATAGAACGTTCGTTCTATATTATCACAGAGTATGCGCAAACGATGCAACTAATTTTCTGAGAAAGGGCCTCTCCACATTTTGGGGTCAACCATGCCAATTTGTGCATCAGATTCTTGTGCCAGCTCTTTTAAAAGCTCCAGCATATCCTTAAAGCCCTCCTGAGCCTCCGCTGGATCAACTGACAACTCAGGCAGATGCATAGAAGCTCCCTGAATTTCTCGCAAAGAATTTCGTAAGGATTCTACCAGGTCAGATTCGGAAGCCTTTGTATCTCTAATTCTGTCTTGCCAGACTGATGCGTGTGGAATTTGAGCGTTTGTGAGACTCTTTGAAGACATTTCCAGAACCTCAGTGGTGTTTCTGCGGTCTTTTTGGCGAGCGTGAAGCATAGAAATAATTGCTTTGACCTCGTCAACCTTTCCCATCTCTTCCACAATGGCAGAAATACTCTTATTCCACTCAAGATAGCTGGTAAGCACGTAATCAACAAACTCGATGCGTTCTTGAGGCGTTGGCGCAACATTCTCCAACCCATCAGTTACAACCTCAGAGATATTCTCGAGAACTGCATGGTCAATAGCTGGCGAGAAGGTATTTCTTACCCTTGCAAGGTCAACAATATCTGCATGATACATATCTCCCAGCGGCCACAGAGAGTGAGCGCTAGAGATCTCTGTTCCCTTGAGCGCAAGAATAGTTTTATCGGCAGTCTCGAGCGTCAAGTAATTGTGCTGGTCAGCATATGCGTAGCCGTATGCACTTATCAACTTTGCATCGGTCAATGTCGAGAAAACCGTGTTGTCCACGGCAACCTTATGAACACGAAGTCTTGCGGTAAGAAGCTCTGCGGCACTTGTTGCTCGAGAATCTTTGTTTGGAAGCAGCAGAACGTGCACGCGCATAGGACCTAAAGCGTCTGACGCAAGAGCCATGGTAACAAGAGAATTGAGCGAGCCATCAACTGCAATAAACACGCCGTCAAAGCCAGATTTTACTGTGTAATCACGCACGCCTGTAGCCAATACGCCCCAGGTAGTAAGCGCACTGTTATAGACTCCCGCCGTGTCTTCTCTATCAAAGTTTTCGATGGTGTCTTGGTCAACATCACAGACAACCATATCTTCTGAGAATGATGCTGCTTGTTTGACCAAATCTCCTGAAGGAGACAAAAAGAAGCTTGAGCCACAAAACACCTGATTGCCATAGGCTCCAACAGCGTTTGCCGCAATCAGCCAACTATCAAACTCTTCAACATCTCCCAGATAGCGGCTTTCTGCCACCGCCATACCCATAGCAGATGAAGAATCATCAACAGCAAAGCCAAAATACGGCAGGTAAATAACGGCATCTAACGAGTCGTCGACATCTTGCCACGCATCAAGATCGTCGTAGGTAAAAGCAACGCCAAACGTAAGGCCACCTGCTTCAAACTTTGCGAGCTCAACGGTATTCTCGCCAGATGCTTGCGCGGAGCTAGCAGAACGAGCAAGAGCACTCATGTGCGCAATCTGAGCAGTGAGTTTAAGTGGGGTTACAGCACCGTTTCTGACGAGAAGGGCCTCGCTAGCTGCGCTTCCATCAAACTCTGTTACAACAGGAATGAGAGCCGCAATAGGAAGTTTTTCTGAAAGCGAGTTGATAATCTCGGAGAGGTCTGCAAAAAGACCTTCTGTATCAGCTTCTGGCACACTAAGCAGTCCCGTAAGGGTTGGCGCAGGATAAATGACTAGTTCAGCACCTTGCTGTTGAGCTCTCTGAGCATATTCCAGCATGGTCTGAGCGGTAAACTCGAAGTCTCCGGCCTGAGTATTCATTTGTGCAACTGCTATGCGCATACCATTCCTATCATGAAGTGCTTAGTTTGTTTTTACCCAAAAACAAACAGGTGTAGTAATAAAAAACGGAGCCGCAGGTAGCAGCTCCGTTCAGATTCACAGATAAGCTTAGCTTGTTAAATATGCAACCAGTCTTAGAGGGAAACCTTCCAAAGACCGTGAAGGTTGCAGTACTCATAAGCCTCTGCCTCAACACCCTCCTCAAGAGTGAAGGTAGCAACTGGCTCCTGGCCAGGCTTAAGCTGTGCAAACTGAGCGCCGTTCTCAGAAACAAGAGCGATGAACTCAATGTAGTGCTCTTCGAGCATTGGATGAGCAACCTCACCAACACGGACGGTAACGGTGTTGCCCTCACGAGTAACAAATGGAACGTGCTTCTCAGCTGCACCGTCAGTAACGCCAGCCTGGAGAATCTCAAGGTCTGCTGCCTCTACGTTGCCTGCGACACCGTAAACAACAGCGCCTGTCTCCTTGTTACGATAAAACTTTGCGTCGATCATTTTTTCTCCTCTCACGACATCCGAAGATGTCAGAATTTCTTAGCAAGTGCTACTTAAATAGTAACAGTTATTACTTAAGAGTAACCTGCAAATTTAGAATCGACAAAATCTAAACAATCTGTGCGTATCCGCTTTGACCAATAAAATCTTTAAGCTCGGTCAAAAGAACCATGCTACGTCCATCAATTCTGGTAGGAATTTCCATGCGCATAACATCGCCCATGTCTGTTTCTACCCTAATCTCAATACAGTCCATGCCGGGATAGCGCGAGAAGATCTGTCCAAGTGTCTCGATAGCCTGTCTTTGAAGTTGAGAAGCTGGCATATGAATAACGAGTGTCTTTGGTGTGTTGTTAGCACTGTTAAGCTCAATAGGATTAACTTCTTGAGCAATAACCTGGTCTCCTCTATCAGAGCGCTCAAGCTTTCCAAGAACAGAAATGAAGATGTCGCTCTGGCTCTCGCCAGTCTCTGGGTCAACATCTCCAGCAAGAAGTCTTGCAGCCTTCTTGTAGAGCTTAGGGAACATGACAATAGTGACGCTACCCTCCATGTCTTCAAGCGTAACAATTGCCATTGGATCGCCGTTTTTAGTAGTGCGCTTCATAACATTAGTAACCATGCCCGCAAAGCGAATAGGTTTACCTTCTGGAACTTTGAACTGCTGAGACATAGCACCGTTAGGAAGCTGAACCTCTACATTCTCTTCAATTTCTGCAAGGGCATAATCTCTGCTCTTAGCGAGGGCATACTCATATGGACGAAGCGGATGATCAGAGACATAAATACCTAAGACCTCGTACTCTTTAGTAAGCTTGAAACGCCTATCCCACTCAACACCATCTGGCTCTGGGACACTATCGCTAAAGCCAGAACCCTCTACTTCTGCAAACATATCAAACATAGAGAACTGACCAACAGCCTTATCTTTTTGACGCTTAGTAGCAGCATCGATAATGTTTTGTGGGTTGTTCTTATCCACAAAACTCATCATCTGCATACGGGTATAGCCTGTTGAGTCAAAAGCTCCTGCCTTGATAAGAGCTTCAACAACGTTGCGCTTTGCCTGGCTTGCATCAACACGATCGACAAAATCGTGAATGTTGGCAAAAGGGCCGCCCTTTTGGCGCTCAAGCATAATAGCTTCACCAACACCAGCTCCTACGCCGCGGATTCCTGCAAAGCCAAAACGAATACCCTCTTTAGTAGCCGTAAAGTCTTTACCGGACTCGTTAATATCTGGCGGAAGAATCTTGATGCCCTCATGACGGCAAGCGCTTACGTAGTGAACAATCTTATCCGTCTTGCCCATGTACGAGGTAAGAACTGCTGCCATAAACTCATGTGGATAATGCGCTTTAATCCATGCAGTCTGCATAACAAGAATTGCATAACCAGCAGAGTGAGACTTGTTGAATGCATAAGATGCAAACTCAAGAACATCGTCCCAAATGCTTTCTGCAACCGAACGATCAAATCCATTACGAACTGCGCCGTTTTTCCAGTGAGCCTCCATGGTCTCATCAGTACCGTCATCCCAGTGCTGGACAACTTCCTGCATGAGTTTGATCTTCTTTTTTGCTACTGCTTTTCTGACCTTGTCAGACTCGCCTGCGGTAAAACCAGACATCTTCATAGAAATCTGCATAACCTGCTCTTGGTAGACCATGGTTCCGTAGGTTTCTTCCAAGATGTCGTGAAGACGTGGATCGTAGTCTTTGACTTCTTCTCTACCGTTCATACGGTTGATATAGCTGGTAACCATACCTGCGTTAAGAGGACCAGGACGATAAAGAGCGATAAGTGCGACGATGTGCTTATACTCTGTTGGTCTCATGCCCTTAATGGTTGCAGTCATACCTGCAGACTCAACCTGGAAAACACCAGCAGTTCGACCTTCTCTAAGAAGTCTATAAATTTCTGGATCAGTAAACGGAATGTTATCTACATCGATATCAATACCGTAGTTATCCTTCACGTTTTTGATTGCACGAGAAATAACCGTTAGAGTTCTTAGTCCCAAGAAGTCCATCTTAAGAAGGCCCATGTCTGCGACAGAGTGGCCCTCGTACTGCGTAATTTCTACGCCGCCCTTGGTATCTACCTTGGTAGGAACGTGGTCATTTACAGGCGTAGGAGCAATCAAGACCGCACAAGCATGCACACCCTCACCACGATGCAAGCCCTCAATAGACAGAGCTGCATCAATGATTCTTCTCGCATCAGGGTCATTCTCGTACGCATCTTCAAAATCAGCAGAATACTGATCAGCGCCTTTTTGGCCTTCTTGAGCCTTATGAAGAACAAACTTAAGGTGAGCGTTAGGATCTCCTGGAATCATCTTAGAGAGGCGCTGACCCATATAAACGGGGTAACCCAGAACGCGGCACGCGTCATTTATTGCCTGTTTTGCCTTGATGGTCGAGTACGTAATAACATGAGAAACACGCTCAGATCCATAAATCTGACGAACATGTTCAACAACCTCAAGACGACGCTCATCGTCGAAGTCCATATCAATATCTGGCATCTCTGAACGCTGTGGAGACAAGAACCTCTCAAACATGAGGCCATTCTCAAGAGGGTCAAACGAGGTAATATCCATAGCGTATGCAACAATAGCGCCTGCTGCAGATCCACGACCAGGGCCTACGCCAATACCATTCTCTTTTGCCCAGCGAACATACTCCTGAACAATCAAGAAGTAATCTGCAAAGCCCTTTTTGCAGATAATGTCGTACTCATACTCAAAACGGTCTTTAACGTTAATCTCATTGATGACAACGTTTTGCCAATCATCTCCATAACGTCTTGCAAGGCCAAGCTCGCACTCTTTTCTAAAGCGTTCCTCTGAGGTCTCCCCCTCTGCCAAGTCTGGGAACTTTGGCAGATACATATGGGTCCAGTCCAGCTCATAGTTGCACTTATTTGCAACCTCAATGGTGTTCTCGATAGCTTCTGGACACCACGAGAAAAGCTGGCGCATTTCTTGCTCACTCTTAAGGTAGAACTCGCTGCCTGTCATGCGCTTGCGGTTCTCATCATCAACACGAGCGCCTGAACCAATGCAGGAAGCAATATCTTGAACGCTTGCATCCTCTTTAGTGAGATAGTGGTTATCGTTGGTAGCAACTACCTTAATACCAAGGTCATGACCCATCTTTACAATGCGCTCAGCAAGGGTTCTATCGGTATAGCCACCCCAACTTGGATCAGACAAACCGTGGTCTTGAATCTCTAGGTAGAAATCATCTCCAAAGATATCTTGATAGATTTTTGCCCAACGCTCTGCTTCTTCTGGACGACCTTCAAACAACATACGAGGAATGATGCCAGAAACACAAGCTGAAGTGCAGATAATGCCCTCATGGTAGCGCTTAAGCATCTCAAGCGTAGTGCGTGGCTTGTAATAGAACATATCTTTTGAGCCCGCCTCTGACATCATCTTCATCAGATTGACATAGCCGGTCTCATTTTTAGCAAGCAGGATAAGGTGATACCGTACCTGCTTAGTGCCCTTCTCAATGCAATCATCAAGAATGAAATAAGCTTCACAGCCAAATATTGGCTTGATAAGTGGAGAAGGTTTATTGGCTTTTACTGCCTCAATATCATGCGTTTGATTCCAAATTTGAACGTCAGAAGCCCATTGAGCATGAACCTTATCGTGCTCACCAGCATTTGGATCATCTGCAGGAGGCTCTTCTAGATCCCAACCCTTTTCAAAACATTCCACATCGCGGCACCACTGTCCAAAATCTTTAAGGGCCTCATTGTACTTACGGCACGCAAGGTCAAAATCTGGAATACCAAAAAGATAACCATGATCAGTTAAAGCAAGCGCTGGCATACCAAACTCTACAGCTTTACTAACCATGTCTGGGACACGGCTAGCTCCATCAAGAATGGAAAAATCTGAGTGGTTGTGGAGGTGAACAAATGCCATCTTTTTCAACGCTCTTCTCTTTGTGCTTCAAAATTTGTTCTTTTACCAAGGGCTCTTAATTTCTTTGTATAGTGTAGCCGATTCGCCGGACAATAACTACTAATACAAACATATGTTCTATGTGCTAATACTTCTATTGCCGCTGGTAAATTGGATGAAAATATTTTCTCGCCAATTTCATAACGTCACAAAATCTCTCTTAATTGGCGTGGACCACCTGCTCAAAAAATTTCTAAAAATAAAAGTTTCAAACTGGTAACTCTTAGACTAGGGACACCTTAATTGGGAATATAGTTTTTGTATTACCTATTCCAGTTAAGGAGATCACATGGATCAGATGAAAAGCATTTCCTTTGACGACATTGCAGCGGCTCAGAAGAACTTTGAGTCCGACCGCGCTCACACAGTAGCTAAGAATGCTGCTACCAGCGCTGGTGTTAGAAAAGCAGCTCGTGTACCAGAAGGTGTTGCCCTTAATCCTCTTACCTTTGATGTTGAGGTAAAGCAGGGTGAGCGTACCAACCAGAAGCGCTCTGGTCGTTGCTGGATGTTTGCATCGCTCAATACGTTTAGATACCGCATCATCAAGAAATACAACCTCTCCACTTTTGAGCTTTCCCAGGCATACCCACTGTTCTGGGACAAGATGGAGAAGTCCAACTGGTTCCTTGAGAACATTCTGGATACCCTTGATGAGCCTCTGAATGGTCGTCTTGTATCCTTCCTGCTTACCGACCCAATTGGTGATGGTGGCCAGTGGGACATGTTCAAGAGCCTTGTTAAGAAGTACGGCGTCGTGCCAAAGAGCGCTATGCCAGAGACTGCTAACTCTTGCAACACCCACGAGATGGACGCGTACCTCACCCGCTATCTTCGTAGTGCTGCAAAGCGTCTTCGTGAGACCGCAACAGCTGGCGAGTCCCTTGAGTCTCTGCGCGAGATGAAGAAAGAGATGATGGAGGACGTCTACACGCTGCTGGTAACGTGCCTAGGTCAGCCTCCTGTATCTTTTGAGGCACGCCTGCGCGATAAGGACGATAACCTCGCTCTTTCCGGTACCTTTACTCCTCAGGAGTTCTTCGCTGAGACTGTTGACATGAATCTTGATGATTACATCTCAATCATCTCTGCACCAACCGCAGATAAGCCTTTCAACCACACCTACACCGTTTCTCGCTTGGGCAACGTTGTTGAAGGTGGCGGCGTTCGTTACCTCAACCTTGAGATTCCTGAGCTCAAACGCCTCGCTGTAGCTCAGCTCAAGGACAACCTGCCTGTTTGGTTTGGTTGCGATGTTGCTCAGTCCTACCTTCGTGAAGAGGGCATCATGGACACCCGCGCACTTGACGTTGACGGCCTCTTTGGCTTCCCTGTTGAGGGCGCACTTGACCGTGCTGAACGCCTTGACTATGGCGAGTCTCTGATGACTCACGCTATGGTCCTTGAGGGCGTTAACTTTGACGCAGAGGGCAATACCACTCTCTGGAAGGTTGAGAACAGCTGGGGTAAAGACCACGGCCGCGATGGCTTTGATACCATCTCCGATCCTTGGTTTGACGAGTACGTCTACCAGATTGTTGTTGACAAGAAGTACCTCACTCCTGAGCAGCTCAAGACCTTTGAGACCGAGGAAGCAACCGTCCTCGAGCCATGGGACCCAATGGGCTCTCTCGCAACACTTCGCTAAGGCACAAACCATCTGGCGAGAAGATCGGTCTTCTCGCCAGGTTTTTTCTAAACGCTACAAACAAAAGGAGCCTCAATGGCTGATCAGACCGTAAATCTACAGTGGGCAAACGAGGAAACCGCTGCATTTAGTGCAGACCGTGCTAACCGCGTTGCTCGCAACTCCGTAACCTCTATGGGCGTTTCCGCAGCTGCTCGCGACATCACCACCATGCGTACCTACGCTGACACCTACGGTGTTGCTGTTGCCAAGACCGGCGACGTCACCAACCAGCGTCAGAGTGGTCGCTGCTGGATGTTCTCTTCTTTTAACGTGCTTCGCCAGGAGGCAATCAAGAAGCTTGACGTTGATACCTTTGAGTTCAGCCAGGCATATGGCATGTTCTACGACAAGCTTGAGAAGGCAAACTCTGCACTTGAGTACATCATTCAGACTGCTGACCAGCCAACCGATTCTCGTGTTGTCAACACGCTTCTGACTGAGGGCATTGGCGATGGCGGCTACTACTCATTTGCCATGAGCTTGGTTGAGAAGTACGGCCTGGTTCCTAAGGATACTATGCCAGAGACTGCCTGCTCCAAGAACTCTACACAGATGGATGAGCGCATTGACCGCTTGTTCAGAAAGAGTGCTGGCGAGCTTCGCGCAGCATACGCAGCTGGCAAGTCTCAAGACGAGCTTCGTGCGCTTAAGCAGGAGCAGCTCAAAGGCTTCCACCAGATTCTTTCCGTCTGCCTTGGCGAGCCACCTCTGACCTTTGATTTTGAGTGCAAGGTTGGCAAAAACGCACAGGTAGATAAGGCAAAGCTCTCCCCTGTTGAGCCAAGTAAGGCTTCTGACAACAAGGACGGCGAGAAGGACGAGAAGGGCACTCAGATTCTTCGCGACTTTGGCATTACTCCTCTTGAGTTTGCTGAGCGCTATTGTGGCGTTGATCCTCGTGGCTTTGTCCAGCTCATTTCTGTTCCAAGCAAGAAATATCCTTACGGCAAGGTGTATCACCCAACCTTCATCGATACCGTTTTAGGTGGCATTAAGACTCGCTTCTTAAACGTTGAGCCAGAGGTTCTTGAGGCAGCTACCATTGCTTCTTTGAAGGACGGCAACCCTGTCTGCATGGCCTGCGACGTTATGCAGGAGTTCCCTCGCCACAATGAGGACTTCAACTATGTCCTCTCAACCGACACCATGGATTACAACGGCCTCTTTGGCGTTGATTTTGACATGGATCGCGCCTCAATGATTGAGAACTATGAGACTTCCCTTACCCACGCAATGACCTTCCAGGGCGTTGAGCTTGATAAGGACGGCAAGGCTAAGCAGTGGCGCATTGAGAACAGCTGGGGCAAAGACTCCGGTAAGGACGGCTACCTCATCATGAGCGCAGACTGGTTCCGCCTCTACGGCGGCGAGGCTGATGTTCGTCGTCAGTACGTTCCAGAGGACCTGCTCAAGGTTTGGGACGAGGGTGAGGATGTCCAGATTGATTTCTGGGAGAACCTTGGCTACTCCCTTGGTGGCCGTAACCGCAAGTAAGGCACACATACCCGTAGCCTACTAAATACGGACTAAAAGCACCCATGGCCGGTACAGAATTTTCTGTGCCGGCCTTTATGGTCTATACTGATAAAAAAGCTCAAGCTTATTTTCTGGAGGCTCTCATGAGAGCGATTTCAAAAGAGCGTGTCATTTTACGAGCCACTATCTTGGTGTTCTTTTTATTAATTTGGTATTGCGATTCAAGAGGCATGCTT
>CAKARX010000039.1:0-11567 GCA_916720745.1 uncultured Atopobium sp.
TATACTCCTGAAGTATGTTCCATAACATTATAGTTTAATGCAGAGTGTAGCGATGTAGTCATTTCCATAACGTGATAATCGATGTCTTTTGTCACACGATTCATAAAAATCGATCATAGCGAGACCGTTTTTTAGTTGTCCTCTAATCTGACTTTCTAAGGTATGGCTAAATTCATATCCATATTCTGGATTGATGGTGATTTTGCCTTCCTCTTCAAGCTCTCTTGAATTAAAAGGTATTGAAAACTTTAAAAGTAATTCCTCATCGGGTTGGTCCCATACAACGTCAGCGTCATACATGTACGTCCAAGGATTCATGAAGCCGACCATTAACAGCCCGCCTTTTTTCAATACGCGAGCGGCTTCTTTATACATGTTTTCTAAATCTTCAATATATACGTTTGAAACGGGATTAAAAATAATGTCAAACGTTTCATCTTCGAAGGGAAACATTTTTGTCATATCGGCTTGAACGGTGTTGATTGTTAAACCTTCTCTTTTAGCAACCATCTCATCTTTTTGTAATTGTGAGGTAGAAAAATCCATTATGGTTACGTCATAACCTTTTGCAGCAAAAACGGGACCCTGCTGTCCGCCACCACAGGCTAAGCCTAATAGCTTTTTCCCGCTGGCTTTTTCAAACCATTCTTGTGGAACTTTTTTTCCAACCGTTAATGCTACAGAAATTGGATTATTTCTAGCTTCTTCTAATTCTTCATGCGTCACTGGCTGAGTATAGTCATTGTTCACATTATTCCATCTATCTTGATTTAATTTTAAGTAGTCATTCATCTTATAATCTCCTCAAAATAGTGTTGTATTTTGATTTAAGTCGCATGTAGAACCATTACATTTTTCTTGTCGCTACAAATTATAATTTGTTTTCTCGCTGTTTGTGCCACATACATTTTTAGCTAATTGATACAGGTCTACAGAGCATGCAACCTAGTACACATAGTCTTATTTCTAAGTGTTATATCTGAACCGTAAAAAAGTGACTGCAGATGACACGTCAAATGCAGCCACTTTTATGTTACTCACACGTGTTTAATCGCGTGTTGCCAATCGTTTTGACTCTGCGGTTTTCTCCGCACTTCTACTTGATCAGTCCGCTGTTCCTGAGCAGTAGCTCAATATCAGTGCCCTTGACAGCCTTGAGAGCTACCTTCAAGAGCATCTTCTCCTTGAACGAGAGTGGGGCCTTATCAAGCGTCTTTTTGTCTAGAGCGTAGTAGGTTGCTCTCAGAAGCTCTCTGATGTCGTACTGAGAACCCCAAACCTCTGGTACGCCTCTATCAACATCCATCAACGTGTAGACAGACTCCATACCAGTGCGGATTGAGTACTCCGTAGTAAAGATGGTGTCACGAGGAGTCTCGGCAAACTGTCCAATAAAGGCAAAGTTAACGGAACCCTCAGGAACAACTAGAGGCCTGTCCTCAGCCTTTCTTGGCTGGAAGAATGCGTTGATGTAAGGCATGAAGCACGTAGTGGTGTTGCAGCGGTTCTTGGCCCAGTCCTCAATCTTCTTGGTTGGAACACCAATGTGATAGAGCCACTCCTGGCATACTTCCTCACCGGTGCAGTTACGCATAGCCTTCTTTACAAAGTTACCAGGCTTGTTGGTGCTCAGTGCATAGACCCAGATAAGTACAGTGTCCTTGTCCTGTGCTCTGAACTGTGGCTGACGGTTGATGGTCCACGAGAGGTACCAGTTATCGGTACTATCCTTGACAGTTACAATACCGCCGGTTGTGACCTTACCTTCTCTTGGATCTCTCTTGCAGACGCCAATAATCTTCTTGATGATCTCTTCGTCTTTTGTCTGGATGGTGGCGCTCATCCAGTTAGTTGCCTCAACGTCACTGCAGAAATTATCGGGATTGCCGTACTCACCATGCTTGGCCTGAGCTGCAATGTTCTTCCACAGATCCCAGGACTCCCCTACGCCATTTCTGACGTTGCTAATGTCTGGAGCGGTATTTTGATCGCCATAGCAAGAGGTATCGGTGCAGCAGCCGTTGGTGATAAAGACCAAATCGTCTTCAGTAAGGTCAATGGTTTGCTGTGAGCCGTTCTTCTCGTAAACAATTTGAGTGGCTACCTTTTTACCATTGGTGTCGTTGATGATGACGTTCTTGACGTCCATACCATAGTCAACGCTTACACCATGGCTCTCAAGATACCTAACCAGTGGCAAAATCATGCTCTCATACTGGTTGTACTTGGTAAAACGCAGCGCAGTAAAGTCAGGAAGACCGTCAATATGGTGACAGAATCTGCAAAGATAGCGCTTCATCTCAAGAGCAGAGGACCACCTTTGGAACGCAAACATGGTCTGCCAATAAAGCCAGAAGTTAGTGTTCCAGAAAGAATCAGGAAGTACGTCACTAATCTTCTTGCCCTCAAGGTCCTTCTCGGGAGTCATAAACAGCTTGGCAAGTGCAAGTGAAGACTCTTTATCAAGCTTGAACTTTTTATCTGTGTGGGCATCTTTGCCGCACTTCTCGGAAGCTCTGCAGAGCGAGTAGTTTGGATCGTGCTTGTTGAGCCAGTAGTACTCATCAAGTACCGAGACGCCAGGTGTTTCAATAGATGGAACGTCTCTGAACATATCCCACATGCACTCAAAGTGGTTGTCCATCTCTCGGCCACCGCGCATGTAGAAACCCTTGCTTACATCTTTGCGGCCATCGCAGCTTCCGCCCGCAAGCTCAAGCTTCTCGAGCAGGTGAATTCTTGTACCCTTTACCTGACCATCGCGGACAAGATAAAACGCAGCAGCTAGACCTGCAAGACCTGTTCCAATAATATAGGCTGATTTTTTGTCGGCATCTTTGGGCTTTTCTGGCTTAGCGAACGATTCATACGTTCCAGCAGAGTAATACATAACTTCCTCCTTAGTATTCCGCATCAATTACCTGCGGAAATTAGTAAGTCGCCCTTACCTTGCGTCCACTATAAACTTATAAACTGCTAAAGAAAATGCACAAAAAGAACGATTGGACATATAGGTTATTTTTTGTCGCAATCTACCTGCTAAATTGTTTCAAAAATAGCAATTAATTTGGCTTTTTTCGCAGGTAATGATGTGCTTAACTTGTATCAGTTAGATAAAGCTAACTTTATTCTTTCATAGTATGAAGGGGGTCTTAGTATGGAAGCTGGTCACGAGTTTTTACTACGTATGGGTAAGACAAGACTGCGCCCTGGAGGTATTGAGGCAACCAATTGGCTGCTTGACTCTGTAGAGATTACGCCAGAAACTCAAATTCTTGAGGTGGCTTGCAATATTGGAACCACTACGGTTGAGCTGGTAAAACGTTTCCACTGCCATGTAACCGCAATTGACCTTAATGCAGATGTGCTCCCTAAAACAAAAGAAAATATTGCGAGAAACAATATCGAGGAGTACGTGACAGTGGAACAAGGAGACGCTACAAACCTCTCCTACCCTGATAACAGCTTTGATGTTGTTATTAACGAGGCTATGCTCACTATGCTCTCTGATCAGCAGAAAGAGGCAGCCGTAAAAGAGTACGCACGCGTACTTAAGCCCGGTGGCGTATTGCTTACTCATGACGTTCTTCTGCTCAAAGAAGACGACGAGCTAGTCCATGAGCTCTCAAGAACCATTAACGTCAACGTAAAGCCTCTGACTCTTGTAGGTTGGAAGAACCTCTTTGAGTCGGCGGGTTTCTGCCCAGAAACTAAGAACGGCAAGATGACGCTCATGAATCCGGCGGGACTTATTGCGGACGAAGGCGCTGATGGTGCTCTAAGGGTTATTAGAAATGGCCTTAAGCCTGAGAATACCAAGATGTTTACCAGCATGTTTACGTTCTTCAACGATCACGCTGACGACCTCAACTACATTGCCGTAGTGAGCAGAGAGCCAAGATAGCCATCGTTTCAAGCAAGGCGTCGTCTCAAGATAGCCGTCGTTTCAAGCAAGGTGTCGTCTCAAGATTGACGCACAGTCACCCAAAACAGACATTGATCGAGCTAGGCTCGGGCTCGATAGCAAAGAAGGAAGCTGGCACCTCCACCAGCTTCCTTCTCTTTTGTTGCGTGTTATGTGCGGAGTTTACTTGGCCTTTGCGCAGGCAGCCATAGCAACAGAGCCAATATAGTTGACTGGGTTGGTAAAGTTTGGCTGGAAGAGAAGGTCAACAGCTGCAAGATTATCAATGGTCATACCAGCAGCAATAGCAACGGAGACAACGTTTGCTGCCTGAGCAACATCGTCATGTGTCGAGAAGAACTGTGCACCCTTGATAAGGCGAGTCTCTGGATCCCAGACAAGTGTTGCGGTAACTGGCTCGGTGGTCAGCATGAACTCAGGACGATAGTTCTCGGTGATGGAGACAGAATCGTACTCATAGCCACGAACCTTACCGCCCTCAACAGTGAGGCCTGCTGCAGCCATGGAGTAGTTGTAGAGCTGAACTGCGCTGGAAGCCTGAGTACCAGCGTATGCAGCAGTTGGCTCAAGCATATTAGGGCCAACGTGCAGTCCCTGGCGGACAGCATTTGTTGCCAGAGGAATGTAGTCCTCTTTACCAGTAACGTTGAAGATGATGGATGCGGAGTCACCAGCTGCAAAGACGCCAGGCTCGCTGGTGCGCATGTACTCATCAACCTTGATGGCACCGTTAGGAAGCATATCAAGCTGACCGTCAAAGAGGTCAGTACGAGGTAGGAAGCCAATGCCCAGAATTGCGTAATCTGCAGTGTAGGAGCCCTTATCGGTAACAACGGTGACGGAATCGCCGTTGTCCTCAAAGCTCATGACCTTCTCGCCAAGTGCAAGCGTGACGCCGTGCTCTTTGTAAGCAGCCTCAACCTGATCGGTGATTGCCTTATCAAAGTTCTTTGCAAGAACGCGAGGAAGCATGTCGATGAGTGTGACGTCTTTCTGACGCTCGGAGAGCTGCTCTGCAAGCTCGGCGCCAATGTAGCCAGCACCGATGACAATAGCGGACTTGGAAGCTGCCATAGTGTCGTGAATGCGGCGTCCGTCAGCCCAATTCTTGCACTGAAGAACGCGAGGTCCATCAATACCAGGCAGAGGTGGAACAATTGGCTTAGAACCGGTGGTGACTACGAGGTAGTCAAAGTCATCCTCAAAAGTCTCTCCGGTCTTAAGGTCTTCCCACGCGACGTGCTTGGTCTTAACGTCTGCAGAAGTGACGTTGGTGGTCATGTGAACGTGAGCGCCAGCCTCTGCAAGGGCTTCTGGAGAACTGTAGAACATCTTGTTAGGATCGCTTACGTGGTCACCTACCCAAAGAGCAATACCGCAAGACAGGAAGGAAACCGTGTCATTGCGCTCAAAGACGTGAACCTCCCAATCTGGGTGTGCACCCAGGATTGAAGAAGTGGCAAAAACGCCCGCGTGAGTACAACCGATAACTGCAACTTTAGCCATAGAAACCCCTCTGTTAAATGCTACTAATGACTAACATTAATTGTTACTTTGACAGTGGCATTATGCCACATTCTGTTATCGAGAAGAGCGTCATTCTTGAACGTTCTTTAATAAATCGAATATTTGGAGTTCGTGAAGCAATTTGGTTATAAGAAAGGCGTCTATCAGGATTTGATAGACGCCTTGACCTTACAATTCCTTGTATATTTCTTTTCCAATGCGATTTACCACACCTACAACAAGAGCATTTCCCATACAGAATGCACGATTATTGTCGCTCATTCCCGTATTAGTCCAGCCTTTAGGAAAACCCTGTAGCTGGTCAAGCTCATCTGGGACAAGCCTGCGATACCTCTCTCCTACTTTAATGATGTGTTTAAAGCGAGAAGGACTTGCTCCTCCCTCTCCTGTAAGAATTGTTCTTGAAGGATTAGTGAGAAGGTCTGGGAATGCCATGGAGCCTTCTGAATAGAAGTACGATTGACCTGTGTGCTTATTGGTGCGTTCTTCGCGTTTTGCTCCTTTGAGATATTCCCAGCGATAAAGTTGTGAACTATCGACAAAGTAGTTCTCTGGGACTTCTATCTCTGGGGAAAGAACATCTCCCAGTGTTTTAAATTGGCCCTTATAAACCTCTTCAACTTTACAGGTAATAACGCGGTTATCTACCATTACCCCAGCATCTAAAAACGGAGATGTTTTAGTCCTATCAGAATTAAAGTCCTTTGTAGCAACAAACGGATCTTTTGGAATATCAACATAAGAGATATTGCCCACAGGATTAAAAGGAAATGCTCGGGACATAATTCCTGAAGTTAAGCGTTCTGAAAGCTCCCAGTTTGCATTTCTACGTGCGAGAATATATACGCGTTTTCTTCGTTGTGAAAAGCCGTATGCTGCACTATTAACCACACGCCATTCAACGCAATATCCCAAGCTAGCAAGACAGCTAAGAATAATTGCAAAATCTCTACCACGCTGAGATGCGGGACTTTTAAGAAGACGATCAACATTCTCTAAAAGGCACCATTCTGCATTTTCAGGAGACTTATCTAATTGAATTTTTAGGAATTTGTAAATGTCCCACCATAGTACACCCTTTTTTCCTTCAATACCTCCTGACTGAGATAAAGGTTTAGCTACGGAGTAATCCTGACAAGGAAATCCACCTACGACCATATCAACCGAAGGAATATCGCGTAGACCTTGTTCGTACTCATTAAGAACTTTATTAATGTCCTCATTTACAACTGAGTCATTACCAAAATGAGCTCTATAACAATTTGCAGCAAACTGCCTTGTAGGAGATCCAGGCGGTTCCCATTGATTTGCCCATATAGTTTTAAAAGCTCCTGCTTTTGGCAAGTTATTAACTTTATTAGAAGGGTCTTTATAGCCCTCTAAGCCAAGTCTAAATCCACCGACTCCCGCAAAGAGTTCGGCTACAGTAATTGCTTTGGCCACGTTTCTCCTATCGCTGCTGTGGACCAATTTTGTGTTTACTATACTAACCGATCAACCAGACAAAAAGTCAGTCTAATTCAGATAACTAAGAAGATCAACTTAATCTTTAAGGGATAGCCCTTCAGATATTTCTTTTGCAAGATAAGAGCTATTCAACCAAAAACACTTTTTAACCTCAGGTTTTCCATATGGTTGAGGTTTTGTATCAAGCTTGTTTCTGGCATGAGGTCTTACATGACAACATTTATTTTCAGACGCCTTGACACTTATGTCAGCTCGTCCAGCTTTAATATTCTTTTGCATCTGAAGGTAGCATTGTTCCGCATACAGTAAATCAGAGTCAGGCATTTGCCAGAGCAAAATATTTGAGAGAACAAAATCACCTGCTGAGTTTTCCCTATAAATTACAAATAAATATTTACATAAAAGGTCGTGATATAAATCAGATTCTTCAAATGGTTCCTCAGCAACTTTAAAGTAATCAAAGACTTTAAAGCTTACAGATTCTTTTGGTACTCCATTTGATTTAAGTCTCATCGTTTTAGGCTTAATACCGGCCTTTTCAAACTCTTCAATTTTCTGGTCTTCAGCAATACCTAGAATATGTTTAGTGATACGCGCACATTTGTCTTTCGATTTACTAATATGAAACTCAGCTGCAAGTTGATCTTCAGTTTTTCCAAAATATGGTTTAAATCTTTTGTACAAAAGATCAATAAGCGAAAGCTTTTGCTCAGATTCGTTCCTTTTAATCTGAGATACACCGTTACCTAGCATTTGTTTTTCTATAGTAGTCATATAAGATGCTTTAAAAGCCCAGGCACGCGGCTTAGCTGGGACATTTGAATAAGGCTGTGTTGTTCTTATTGAGCTATTGGCAGCTTTAGTACAAGCTTCTAGATATAGAGTATCTGAGCCAGAAATATCCTCAGCATGACCAGACTGAATCTTGGTAACAACTGTTTCCCAGTCTTGTTTAATTTGAGCATAATCCTCAATAGGAATATTCCATTTGTTTGCCAAAATTACCTTGTAATCAATAGGGTTGGCGCCTTTTTCATATTTGTAGGCCATCAATAAAATATTTGATGACTTCCCTAGAAAATGACTATCTTCAAATGTCTCATTAACTACTTTGTTGTAGTCAATCATAGTGATGACAAGGCGTTCTTTAGCTACCAAATCACCTTTTTTATTCTCTTTCATGGGAGTTGTTTTTAATTCAAGTCCCACTTCAGCAAAATCAGGATTTGAATCACTGTTGATTGGATACTTAAAATAAAGTTCTTCAACTGCATTTCCAAAGGCACCGCGACGTTTTTTATGGTCAGCAAGAACTTCAACATCGGTAACTTCACGAAGTGAATGGCCAACAAGCTTAGAAGCATATTCAATAATAGATTGCTCATCAGAGATATCGTAATCAATATTTGAGTTATTCATACTCCCCCAATCAACATAAAAATATTGTGCTATTACCCTCCAGAAATAGCCATACTAATTTGTCTTTCCAATATTTTTCACAACAAAAAAACGCCTCCCAGCGTAGAGCTAGGAGGCGTTTTAAGGAAAGGATGAGAGGGGTTTCTCGCCAATTAGGCAAGCATCTGAGCAAGATCCTCGGAAGCATCGCCGATTGGGCCAATACCGTAGTTCTCAACAAGAATGTTAAGGACGTTAGGGCTGACAAATGCAGGAAGGGTTGGTCCAAGCTT
This sequence comes from uncultured Atopobium sp., assembly GCA_916720745.1. Lineage (GTDB taxonomy): Bacteria > Actinomycetota > Coriobacteriia > Coriobacteriales > Atopobiaceae > Lancefieldella. The sequence goes on from CAKARX010000039.1 coordinate 8,611, forward strand.
GATGTTCTTGATGCCAAGGTGCAGCAGAGTCAGAAGGACGCAAACTGCCTTCTGCTCATACCAAGACAGAACAAAGCTCAGTGGCAGGTCGTTAACGCCGCAGTCGAATGCATTTGCAAGAGCAGTTGCAATCTGAACAGCACCGTAAGCGTCGTTGCACTGACCAACGTCAAGAATACGAGGAATGCCACCAATAGTGCCCAGGTCAAGGTCGTTGAAGCGGAACTTACCGCATGCAACGGTGAGGACAACAGAGTCTGCAGGAGTCTGCTCAACAAACTCGGTGTAGTAGTTACGACCAGGACGAGCGCCGTCGCAGCCACCAACAACAAAGAAGTGCTTGATAGCGCCCTGCTTAACAGCATCGATGATCTTATCGGCAATGCCAAGAACTGCACCGTGGCTAAAGCCGGTGGTTACCTTGTGGCCACCGTTGATACCGGTGAGCTCCTGAGCCTCAGCGTATCCGCCAAGCTCCTGAGCCTGCTTGATAACAGCACTAAAGTCCTTCTTGCCGTTTGCGTCCTCATCAATGTGGACGAGCTCTGGGAACGCAACAAGCTCGGTAGTGTAGACGCGGTCCTTGTAGCTAGGACGAGGTGGCATGAGGCAGTTAGTGGTGAAGACAACAGGAGCTGGAATGTCCTTGAACTCCTTCTGCTGGTTCTGCCATGCGGTACCAAAGTTGCCCTTGAGCTGTGGATACTTCTTGAGCTCTGGGTAACCGTGAGCTGGGAGCATTTCGCCGTGGGTGTAAACGTTAACGCCGGTTCCCTCGGTCTGCTCAAGGATCATCTTGAGGTCAAGAAGGTCGTGGCCGGAAACAACGATGAATGGACCAGGCTCGATAGTCAGAGGAACCTCAGTTGGAACTGGGGTGCCATAAGCGCCGGTATTTGCACTGTCGAGAAGAGCCATGCACTTGAGGTTGACCTCGCCTACCTCAAGGGTAAGAGGCAGCAAAACGTCAACGGAGGACTCGGTAGCAAGAGCAGCAAGAGCCTTTACAAAGAAAGCGTCAACTGCGTCGTCGGTCTTGCCAAGAACGCGAGCGTGATAAGCATAAGCAGCCATACCACGGATACCAAACAGAATGAGGGACTTGAGGGACCTAATGTCCTCGTTGTCGGACCAAACGCCGCCAAGAGGAAGATCCTCAACAGGCTCTACGCCAGCCTCTGCGGCTAGACGGTTCTTCTCGTCACGAACCTGAGCAGTAATTGCGTCAACAGCGCCCTTGTCAAAGTTGACGTTGGTGATGCAGGTGAACAGGCCATCAACAATCAGCTGATCTGCGCGGTTAGAACGCTTGCCAGCAGCAAGCTCGGTGCGAGACAGGCCAACCAGAGCACCGGTGAGCTCATCCTGGGCAAACGCAACGTCAAAAGGCTTGCCACAAACGCCAGCAGCGCCGGTACATGCAGTACAAGCGGCTGTCTGCTCACACTGGAAACAGAACATCTTGTTATCCACTATTTTTCCTCTCCATAAAACTATATAGCGAGAAGAGATTTGCTCTTCTGAGTTTTATGATTACAGGAATGTGGAATAGTGTATGTTGTAATTACAACAAAATGATTTCTCATGACGAAATTTTCGGAGTGTATATGAACTTGCAAGATATTAAGCCTTCGTTTTTGCTCAATACGGTGGTGTTTAAAGGAGTGAAGCCTGAGCAGCTTGAAGCTTTGCTGAAGCATCTACGTGCAGTGGTGCGTACCTATGAGCCTGGAGAGATTATTCTATGCGCTGGCGATAAGGCGCATCAGTTTGGCATTGTTGTCTCCGGTGCTATTCATGTTGAGGGGTCAGATGCTCAAGGTAACATTTCTGTGATGGGGGCCTTCCATACAGGAGAAACCTTTGGAGAGGCATATGCAGCTCTTGGAAACGTGCCACTCTTGACCTCGGTGGTTGCCACGGAGACGTCTGCAATTCTGCTGCTTGACCTGCGACAGATTACTACCAGAACGTGTGACATTTGCGGCGGCGTGGATATTATCACCAGAAACCTTATGGCTTCTATTGCGCAGAAAAACATCATGTTGAGCCGTCGTATTCAAGATGCTGCTCCAAAGAGTATTCGTGGCAAATTGATGGCGTACCTGAACACTCGCTCGCAAGCTGCGGGTTCGTCGGAGTTTGATATCCCCTACAATCGCCAACAACTTGCCGATTATCTTGGTGTAGATAGAAGCGCCTTAAGCGCGGTAATATCATCTCTAAGTAAAGAAGGTGTCTTTGAAGTAAAGCGAAGTCACTTCAAACTTTTATAACAGTAATTCAGCCTAAGGAGGCTTTTATGGCAGAAATTTATTTAGCAGGTGGATGTTTCTGGGGTCTTGAAGAGTATTTCTCCAGAATTAAGGGTGTTATCGCAACTACTGTTGGCTATGCAAACGGAAAAACTTTGGATACGAATTATCAAGAGGTGAAGGCAACTGATCACGCAGAAACAGTGCATGTCACTTACGATGAGACCGTTGTAAGTCTCTATGACATTCTGCGTTACTACTTTAGGGTTATTGATCCCCTCTCAGTAAACAAGCAGGGCAACGATGTTGGTAGGCAATATCGCACGGGCATCTACTACACAAACGACGCAGACTTGCTTGTAATTGACCGCATTATGACTGAGCAAGAGTCTCTTTTTGGTCAGAAGCTTGCCGTAGAGGTTGAGCCACTAGATAATTACGTACTTGCTGAAGAGTATCATCAGGACTACTTGAAGAAAAATCCTGGAGGGTACTGCCACATCAATGTTGATGACGCATATAAGCCGCTTGCGTAAGTAGTTTGTCAAACGCTCTCCTAAGTAGCTCAGTTCACGTTTACAAGAAAGGCGCTCGCTTGTGAACTGCCTCCCATTTCTTGGATACGAGAAATGGGAGGCAGTTCAAAGCACACCTATGACAGATAATCTGTCAAAAAGACGTATACATTACGCTGAAAATACC
>CAKARX010000040.1:0-11259 GCA_916720745.1 uncultured Atopobium sp.
CTCAACCTTATGACCACCGCGTCCTGAAGCGTATGAAGTTGTAGGTGCCCAAACATCCGCGGTAATCTGACCTGAAAAATCAGCCATTAGTGCTCTCCTTCGTCTAAAGGGCTCACGCTTGGCTTGGTGTATGTCATTGCACGATCACTATCGCTTAATCCCTTGGTTGTTGGGTCAACCGTAACGCCAATCGCACCCAAGACCGCCACAACTACAGTGCCAATCAGATATGGGTTGCTAATAAACTTCACGAATACATCGGCAAGGCTGCCCCAGGTCGTCAAGTCAGAGTATGCCAGTCCTAAGTATGCCAGGATTGGACTCATGACGATTCCAGCCATACCGAGCCACCACGCGGGGTTGTGAAGTCTTACTTTCCAGTTAATCATGTTGATTCTCCTTAAATCAGAATTAGTGTGTACGCGCCTGTTCTAGGCGTTCCAGCCGTCCCGCCTGATTGCGGGTCACATCCTCAACCACAGCGAGACGCGTATCGTGGACAGAGAGCACATCGCGGATATTAGTGATCGTCTCATCGGTGCGCGCCATATACGCCGTGAAGGCTTTCTGCGTGTCATCCAAGTCACTCTTGAGTTGCTTCACGCCTTCTTCGATGCGCACCAGTCGCATCGCATCTTCCTGGCTTGCACGGTTCATGGCCTTGGCACCATTGATGAGCGTGAGCACCATTCCAAGGAATGAAACAGCTGCGACAATCTGCTCGAATGTTAGTGGGTTCATCCTTCCACCTCCTACTCGAGACTCTTGGGCAGAATAGGAATAATGCCCGTCGCATAACCGCTCGACCAGTTGTAAACGTAAATATGACCGTCACCGCCACCCGCTGCGCCAATCCAAATTTTGGCAGTGTTGTTACCCGTCTGAGTGCCTAGAGGGTAGTAGCCTTCGATTGCAGGTAGCAAGTTATTAGGTATCTGCGGTGTAGTTGTATACGTTGCGTGACCAGCCGCAAGGTAACAATCTAGATACATCATGCCGCCGCGCACACAATAGCGGACACGGCACACGCCATCATCTTGCAGGGTTCTCCAAGGAGTGAACTCAATGAGTTTTGCCAAATTGTCACTATAAATTGAATTTGACCTAGTTGGAGAACCGATGGCGATCTTGTCTGGAGTAATCTCGATGTCGGTACTTACGAACCTACCATCCCTACTCTCAATGGTCCTAAAGAAATGCCTAGGAGCATAGGAGAACAGCATCTTCTTAGATTCTAAGTCAATGACATTAGAACTAATTGCCGTTGAATTAAACCCGAAGTCACTAATAAATCCAGAATTAATTAACAAGTCACCACTAGACAACTTAACTGAATTTTTGGTAAAAGAAGCAAACTCAGATGTCCCGTCTTTGAGCTTCATGCCCTGAGCGTCAATCGTAGTGTGCATGCCCGCCTTATCACCCACATGCGCGCCATCTGCATCGTGCGAGAATGTGTTGGTTAAGTTCGTAATCGTGCTCTTGGCTTCGCTCGCGTCGCTCTGCGCCTTTGTGGCCATGGTCTTCGCCTCCTTTGCTGCGTCCTTAGCGTTCTTTGCGTCTGTGGCTACATGGCTCACTTCCTCCGCTGCCTTCTCAGCTTTAGCTGCAACAGTCTCGACCTTCTCCGCCGCTGCTGTTGCGGTGGTTGCTACGTCAGCAATCTTCTCTGTTGCTGCGTCAGCCTTCTTCTCAACCGCCGCCGCCTTTTCCTCGACTGCTTGAACCTTGACCGTAGTCTTGTGGGTGTCTTCTACCGTTTTACGTGTGGTCGATGCGAGGGCGGTCAGACGCTTCTCAGTGGCTTCCTGCGTGCGTTCCTGGGACGTTGTTCCGCTCTTGGTCAGCGTGCCTTCGATTGCGCCGAAGCTGTATCGCGTGGCCTTTGGATCAACGAGATTAATCGTTCGACCAACACAGAGCATCATGCGGTCAATGCCGTGCGGCTCGCTTGTGACCTGGACGCGCTGCAAGTAATCAATCTGTTGAACGGTCGCGTCTGCATAGTGCAAGTCCGTGGCGCTTACCGTGATGGAATCGGAAAGTTTACCCGCGGCAAGGTCAGTCACTGCTTTGTCTGCGAGTGCCTGTGGTTGGCTCAGATGGTCATACTCCATCAACTTTTCTATAACGCCGTAACGTTCAGCCATTGCAGTATCAACAACCGCGTCGCCAACAATGTCATAGCCACCGCCAACGTATGCGTGTTCATCGTCGATGGTTACGTCTTTCTCGTCTTCTCCTTCACCAGTCTTTCCCACAGGCACGATGGCCGTGTAGATGTCCTTACCATCCGCGCCGGTGTTTAGATCTAGAAGGTTTTGGCCAAGCTCTACAGACTGCGCAGCTTCGCTTGAACCGTCTGCAGTCAACCAATCGAGGCAGTTATCCTCGCCCACATAACGAACACGGAAATAACCGCCGCAGAGCTTCGTGAGCTTCTCGCGCATTTCCTTCAGTGTGGTCGGACGTGTTCCTGTACCACGCTGGAGTGCGCCGAAGTTAATACCGGCGTTAATGCCTACTTTGAACTTCTCGCATCGGTTAGACACGCGCGCATTATGCTGCTCAATGAACCACTCGAACAGCTCGCCAGCTTTAGCGGGGGCGTTAATCTCACAGTCAATCTCGTCGGTGTCGTATGTCTTATATGGACGGACTGTGGTGTCGTTGAGGTACGCCATAGCGCCCTCGCAGGTGACGTCTATGGATCCATTCATGGACATCGACACTTTGCGAATACGACCACGGAAGAGAATCTTCTGTGTCTCGTGCTCCGTGAGCTCAATCTCGCGCTCGGTGTTCATGACCGATTCACGATTAAACGCGCGCCAGAGTGGGTGTGTTGGCTGCACGGTAAAAGAAAGAGTCGGAGACTGCCCCGACTCTTCTACAAGCTTACCGGCTGAAATCTGCACGCCTTCCTCACGCGGATCATGAATGACGTTTCCCGCATAAGTCAGCACATACATTTATGCCACCCTCTCCCACATATAGACAGCGCGATATGGTGGCATGTTGTTATGTGGCTGGCCACCGCCGACCGCATCAACCTGGAAGCGGTAATTGGTGTAAGTGTCCGCCGAACGTGCAGTCCACTGATTGCCGCCACCATTATCCGTGCCGTAGTGCATGCTAGTATCGTGGCTGTGGCTTGGCATCTCGTTGATGGTCAGCGTGTGAGTATCCTCGCCGCCCGTTGAGCCAGCGGGGAACTTCTGCGACTGTGCCAGAAGAAACACGCCATTGAGCGCCTGCCATGTGCCGCCAAGGAAAGTTGATGGGTCAGTCGGTTTAGTGCTTTGGTAGATTGCGCCCACTGGAAACATTGCGTCCAGGAGGTCGAAGTTCTTGGCCAAGTCCTTGATAGTCTGAACAGTCTCGTCCGTGACGTCAGGCTTCGTGAGACCCAGCCTTGGAGTCTTTGTGCTCATTAAATATCCTTCCAATCGAAGTCGAGCATAACTGTTGTGTTGTTGTGCGTCTCCGCGTCATCGACGTACGCATGCTCGCGCCATGTTCCGCGCATGTCCTGCCACTTCTTGCCGGCGAGACTGGACCACTTCAGACCCTTGAGCCTGTTTTTTCCAGCGCGACCAACGTACGCCAGGCTTGTGCCGTCAAGTTGCTCCCACGTAAGCCCCGCGTAATCGCGCCAGATGGCCGTTCCGTAGTCTGGAGTAGTGTTCACGGTTACGCGGTTCTTTCCGTTGTGCAGCTCTAGGTCGCGGTTTATCCACACACCCGGCTGAAGGTCAACGGTTCGCCCGTTAATGTTGACCAGGGCGCGCGTCTGACATGTGATGGTCGGAACTACCGCATGAGCGGGGCCGTCGATGATGTAAGTCTTACCAAGTTCACCGTTAAGCTCGTAGTGCATGATGCCGCGCGACTTGTATGGATCTGCAGTGATTGTTAGCTTGATGGCCGCCGTCTCATCGTAGAGCGTCTGAGAGGTGACCTCGAAGCGTCCTGTGTACGTATAACCCTCGTCCCAGGACAACGTGAACTCTAGGCGCCTACCGTGGAGCATGTTGCGCAGAGCGGTCAGCGTCGTCTCAACGCTTGCCCAGTCATGTGTGTTAAGCGGCGAGAGCGTGATGGTGATTGTTCGCTTGTCGAATACCGGCGCACCGGTCAGCCACTCAGACAAGTCCAGCACGCCATCACGTCCAGGAATAGACACCGTAGACGTTCTGGTGGCTGGCGGCTTGTCTGTGTAGTTCGTGACCGCCATGCGATAGGTGGCGCAGAGCGGCACTCCATCAACCACAACTTCATACGTGTCTGTTAGTTCCGTCATCTGTTTGCCACCACCTTATATTCTCCGAGGTTCGAGTCCACATACGGCGAGACGATCGAACCGACCGTCTGGCCATCCATCACAACGCGCATGTTGCGCACATCTTCACGCAGCCCAGCAATCTCGCTAATCAACTCGTCGTCATTCTTAGAGTTATTCACCGCGTCGCTTATGTAGCCTGTGAGCGTGTTAATTGGTGCGACCGCTTCAGGTCCTGCTTCTCCGCCAATCATGGCTTTGTTTCCATTCATGCCGAATATAGTCGGGTTCATCAGAACACCGCCGTCGGCGTACCACTCAATGCCCAGGCTTGGGACTGATGGTGGCGCGAGCGAGAATGTGCCGGAAATGCTGAAGTGCGGAAGCTTAATCTTTGGGAACTCAAGATGAAGACCACGGAAGAATCCACTGATAGCGTCCAGGGCTCCGGATACGGTGTTCTTAGCGTCGCCCATGACGTTGCCGATTGTGCTCGAGATACCGTGGAAGATGTTGCCCACTGTGGTCGAGATACCGTTAAACACTGCCTGGAACGTTCCAGAGATACCGTTAATAATGCCGGACAGAGCAGACGAGAGACCGTTCACGATACTCGTGACGGTTGTACTCATGCCCTGGAACACTGACTGCGCACCATTGGCGGCCATCTGCCAGTTGCCTGTGAAGATGCCAACAAACACGCCGATGACCGTCTGAATCACGCCGACCGTTGTCTGAATGATTCCGGAGATTGTTCCCATGACCGTCATGACGATACCGCCGACAACCTCAAACGCCGCACCAAATACCACGGACACGATTGTGGCCACTGTGGTAAGCGCTACGCCCAAGTTCTGCAGGACTGTGTCAACAAGTGGCTGAGCCGCTGCAGCGAACTGAGAAATGGCGTCTCGTGCTGTTTCAATGTATGGCGATAGAGTCTCAAACGCTCCGCCGACAGCTTCACCGAACCCGCTAAACGCTTCAACGATAAGACCTGCGCCTGTGCTTAGTCCGTCAAGTGCAGGCTGCAAAATGCTCATAACGAAGTCGGCCACCGGCTGCATGGACTGAAGCCACGCGTCAAATCCTCCGCCAGTAGATAGCTCCGTGATTGCATCTGCGAGCATCTTGATTAAATCCGCTGCGCCATTGACGACAACCGCAAACGCTCCGCCGAGCACCTCAACGATTGAGTTCAGTACCGGAACGATGGCATCTATTGCAGCGCCGAAGATTGGACCTAGAGCGTTGCCAAGCTCACCAAGCGCGCCCATAAGATTGCCGAGCGCTTCTTGTAGTGGTGGAGACACCGCAACCAGTCCAGCAAACGCGGCGATGGCGATTCCAACGGGGCCACCCAACGCGCTAAGCAAACCGGACAAAGGGCCAAGCATGCCACCAAGCACTGGGATATTGGCAATAACCGGAGCAAGGCCACTGAGAGCCATAGCACTAAACGCCGCGGCGATAGGTGCCACAAACGTCGGAATGTTTCCTAGTTGCTTGCCCATGGCGTCGATAGCCGGTGCCGCTTGCTTGAACGCATCAACCAATACTTGAATGGCTTGTGTGAAGATTGGAGCGGTCAGACGCGACAGAGCGGCGCGAACGTTAGCGAATGAGCCAGCCAGCGTGTTACCAGATGACAGAGCCGCTTCACCTAGACCGATGCGCATGGCTTCTGAGAATGTATGGAAGTCAATCTGACCCTTGGAGACCATGTCGGAGACTTCCTTGGACGTCTTGCCAAGGTATGTTCCAAGGAGCTGAAGTACCGGCACGCCGGAGCTTGAAAGCTGCAGCATATCGTCGCCCATCAGCTTGCCGCGCGATGCGACGGAGCTGAAGATGACGCCGATGTCGTTGAACGCTCGACCAGATGCCGCCGCAACATTCGCGACGGACTTCAGCGTGTTAGTCATCTCTTCGCCGGACTTAATGCCAGCTGCAGAAAGCGTTGCCGCGGCCGTTGCTGCGTCACCCAGGCCAAACGCTGTGCCACGTACTGACTGAGTGGCCGAGTCCATGATGGATGCAATATCCTGTGCATCATGGCCAAAGCCGGCGAGCTTCTTTCGTGCGTTGTCGATGTTCAGAGCACGGTCGATACCGCCCTGGATGGCCATACCAGCAACCGCAGCAATTCCCGCCTGGCCTACGCCAATAAGCGAGCTTGTGATTTGCTGGGTGTTAGTGCGTACTGCGTTCCAGGCGTTGGTCAGTCCGTTTCTCGCGCTGCTTGCGATATTACTGAAGATGTTCTGAGCGCGTGACCTAAGCTCGGCAAACGATGACTGCACGCTGCCGGATGCGTCGCCCATACTGTGATCCATAGAGCGCGATACTTCCTGCGCCTTGTTCTGAATCTGACTGAGCGAAGACTGCGCCTTATTTACGCCATCAACAAAGCCATCAGCGTTGACGGTGAACTTCGCGGAGAGTGTATAGTCACTTGCCATATATACCTCCTCTCATATTTATTTCTGTTGATTCGATAGAGCCTTCTCAAGCGCGGCAATTTTGTCGCGCGCTTCTTTCGCGCTCATGGTCTTTCTGTCCGGCTTGTTTGCTTCAACCCACAGAAGCTCAGGCTCTTCGCTTTTCTTCTTGTAGCCGTTGGCGAGTGCGGTGGCTATTGCTTCGTTGAGAAGCATCTGGTCATACGCGACGCGGTCATGTTCAGCCACTTGAAGAAGGGCAATCTGAGCCGCTGTGAGCCTGTTAAATTCGTCTGGCGTCCACCCAAAGCGAACAGCCGCCCACGCCCACATTGCGTCACGCTCGTAGCCTGTCAGAGGCTTCTGTGGCGCCTCTTGTGGTTGGTTGGTCTGTTGTGTTGTTGTGGATGGTCTAACCCAGCGCGGGCTCTTCAGATCTATCGGAATAAAAAACCGCAGTCCTTCATGAGTGCGTCGCTTACAGCTTCAATCATCTGAGCGTAACCATGCTCCTGCAGGTACTTTCCAGCAAGCTCAATGGCCTGTGTTGGGTTAACCCATGCACTCTGGCCACTCTCGCGAATGCCATATGCGAAGAGGGTCTTAGTCTCGCGCAGGGTTGGCTGAGCGGTGAACACGGAGATGATGCTCTTGTTACCAATCGCACTCTCGGCCATCTCAACACGCTTCTCCGCGTAGAGAAGCTCGTATGTAGTACCGTCAACCTCGAAGGTAAAATCTGCCATTTCTTACTCCTTAACTAATAAAAAAGGGGCAGCCGAAGCTACCCCGTGAATTGTGTTAGTGGACGTTTATCGCCCTGTTGGCTTGGTAATTGCCTTAGCCTTAGCGGCTGCGTCAATATCAAACCACGTCCACTTGCCTGTACCTGTGAGAGATACAGACGCGGTACGTACGTCATCGGTTGGCGAGTCAGCCTCGTACTTAGTAACGATGACAGCGCCGCCACCGATTGGCGTGAAGTCTGTATTGTCCAGGAATTCCTTGACGCACAGAATAGTGCCGTCGGCGAGTGCCTGGCGGAACAGTTTATCGCTCTCAGCGTCCTTGACAGCCACCGTATCAACGGAAACCTCGAAGGAACGGGTAGATGCGCGGTTAACCTTCCAAGCACCGCGAGAAGACTTTGTGGAGACGCTTGTAGTGTCAGCGGAAAGCGATACCTTGTGAGACTTCTCGCCAGCGATTGCGAGAAGCTTAGATCCATCGGCGCTGAATACGCCGAGAAGAACCTCTGCGCCGTTTACAGCGTTCACGCCACCAGCGGAGACGTCGCAATATGCACCACTATCGAATGCAGTTGAATCTGGCATAGTAATGCCCCTTTCTACTTAATAATCAGACCATAAGAGACGACTACCTCGAACGGCACAACCGCGTGCCATTCTCCTGTCTCGTCTCGCTTGATTGTGTTTAGACCGTTATCTGTTTGACGGATGACCTGGAACGGACAATTCAAACTAATTGGCTGGCTCATGGCTTCTTCTAGAGCCGTCACCATCTTGAATATTTCCTCGCGCGTCTTAGACGGCTTGGAGATTGCGTGAAGCTCGATGGTGTAGACATCCAGCCACATTGTTTTAGTTTTGTCTGGACGAACTGAGAGTGCGCCGACGGAATAAAGAGGAGAGGGTTCTTTATTCGCGTCGGTCACACATTTAACGCCCGTGCCTTCTTTGACACGTGCCACAACCGCCGCGACAAAGTCGTCAAGCGGGAGTCGCCTTAGTGCTTGCCTCATAAGCCTTTACTCCTTAGATACTCGCCGCACCGCTTCTTCAGAACAGCGCGCGCCGCCTTGATTTCCGTAGCAAAGAAGTGCTGGCCTTCCACGAATGGAGCCTTTAGGCGCTTCCCAATCCTCGGAACGTACTGGCCGACGTTTTGACGATGGCCATACTCAACATGCGGCGCGTATTCGCCCGTATAGCCAATCTCTCCTTCGCCACCTTTGACACTTTGGCGAATAGATCCAATCAATTCGCCTGTGTCTCTTGGTGTGGTTGCGCGTAGGTCTTCGGCTATCTCATTCACGGTGCGCTTCATAACAATCTCAGGCTTAATGTTTGCAAGCTCTTTCAGTGCGTCGCCAAGTCCGCCATCGTCAAACTGCAGGCGAACACTAGGCATACGCATCACCCTTTAGCTTCTTCAGTGACAAAACGCGACGACGTCCGAAGTCACTCACATGGATGACCTCGAAGACGTCGCCAGCATCAATCACGGGAAAGCGAACAAGAGACGCGCGAAGAGCAAGCTCGGCGGGAACTGTCGTGATAAGCGTCAAATCACACGCCGCGTAGTCGTTGCCTTCGTTTACCGTCTCAACAAGGGACGCTGGGCATACCCTCGCCCGGGTGGTTGTAAGCACCCGGCGCGAGAGCACGCGATTGCCTAGTTTGTCGCGCGCGTCGGTGTCCGCGAGCTCAATCAACTCGCACATCCGCCACTTCATACAAACCTCACCTTTGGGAACTGCAGAGCGGAGGTATTGTCCGCTCTAGCAATCTCCGCCAAGGCAGAAAGCTCCGCGGCATACTCCGCGAGAAGGTCATCCACAAACTGAAGGGACAAGGTTCCGCCCTGTCCCTCCGCTTCCTGCGTGATGCCTTCATCGAATCTGCGATTCACCGCTTTGATGGTTGCATCGACCACAAGGGACTCGGCTGTGGTGGGTAGCGTGGATACACCAACGCGCAAACAGATGCGGTCCGTGAGCGTATGCGTGACCTCTTCGAGCCACTTATCGCTCGGTTTATCTTCGACCGCTTCGAGTCGTGTCTTGACGCGCTCTAATACGCTCATACGCTCACCTCCTTACTCGTGAATTAGGCGGTTGCCTTAATCTCTGCCTTGATAACGCCGTCGGTAATCTCTGGGAAGACCTTAACGCCAGACATAACCAAGGTGTCGCAGGTTGCGGTCTTGGTGTCGGTGCTGTGGGTGATACCAACGAAGCCAGTAGCGTCGGAGGTCAGGCCGAAGGTGGAAGCAAGGTCGGAACCGTTTGCTGGGATATATGCCAGGTTGAGGTTCATGGCTGCAGTGCCGTAGAGGGTGCCTGCCTTAACCTTGGAAGAAGTGATTGCAGTACCCAAGCCAAGGAAGTCCTTGAGGTAGGTAATACCTGCAGCGTTCTGGGTGGTTACGGTTGCAGTTCCGAGGTAGTCAGCAACGTCGAGAGGGTTAACGAAGAAGACGAATGGATTAGCTGCGTCGGTGTCGAATCCGTCATAGCCCTCGAACTTAGCGGTCAGAGTTGCCCAGAGGTTGGCCATAGCAGCCTGAAGGGTCTTGCCATTCTTTGCTGCAGCAGTGGTGGTGGAGACGCTTGCAATCAGATCGCTACGGATGCCGTTCTGGATGGTGCCGATAAGCTGAGCGTCGGCTTCGTTGATTGCGCGGTCGCGTCCACGAAGCTGGATAGCCTCGGCAGAGGTTACGCGGCGATACTTGTTGAGAGGAAGCTCGATGGTCTGGTCAAGCTGGCGCTTGATGTTAGATGCTGGAATGGTGTCACCCTCGGCAACGACGCCACTCTTGACGTCCTTCACGAACTTGTAGGTCTTGATGGTGCCGCCCTGTGGTACTGGGATAAGGTTGGTAATACCGAGAGCCTTCTGAAGCTCCTGGATGCCCTGGGAGAATCGGTTGACGTAATCAATAGAAATCTCAGGAGCGATGTCGGTCTTTACGGTAAGTCCTGTTTCTGCTGGCATAATGTGCCACCTTTCTTAGTGTTAAACAAATAATCCGATGTTGTCGCGGATGGCTGCCTGGCGAGCAATTGGGTCCTTGATGGCCAAGATCTCTTCTTTGGTCATCGTCTTAGTGGCCACACCCGCCGCAGGAGCTTTGCCCGCGAGCTGTTTCTTCACGGCATCTTCTACGGCCGCCGTGAAAGCCGCTGAGAAAGCGTCAACGGACGCCTTTGTTTCCTCTGCAGTCTCACCCACTAAACGCGCGAGAATGTCATCGCTGACCGTGATACCTTGCTCAGAGAGTTGACGACGAGACTCAGCCACCATCGCATTTACTGTGTCGCGACGCTTGTACTCGTCAAGCTCCTTTTGGACCTTGTCACGTTCGTACTCTGCTTTTTGCTGAGCGTTCATCTCGGCCAGCTTTGCAGCTTCTTCGACCTTTGCGGCTTGCTGCTTTTCCCACTTCGCGAGACGCTTGGAGACAATCTCGTCAACATCAGCATCCGTGTACTTTGGCTGCTGCTTGTTGTCCTGCTTTGGCTCTGTCTGTGTGGTGGCCGCGTCCTTGTTAGCGCCCTCGCCATCCACTACAGGAGCCTGAGCTTGCTTAGTCTCCTCTGCGGTCTCTGTGGTTGTTGCTGCGTTAGTTTCTGCACCCATTGTTTTTCTCCTAATCCCCGGCGCTCCAAGGCGCGTCGGCGTGCCTTTTCTCCTTAGCTTTTAGCGACATCAAAGCTTGGTCGATGCATTAAAAAAGCGACCGTCTAGTCGCTTTCAATACACAGTTCAACAATTTTCTCTAGTACTTCGT
>CAKARX010000041.1:0-10807 GCA_916720745.1 uncultured Atopobium sp.
ACCTCGTACACGTCGGCGTAAACCATACAAACGTGAAAAGGGCCTTCTTGCTCCTCTACCGCTCCCCATTCGTGATTCAAATATCTTGAGGGTTTCTCGACATGTGGAAGCATGGGCTCAATGAGATGGAAGAGATTTTCTCGTTTAACACGCACGATAGTCTACTTTCTATCTTTTAGCGAGGGACTGTGTGGTTGGTATCTCTACGGTATTTGATTGTGAATTTGTATCTACTGTTGCAGCTGCGTCTGTGGAAGCACTCGAAGTGCTGGTCTTGCTTGTAGAATCAGCTGCTACCCCATCGCGCTTCTGTGCAATTTTACGAGCGTAGGCGTGAATGACGCGAGCGGTCGTATGAGTTCCTGCGTATCCCATGCCAGCCTTAAGCGCCCAGCCAAATCCTGGAACAGTGCCTGCGACCGTACGGGCAACCGTACGGTATCCAAAGCCCGCACCCACAACGCCGAGAAGTTCGGCGATGGTTTCAACACTCATATTGATGTTATAAGCAGCGGTAATATCAAGCGCAAGTCTAATCTGACGTGCAGTCATCAGTGGCATATCAGAGCCAGGAACAAAGGCCACAGCGCCAATAGCTGCATTTTCTTTAGCACAAGCAACAGTTATCTGCTTAACTACTTGAGTTCTGCAAAGAGGATATGCTGCCGCAAAAGAAACTGATTTTTCTGTTGCAGTTGCAATCCATGAAGAGAGTCGATCAAAGAGCACTTCTTCAGTAGTACCTGCAATGATACTAATAAGCCCTGTGTTGTAGAGCGTGTCAGCAATCTTTGGAGCTTCAACTGCAGACTCAACAACCACGGCACATGGAATTGAATGACTTACTAACATAGTAAGAGCATCCTCATACTGTGATGTTGGTGTAGGAATAATCACCGCAATATCAGGAATAGCGGCGTTCTTTCCCGCACGACCAGTGCCTCCAGAAGTAAACGAGACGCCATCGGCAAGTTTAGAAACGCGCACCGTAGCATCTGTTCTCTCTGGCATAAAATACGAATGTACAGCCAGGATAACCTCTTCAGAAGCAAGGGAATCAACGTAGATATGCGTGTAAGTTGGCTCAAGAGATGAAAGTGAGCCGCGGAATTCCTGCAGTACAGAAGTTGCAAGCTTGCCTAAGCTGTTTCTTTTTGCCATAGCTTATGCCGCCTTAGTTCTATGTCTGTAAACTGACTGAACAACTCCTACAGAGACAAGCTGGGCAATCATCGATGTTGATCCAAAGCTGATAAAAGGCAATGGAATACCAGTAATAGGCATGATACCAATGCACATGCCAACATTCTGTAAAACCTGGAACGACCACATGGCAACACAACCAACAAGTACCAGCTTAGAGAAGGTATTCTCGGTCTTCATGGCAAACAGAATGGTTGCAAAAATCATCCATGCAAAAAGTGAAAGCATAACGAATGCACCAAGGAAGCCAAACTCTTCCGAGAAGAGTGCAAAAACAAAGTCTGTGTGTGCCTCTGGTAAGAATCGTCCACTTGCCTGCGTAGCGTTACCTGGTCCTTTTCCAATAAAGCCACCAGAACCTACGGCAATCTTTGCCTGTTGCAGGTTATAGCCATCTCCTGACGGATCAACGGATGGATCCAAAAAGACAGTAAGACGCTTCATCTGGTACTCCTTAAGGATGTGAGGAATACCAGGAATCATAGAGGTCACAACAACAAGAGCTACAACGACAACGAGCAGCAGAACGGTCACAAGAATCCAAGAACGTTTTGCGCCAGAGCAAATGATGATAGTAGCTCCAATAACTAAAATAATCAGACCAGTTCCCAGGTCAGGCAAAAGCATAATGGAGCCAAAGGGAACCATAAGCGTTCCACAAAGCTTTACGTAATCTCTCAGCGTTTCTACCTTGCCGTTATACTGAGCACACACTGAAGCCATAAGGAAGATTGTGACAATCTTTCCTAGCTCAGACGGCTGAAATCTAAAGCCAACAAGCGGGATATTAACCCAACCGGTCATACCCTTGACCGAGACACCAAAGCCTGGAACCTTAGGCAAAATCATCAATACGACAACGCCAACAAGCAGCACGTTTGTCATATTTGCTAGTGCTCTGTAGTCATAGCGCCACATAAGCGTGGCAAAAACAAGGCCCAGGCCAATACCAAGAAGATGCCTAGGAAAACTAGCTTCGGCAATGTTCATTGATGCGGTCCAAATAACCACAATACCAATGAGGACGAGAAGAGCCGCGGGAACAAGCTGCGCTAGATAAAGATTGTTCAGAATATTCTTGCCAGTAAGTCTCTCTTTCTTAGCAAGACCGCCTGAAGGAATACCTCCACGCCTTCTAAAGGGAGAATTCATTCTCTGTTTTGTAACTGCAGATGAATCAAGTGCCATGGGTTTCTCGCCTCCTTATCTACCTACGTTGTCTGGCTGATTATAAATTGCGCCAAAGACGTCTCGAACAATATACATACCAGAACCTGCGCCAGAAGGTGCACAGTCAAGGTTTGCGGCGACAACGTACTGAGGCTTATCAGCAGGTGCATAGCCTACAAACCAACCAACAGGCTCTCCAACAGACTGCTGCTCAGCGGTACCTGTCTTACCATTAACCGTGACATCAAGATTGGTCCAGTGTACAGTCTGAGAAGCGGACTCTTCATAGACAACGCCATAAAGACCTCGAGCAACAATGTCTCGGTGTTCATCTTTTTCTTCTGGCGACAGAATGACCTCGTTTTTGTACTCAATAACAGAGCCATTACCGTTTCTGGCGTTAATACTCTTCAGAACATGTGGCTTATAAATTGGACCTCTGTTTGCAATGCCACAGTACGCATTTGCCATCTGAAGACAGGTTACCAACAGGTCGCCCTGGCCAATAGCAAGGTTACAGTTGTCACCACCCTGCCACTTACGAGCATCATCAGGCGAGCTGGTAAAGTAATTCCATTTCCACTCAGCATCTGGAACACGACCAGACGCCTCTTCTGGAAGGTCAATACCAGAAAGAGCTCCAAGTCCAAAGGCACGGAATGTCTCCTGCATGCCCTCGGGATGATCGTTGTTGTAGAAAAAGCCTTTGCCAATCTCATAAAAAACAATATCGCATGAGTTAGTGATACCGGTAATGAGATTAACGGTGCCGTGTCCAGAAAGTAGCCAGCAGTGCATACCGTACTGTTCGCCAAATCCTGTCCAAAAACCTGTGCAATACCAACTGGAGTTTCCATCACAAATGCCGTATTTGAGTCCAGCAAAGGTAGTAAGCGCCTTGATGGTAGAACCAGTTGGATACTGGCCGGCAATAGCACGGTTCATCAGCGGATAGTTTGCCTCTTCAGAAGAAAGCGTGTCCCAGTCAGAGCTGGCAATACCGCCAACAAACATTGAAGGAGAATACGTTGGATAACTTGCCATAGCAATGACTTCGCCGTTAGTACAATCTAGCGCCACCACGCTTGCACTACGGCCCTGGAAATCTTGGGACCTAACCGTGTTGATAACACTGACAAGCGATGCTTCTGCAGCTTTTTGAATATTTGCATCAATAGTTAAAACAACGTCTGAGCCGCTCTGAGGAGCAATAGATGTTGAGTGAGATAAAACATTACCAGCAGCATCAACATACACCGTTTGCTCACCACGAACACCCTGAAGAGCGGACTCGTACTGATACTCAACGCCCGTTTGTCCCACGATATCGCCGTGGGCATACACAAAGCCGCCATCCGCAGTTTTACTGCTCTCAAGCTGCTCTTGTGTAACAGTTCCGGTGTAGCCAACAACATGAGCTGCAAGAGAACCGTTTGGATAGGCGCGCTGGGTGCGCTCCTCAATTGAAACGCCATCGAGCAAAGCACCATGAGCGTAAATGTAGGCAACTACACGCCTAGAAACATCTACAGAAACCGTGCGAAGCGCTTGGGCGCCATCAGAGGTATCCATGATTTTTCTGCGCACTGCCAGCATAGGCATGCCCAAAAGGTTAGCAAGAATCTGCAGTTTAATGTAGTCTTCCGCAACGTCTGCTCGAGCCACTACCGTTGGACTTGGCCTGTTGGTAACAATCTCCACGCCATTTCTGTCCAGAATACGGCCACGAGGCGCTGCGGTGGTAACCGTGCGCGTGCGATTGCGCTCTGCTTGCTCAGTATAGTCAGCTGACGATAAGAGCTGCATGGTCCAAAGACGACCAATAAGCACGGCAAACATACCACCGACGGCAATTGCAAAACCGATAAGTCTGGACGAGAGGGTTTTCTCGGCAGAGCCATCAGAACCGCCAGAAGCCTTAGGAGCGCCGCCGCCAATATCAAAGGTAAACGGAGAGTCTTTTCTACCAAAGGTGAGGTAAACAATAATCAAACCAATTGCTGCAACAGCGCAACAAGCAAGGATAACAAGGGTGAAATTCATACTAACCCCTTATTTAAGGCGCTGTGGAGCTCGATGAGATCCGCGGTAGAGCGAAGTTCCACCCAAAGATGAATGAGACCTTTGGGAATGAGAAAGTACATAGAAAACAGGCAGCGCTGCCAAAATGGTAAACAACATGGTGGGGAAAGACTTAAACAGCAGCCCCTCAAAGAAGTTGCCACCAGAGCCAATCAAAGAATTAATGAGCTGATACATAAAGGTGACACCAAAAGTTTGAAGGGCAACAAAGCCCATAGAGGTACCAAAATTGCCAGAGATTCTGTCTCTTACCTCTTGGCCCATGAAATAAGAACTCACCACAAGCAAGAGTGCCATGAGACCAATGGGGTTGGCAGAAGTCAGATCATAGATTAGACCTGCAATAAAGCCGCTTATTACGCCAGTTTTGCCACCATATCTCAGGGCAATAGCTGCCGAGAAAATCAATGCAAAATTGATGACTCCCCCACCAAAAGAAACCTGTGGGGTAAGCATAATCTGCAAAATGAAGCAAACAACAGCAAGAACGGTGATGCTGCGTGTGTTTTTATTTCTATCAGAAACCTGCATACATCCCCTTTAATCTGTTCTTCCGCTGTTATGTTGTGTATTACCCGTTGGAGCGGCAACCGTTGCATTCTGCTGGGAATTTGTTGTGTTGTTAGTAGAGCCGCTGCCAGACGAGTTGCTTGATGAAGAACCCGAAGATCCATCCTTGGAGTCTTTATCCTTACTGTCAGAATTAGTTGCTGTTGGAGTGTTTTGCTTATCTGCCTCTGCAATATCATCTGCGGTAGCTTTTTGCTCCTCAGAAAGAGACGTGATAACCATTACTTCTTCGTTAGTACTGACATTTCCAAACGGCTCAATAACAATGGTGTAATAAAGCGATCCAGGCGCTGCTTCAACGCTGGTAACCTTACCCAGAGGAAGTCCTTTAGGGAATACACCGCCAAGGCCACTGGTAACTACCGTATCGCCTACAGCAACCTTCTGGTTGGTGTTAATCAGGTTAAGGGTAATCTGCCTTGAAGCGGAACCCATAAGCATGCCCTGAGCTCGGCTGCTTTGAACCATAGCAGCCACACCGCTCTTCTCGTCAGTAATCAGACGAACGGTAGAAGTTGTAGGACCGCACTCAATGATCTGGCCAATGACGCCGCCGCTATCAACAACAGGCATACCAACAGCCAGTCCGGAAGAAGTTCCCTTGTCAATCACAATGGTGTTATTGAACGAGTCAGTAGAGCCAGAGATGACACGAGCACCCGTAGACTGCAGGTTATAAGTATTTTTGAGGTCGAGAAGACCCTGCAGGCGCTGCGTAGACTGGTTTGTCTCTTCGAGCTCTGCGTTTCTTGAACGCAGTTGCTCGTTTTCTGCCTTAAGGTCAGAAAGTGTTTGCTGGTCTGCCGTTAAGTTGCTAAAAATGTTACCAATGCCCTGGAAAGGCATAGCAATAGCAGAACCTGCCATTCTAAAAGGCATGGTAATAGTAGAGAAGCCGCCTCGAACCATCTCGAGCGGTCCCCCTGCACCCATACGAGCGCTAACCGTCAATAACACAATTGAAAGCAGCGAAAGAATAATAAAACTACGGCCGCCCGTATGCTTATTATTGTTAGATCCAAGGCCTGATGAAGCGCCCTGAATCTGATTAGACAATGGCATATTTATTGGCCTGCACTCTGAACAAATCCACCGGACAATGCGTTAGCCTCAAGAACCTTTGCACAACCGGTAACAACATTTTCTAGAGCGGTTGGGCTTACGTTAACAGGCACGCCAGTCTCTTCACGAAGTCTCTGGTCAAGACCGCGAAGCATTCCGCCGCCACCAGTGAGCAAAATACCGTAGTACATAAGGTCAGAAGCAAGATCTGGTGGAGTTACATCAAGAGCATCTTTAACTGCCTTGGTAACCTCATCAAGAGGACGATCAAGGGCACGACGGATCTCTTCTGATTCAATACGAACTGTCTTTGGAAGACCGCTCATAACGTCACGACCATTTACCTCAACGTCAAGTTCTTCTGCAAGAGGAGCAGCTGAGCCAACTTTGATCTTGATATCTTCTGCGGTGCGCTCACCAATAGAGAGGTTATACGCATCACGAACGTGCTCAAGAATAGTCTGATCAAACTCGTCACCTGCAGTTCTGATGGACTGCGAGACAACAATGCCGCCCATGGAGATAACAGCAACCTCGGTAGTACCGCCACCGATATCAACAACCATGGAGCCTGTTGGATCCTCAATTGGCAGGTCTGCACCAATAGCTGCAGCCATAGGCTCTTCAATCAAGAATGCCTGACGTGCACCTGCCTGAATAGTTGCCTCAAAAACAGCGCGTTTCTCGACAGATGTAACGCCAGAAGGAACGCAAACAACTACGCGTGGACGTGGTGACCAAGGATATTTACGCTCACGTGCCTTCTCGATGAAGTAACGAAGCATAACCTCAGTAACATCAAAGTCTGCAATGACGCCGTCTTTAAGAGGGCGCTCTGCAATGATGGAGCCAGGAGTACGGCCAATCATGCGCTTTGCGTCAGCGCCAACGGCTAAAACGCGGCTCTCGCTTTTATCGATTGCAACAACCGATGGCTCATTGATGACAATACCCTGACCACGAACTGCAACAAGAGTGTTTGCAGTTCCCAAATCGATGGCTAGGTCTCCGCCATATTCTCCGAAGAGCGAATCGAAGATAGACATGATATCCAATCAAACGTGCTACGCGTGTGCGTAATAATCCTGCAGAAAGAACGGTTAAAACAGTTTAGTACTAGTTACCAGACTTTGAAGAGCTGGAGGAACTATTGGAGGAATTTGAGGAGTTAGATCCATTAGTTCCAGAGGTAGCTCCCGAGTTAGAACCGTTGGTACCAGAAGTTGTACCGGAGTTCTGGTTATTCTGGCTGACATACGAAGTGGTAACGCTTGCCACCTTCCAGCCAATACCATCACGAACAAGCTCAATGGTGTAGTCAACGTTTCCGCCGTTAGAAAGACTGACAGAAGCGTTTACTGTTGAGTGAGTCATGCTCTGGTCAACACCGTTGATGGTGACAGCAGAGCTTGATGGCAGGCTGTTAGAAATCTGCTGAAGTGTGGTGCTAGAAACAGAGCTAGAGACATAGCGACCAATATCGGTGCCCTGTGCCTTAGCGTTGAAAATGTCCTGAACAACAGACTGCTGGGTTGGCCATCCATAGCCACGGTAATAAGCATAACCAGCACCACCAACAGCCAAGATTAGCAAGATAAGAATGGTAATAAATACCTTAAGACCGGTGTGGCGATGCTTACGCCTAATCTTCTTGTCCTTCTTGTCCTGCTCAATAATCTCCTGCTCAGTAATCTGGAAGAAACCAGTATCTTCTGCAGAAGGAATGAGCTCGCCAGACATACCTGTAGGATCAAGTGGATCGTAGGCACCATAACCAGCTGCCTGAAGGAAGGCATCGGTCTCAGATGGCTTACTAGAAGTAATTGCAGTAATTGCCTTACGAGCAGCATCAAAAGCAGACTGCTGCTGATTTGACAGGACAAAGCTGCCATCTGCGGTTGCGTGAGTAAAGGCATCAACCGCCTCAGACATACGATTAGCTGCAACATATGCAAGACCAAGATCTGCATAAATCTTATTGGAGTTCTCCAAAGGATTAGCAAAATCAAGTGCAGTGCGATATGCCTCAACTGCATCAACAGGTCTATTCAGACCCATAAAGCATGCACCAAGACTGCAGAGTGCAGATGAAGGATTAGGGTTCTTCTCGTCTACTGCAGCGTTTCTGTAAGCAATACCGGCGTTACGAATATCACCGATTTTCTCGTAAGCAGAACCAAGGGCAAGCTGTGCCTTATATGGTGTTGCGTAAGAGACGTCCTGGACAGCGTTAGTAAGGGCGGTAATTGCCTCCTGTACCCTACCCGCAGCCAGAAGAGCGCGACCCTGGTTTGTGGAGAGTGCGCCAACCTTGCCATATGACGTATCAGCAAGTGCTGACTTATAGGCAGAAGCGGCAGAATCAAACTGTCCAAGCTTCATATACGCGTTGCCAAGAAGGTGGTCAATCTGACCGTTTACCTCGCCTGGCTCTTTAGCCACATCAAACTGACTGATAGCTACAAACCAGTCGCCCTGATCATATGCAGATTTACCTAACTCAAATGCCTGTTGATTCACAATATCCTCCAAGAGTTTGTGCGACTTGGCTTTAAGCGTTTTCAATTCTAATGGAATTGACGATATCGCCAACCTTTAACTGGGAAATGACGTCCATTCCCTCGATAGTTGTACCAAATACGGTGTAACCGGAATCCAAGCCATGCTGTGGACCAAGACAGAAATAGAACTGCGAACCCGCAGAATTTGGATCTTGAGAACGAGCCATAGCAAGTGCACCATCAACGTGGGAGTTATTTGGATTGGTGGTGAACTCCTCTTTGATGCGATAACCAGGACCACCGGTACCAGGGATTCCATCAGGACCAGGATTACCAAAAATAACATCCTCAACACTCATCTCACGAGTATTAGGATCTCCGCCCTGAAGAACAAAACCAGGAACAAGACGGTGGAACTTGGTATCGTCATAGAAGCCAGACTCTGCAAGCTCGCAGAAGTTTGCTACATGAATAGGTGCGCCCTTACCGTCAAGCTGAACCTTAATGATTCCCTTGTTGGTATCAAAGACAGCTACCTCAGTACCAGTGACCTGGCGCTCTGGTGTATACAATGGATCAAGTCCAAACATAATTCCTCCAAGCTTCTTTACATCTAAGAGAAGAAGACAACGCGAGAAACCCTTAGTAATAAAGAACTTCTTTTCTAACCTAATTATTTTACCAGTATGATGAGATTTTTGAAATTAAAGCAGATGAACGGTAGATTTTTACTGCTTTTGTGGCTTCCAATTCACGTAATTTTCATCAAAAAGTTTCTGGTATGAGCTGGAACCACTGGAGTCTCTGATGTTATCAACTGGTGCCAAGATATGCTCTTTGTCCTGAGAAGGATTAGAAGAAGCCACAGAACGCTTCCATCCCTCACTTAAAGCATCAGAACGATTACGAAGCCAGTTGCCAAGCTTAGTAAGATTTTCAATGGTTTGACGATAGTTTCCATTGGAATCATCAAGGCTTGAAAGGTCAGAGATAACATTACTGATATCCAGCGATATCTGCTCTGCCTCCTGCTGGGCATCAGCACGCTCTTGATCAGAGCCAGTAATGGCAAGCTGATCAAAGGTTTTCTCGTTATCATCAAGACGCTTTGAGAGATCTCCCAGCTTCTGATAATCGCTATTAAGCGCATCAAAAACAGCGTCTGAACTTGTGTTTTGCTGAGTTGCACTAGTGTCTTGACCTGTGAGATGCGTAACAGGAGTGGTAGTAGGAGTAGATGAGACTGGAGCGTCAACCTTTGCTCGATTATCGGTTGCCTGTGGGTCCCATGGGTGCGTAATGATAAAAATAGCAGCTACTACCAGCGTTGTGACAAGAAGAGCTGAGAGCAGAATAACGCGTGTACGAGGGATTCCTTCTGCCTCAGGAAGGTTCTCTTTTGAAGGCTCGGAAGGAATTGCAGACTCAAAACGAGGAGCTGGTCTGCGACTTACCGAGGCAAACGCGCTGGTGGCGTCTGGATCAGCGTTGTCAGCTGGCATTTGCTGCAAAACAGTGGGATCTGCTGCAGCAGAAGATGATGCATGAGGGTCTGCATCTGCGAGTGGATCGTGTTTCTCGCCAGGTGCTGGAGCGGCGTCAATCTCTGGGAGCGAGATGTTGCGCGTGGGCCTGATGGCTCGTGCGGGACGAGCGGCAGGCACCGCCTGTGGCAGAGGGAGGCCGCACTTTGGGCAGCTTTCTGCAGCAGCAGGCACCAAGGCGCCGCAATGAGGGCACCAGTGAGCTTGAGTAACAGGAATCCTTTGGGTCAAACTTAGATCAATCTGACAATGAGGGCAGGTTAAAGCCCCTTCATCGACCTCAGATCCACAGTTTGGACAACGCATACACCCTCCACAACTCTTTGCTTGTGCTTCAGTTTAATCGTTTGTATCAGCAGAAGAGCTATAAGTTGACTTTCCTCCCATTAATCTCACAACCAGGTCAAAGAATCGATCCTTTGCATAGTTGTGAATGTAACGCTCGGAAATTCTGTTGAAGATGATAACGGAAATCACCAGACAAAGTGCCAAGTACGGCAAGATGCGTGGGGTGAGAGGTGCAATACGGAAGAAGTCCTGCGCCACCGTACATCCGCCAACAACAATGGCAATGCATACAACAAGAAGTGCAATGCGGAGCTTGGTAAGCGGCAAAGAGATTCTTCTCAGCAGCGCAAAACCAACTGTTGCGGTGGTGATAAGCGCCATCGTAGA
>CAKARX010000042.1:0-10169 GCA_916720745.1 uncultured Atopobium sp.
ACCGTCAAAACGCCAAGAAATGATGCGTTTCCAATAAAAGTCTTTTTCGTCATAGTTAACTCCTTTGATAAGGGGTATTAAGTATAGTGTAACTAGTACCTTGTTCCCGACCTTGTCTATTTCATACGCGGGATGTGGCTAAAACCGCTGCTCTCCATATGTTTCAAGGTCAAACGTTTGAATTAGAGGAGTTTTTCATGACTGATGCAGAACTCAAAGCAAGCGCCGAGGCGTTTGTTAACGAGCACTGGGAAGAGATTATTGAGGATATCCGCTACCTTGTGCAGGTAGAGTCCGTTGAGGATCTGTCTCTTGCAGAGCCAGGTAAACCTTGGGGCCCAAAGTCTTACGAGGCACTTCGCCGCGGTCTTGAGATTGCAGAGCGCCTAGGCCTTAAGACCACAGACGTAGACGGCTACCTGGGCTTTGGTGACCTTCCTGGTGAGTCCGAAAAGTACCTTGCTACCATCGCTCACTCCGACATTGTTCCTCTGGGTAAGGGTTGGACGGTAGACCCACTTGACGTTACCCGCCGCGAGGGCTTTATTCTGGGTCGCGGCGTTCTGGACGACAAGGGTCCTCTGGCCCTCTCCCTCTGGGCAGCTCACTACTTTGTTGAGCAGGTTAAAAAGACTGGCAAGAAGCTTCCTTACACCCTGCGTGCCATCGTTGGTAACAACGAAGAGACCGGCATGGGCGACGTCCCTTACTACCTCTCCAAGTATCCAGAGCCAGCATTCTGCTTTACTCCAGATGCTGAGTTTCCCCTTATCTGCGGCGAGAAGGGCGTGTACCACGCTCAGTTCACTTCTCCAAAAATTGCTGGTGCAAACGGCGAGAAGATCGTTGAGCTTGACGGTGGTACCGTACCTAACGCTATTCCAGGTCTTGCAAGCGCACTCGTCCGCGCTGACGCATCTACCTTGGCTGACACTGATTCCATCAAGGTTGAGGACGCAGGCGTTGAAGATGATGGCACCAAGCTTGCTCGCATTAACGCAACAGGTAAGGGTGGACATGCTTCCATGCCTGAAGGAACCGTCAATGCAATTGGCCTGCTTGTAACCTACCTGCTTGACAACAACCTCTATGGAGAAGAAGAGCGCGGCTTCTTGACCTTCTCGCAGCAGCTTTGCTCAACTACTGATGGTACTGGTACGGGCATCCAGAGTGCTGACGACAAGTTTGGTCCTCTGACCTGCATTTCTGGTACCATCCGCACCAAGGGCGATGTCTACGTACAGACCGTTGACTCTCGCTATCCTACTTCCACCACTGGCGAGGCTATCACTAAGCGCATGACTGAGCTTGGCGAGGATCACGGCTGCACCTTTGAGGTTCTCTCCGATGCTGTACCTTTCTACATTGACCCAAGCTCCCCTGAGATTACTACCCTGCTTGATACCTTCCATGAGTACACCGGCAGCGATGAGCAGGCATTTGTCATTGGTGGTGGCACCTATGCACGTCACTTTAAGCGCGCCGTTGCCTTTGGTCCTTATGACAGCAAGGCCGCAAAAGACCTGCCAGAGTGGGTTGGTATGGAACACGGTCCTGACGAGGGAATCTCTGAGGAGTGGCTCAAGCGCGCCCTCAAGATTTACATTGTCAGTATTGCTCGCCTTATGCAGCTTGACCTGTAAAGCTACAAGCACAGAACTGTTATAAGCAACAGCAACGCTACAAGTAAAGCCTCTGCATCCAAAAGGATGCAGAGGCTTTTTAGGTGGAGTTACTTTAGATGCTAAGACCTTGAATGAATCTTTTTCCACAAGCGCAAACCATAGCTATTGGGAAGCCCTGCCTCAATACGAATAGCCAAGTACAATCCGGAGGCGTTGTAAACAAGCTCAAAGATATCTTGGCTTGTTACGGCAGGAATACCCTGCGTTAGTGCCGTAAAGATAATTCTTGCTACGTCAAACAGAACGATAACAATAACAGCAAGAATATACGGTCTAATAAATCGGGCATCGTTTGAGCCCTTGAGAGCTAAAAGACCTGCAATAAGAGAAAATGCCGCACCAAGCGTCACCAGGAAAATGGTAAGGATTCCCTGTTGAGCTAAGAATTGATTAACGGTTATCAGGGCAGGCAGATTCACAACCCGAGAAAAATCATGCAATCCAAGCAAAATTAGTACCAGAAAAAGAGCGATACCACTAAACGCAATGGATACCAGCGCAAACAAGTGAAGAACTCGCTGGTGACGAGAGCGCCAATACGTAGTTCCCACAACGCCTTGGTCATGCTCTTTCTTTACCTTGTCCGCAAGATTAGAGCAAATTACCACGTATACAATGGTGTTGAGCTGGATGAATGGATCCAAGATAATCAAGTCTCCTCTACCCCAGGCCCACAAAATTCCTACCAGAATAATCAAGCCAATCAGATAGCAAAGAAATCTGTATGGTTCAACTTTTGATGAGTCTTTGGCTGCACGTAATCCAAGTACCGAGGTCACAACCTGCAACACACCAATAAGCAATACAAACACATAGCCTAGAAGCACGTTATTGCTGAACGTAAAATACACACCGCTGAACTCAAGCTGTTCCAAAGGAACAGCAGGCTGTAAGCCCATAACAGTTGCAAAAAGAGATGCCGACGTAGTCAGAACATCTGCTGCACCTAAAATAATCAAAACAATTGAAACAATGCGCAAGATATGTTGAGCAGGGGTTCTAGGGACAGTGGCCTTAACTCGGTCAGATGCAGGACGGTTCAGCGGCTGATCCTCATCAACCACAAGGATTTTCTCGGCACGCTCTGCTACTTCAGAAACGTTTTCTGCCAGCTCAGATGATGCCTCGGTGACCTTTTTAGAAAGCTCTCCTACTCTTGAGTTTTCAGCCAGCTTGGTTAGCTCAACGCCGATATCTTTCTTCTGTTCCATTGGCACAAAAAATCCTCACACTTGTCCAAAATGTTCAAATAAATCATAGCATTAGCTACTTTGCTGTGTTAGTATGTGCAACTGTCCGTGTACCTGCAAGTATGTAAGGAGGCTTGTTCGATGCTTTTTTAATCTTCTCGTGAGCGTGTCACATGTCCACACCACGAGTCTGTCTGACATGTTCCACCACTAATCGAGGAGAAGTATGGAATCGAATAAGCTTTTTGCGGAAACACCACCATTTAAATTATTTATACGAGCAGCCCTTCCAGGCGCTATTGCTATGCTTGCGTCAATGCTTTACGACACCGCAGATGGAATCCTTGTTGGACGCTATCTGGGTCAGGAGTCTTTTGGCGCTGTAACCATTGCTATCCCATTGGTCATTCTCTGCTTTGCTGTTGCCGACCTTATTGGCGTTGGCGCTTCTGCGGTTATTGCAGTTGAACATGGCAAGAAGAACCACCAGACGGCTAATAACATCTTTACCATTGCATTCATCATGCTTATTACCACAGGTGTTATCAGCGGCATTTTCTTCTTCTTTTGTGCACCAAACGTTCTGGCGCTGATGGGTGCTCAGGGTAAGATTGCCGAGCAAGGAACTATCTACCTGCGCGTATGGACGCTTTTCTTGCCAGTTATGTGCATCTCGTACGCCGTTGATAACTTCCTTAAGATTTGTGGAAAAATTAGGCGCTCTACCAGCATTGCCTTTATTTCTGCAATTTTGGGAACCGTACTTGAATACTACTTCCTGGGAGTTTTGGGGTTATCCGTTGAGTATGCGGCACTGGGTTACTGTATCTCTATTACCTTCTCGTCCCTTTATGGTGTATGGCCTTTTATTGGCAACAAACAGATTCTCAAATTTGTGAAGCCTCACTTTAATTGGACGCACATAAAAGAGATCTTTGTAAACGGCTTCCCTATCTTTATGCAGAACATCTCAAGTAGGATTTATTCCCTGCTGATGAACGCTGCCCTGCTCACCCTTGGTGGAGATATTGCCATTGCATCTTACGGCGTGCTTCTCTACTCTGGCGGCCTTATCCAGCCGCTCATTTATGGACAGGCCGACGCCATGCAACCAGCTATTGGTTATAACTGGGGCGCAAAGAAAAAAGATCGAGTACTTGCCATTGAGAAGTACATCTTCTCCACAGGCATCATCATTGGCATCTTTGCGTTCTGTGTCTCATTCTTCTTCTCGGAGTTCTTGGTCAAACTGTACCTGCCAGAAGGAACACAAGAGCTGCTTAACATGGCCATCCCGGCTATGCGCATTCACGCTTTTATCTTTATTTTTAGCTGGATTACCATGTGTGCCGAGAGCTTGGCTATTGCGCTCAAGCAAACAAAGATCTCCAACCTTCTGAGCGTCTTTATGGCACTTATTTTCCCTATCAGCTCGCTTATGGTGCTGAGGCCATTTGGTCTGGACGCGCTTTGGTACGTCTCAGTTGTATCCAACATTCTCTCGGCACTGCTCTCCGTTGGCTGCCTCATCCACATCTATCGCAAGCACTTTAAGGGTGTAGGCGCTGATGACGCAGACGAAGCATCTGAGCTTCAGGAAGAAGGCTCCCAGCTCACCGAGGCAGAGCTCACCGAGGCAGAGCTCGCAGCTTCCGAACTCTCTAGCCCAGAAGATCACCTGGACGGCGAGTCCATCTCCCGAGCTCAATAGCCCGCGCACTCGCAACAACCGCAGTCCCGGCGCGCGCAGCTCCGCACAACAACGTACTCCTCACAAAAAACATGGCGAGAAGACCTTCTAATTTCAAGATCTTCTCGCCATAAACATGCGCGGTTATAGAACGTCTACCTACAGCGCAGCAAGTGCCTGCTCGACGTCGTTGATAAGGTCCTCAGTGCCCTCAATACCGCAGCTCAGACGTACGGTACCTGGGGTAATGCCTGCTGCTACAAGCTCCTCGTCAGTAAGCTGACGGTGCGTTGAAGAAGCTGGGTGCAAACAGCAAGAACGAGCGTCTGCAACGTGTGTTGCAATGGAGAAGACCTTGAGGTTGCCCAAGAACTTCTCGGCAGCCTCGCGACCACCAGCAACGTCAACAGTGATAACACCGCAGGAGCCGTTTGGCAGGTACTTCTGAGCCAGCTCGTAGTACTTATCGCCTGGAAGACCAGGGTAGCTTACGTGCGCAACCTTAGGGTTGTTAACAAGCGCCTCGGCAACTGCCTGGCCATTCTTGCAATGCTGAGCCATACGAACGTGCAGAGACTCAAGACCAAGGTTGAGATAGAAAGCACTTTGTGGCGACTGAATAGAGCCGAAGTCGCGCATAAGCTGGACGGTTGCCTTAGTAATAAAAGCGCCGCCGTTACCAAAGGTATCTGCATACACAAGGTTGTGATAGGAAGGGTCAGGCTGTGTCAGGCCTGGGAACTTATCTGCGTGAGCAGCCCAGTCAAAGTTGCCACCGTCAACAATAGCGCCGCCAACAGCAGAGCCGTGACCATCCATATACTTAGTAGTGGAATGGGTCACAATATCTGCTCCCCACTCAAGAGGACGGCAGTTCACAGGCGTGGCAAACGTATTGTCAACAATCAGTGGCACGCCATGGTCATGAGCAGCCTTTGCCCAACGCTCAATATCAAGGACAACCAGCGCAGGGTTTGCAACAGTCTCACCAAAGACGCACTTGGTATTTGGCCTGAATGCTGCGTTAATCTCCTCGTCAGTTGCATCTGGCGAGATAAACGTGCACTCCACGCCCATCTTCTTAAGGGTGATAGCAAACAGGTTAAAAGTGCCGCCATAAATGGTGGAAAGCGCAATAAAGTGATCTCCGGCCTCAGCAATGTTAAAGACGGCAAAGAAGTTTGCTGCCTGACCAGAAGAAGTCAGCATTGCAGCAGTACCGCCCTCAAGAGCACAAATCTTTGAAGCTACATTATCCAGCGTTGGATTCTGAACGCGAGAATAGAAATAGCCCGCAGCTTTGAGGTCGAACAACTCTCCAAGCTGCATCGACTCGTCATATTTGAACGTGGTTGATTGAATGATAGGCACTTGCCTAGGCTCACCGCAACCAGGCTGATAACCGCCCTGCACGCAGCGAGTCTCGATGCTCTCAGACATAGCATCCTCCCTCATAATCATCATCCACGCCGCGCAAACGTCTATGCGCTCCAAACGTGGACTATGTGATTATCTAAGGATACTCGTCTCTCTACCCTCAATAACACGCTCAATCAAAACTTTTTCATGTTCTGAAACAATTGCGAGGTCTGAGGTAACATCTCTGAAGTCCATGGAGTCTTTCCACTCTTTGACCAGAGAAATATTGCGCTGAGCTGTGCAAACAGTGCTGAGCTCAGAGTCAATATCCTGCATAATCTGGGTGTAATTTGCGCGTTTTTCGCCCAACATATCACTGAGGTGGAAGAGAATGTGCTCAACTTCACGAACTTCTCGCCTTGCATGATGTACCTCGGAGAAGCTGGTCATATCCAGGCCAAACAGGCGCGCATCAATAGTCTCAAGCATGTAATCAAAGCGGCTGCTGACATCTTCAAACGAGATGCCATCCTGTAGCACTGCGTCTGACCAAGCGGGCTCAAAGAGCTCATCCAGAGCGCAGCGCAGACTACGGCGGACCGCCTTCTTGCGCAGAGCCTCACAGACGCGATCGCGCTCAGTCTCGCGAGCTGCCTCGACAGCACTAATCAGCTTAGAGCCTTGAGAGAGCTCTCCGGACTCCATCAAATCTGCAACGGTATCAGAGAAGCCGTCAATCTCACGAAGGCGCGTAGTTGCACCAAGCATCAGCCTATAAACAGGCTCAGCAATCTCAACTGCCTCTTCATTAAGAAGTGGCGAGAAGAACTTGGTAAGTAGCTGAGTTCCTCTGAGGGCAAACCTAAATGCAGCGATTACCGCAGGGTCTTCTGGATGAGCGCGGAACTCTGCATATGCGTCCTCCAGGTTGGTTGCTGCATGAGCGCATGCCTCATCCAAAGCGTCAAGTGTCTCCCAGGGCTGAGTGGAAGGGCCACTGACCAGCCAAAGAAGCTTACCGTGAGGCTCGCGAACATCTCCAAGCTGCTTCCAGACGCACTCATGCTGGTGTCCAAGTGAACCGCGTACGTCAATTGCGCATACAGCACCCTTTGTCAGCGGAAGTTCAAATCCCAGCAAAGTCTCTGCAACATAACCCAAAAATGGAGCATGACCAACAAGAATCAGTGTTTCTGCATCAGCGTGCTCAAGCTCTGCCTGAAGTGCAGGAAGATCTTGATCGTAAAGGGAGTCATGAATCTCTAAGCCCTCTGCATCCAAGGCCTCTGCCACAATCTCTGCAGTTTCAAGTGCACGAAGGGCCGGACTTGTCCAAATCTCAGCCTCTTCACCCTCTGGTCCCAACAAGCCAAAGATATGAGGATAATTGGCAGATAAAGCCCTCTGACCAGCACGTGTGAGCTCTCGACTCATGTCTTCAGAGCCACGTTCAGATACACCATGTCGTACAAGAACCAAAGTCTTTACCATGTTTACCTCCGCTGGTCATCTGCAGAAAACTGCTCCTTATAGCGTAATAGGACGCCCGCGCAATTTTGCACGAACGTCCTATTTTTACTGCCAACGGGCAAATATATCGGTATATGGCGAGAAAAACTTTTATCTCGCATCTCTGCTATGCAGTTCTTGCATAACGGCTATGCATAATCTGCACGCAAAAATCCAACTAGAAAGACTTGGCAACTGTGGCGGTTAGATTAGCGCACCAATTGCACTCCCCTACACCACCTATGACCTGCAATCTTAGAAGTCAGCGTTTCCAACGGTACGAGGGTGAGGAATAACGTCACGAATGTTATCCACACCGGTGAGGTACATAACAAGGCGCTCAAAGCCAAGACCAAAACCAGAGTGTGTGCAAGAGCCGTAACGACGAAGATCCAAGTAATACTTGTAATCGTCGGGGTTCATGCCAAGCTCAACAATACGCTTCTCCAGAAGGTCAAGACGATCTTCTCGCTGTGAACCACCAATAATCTCACCAATACCTGGGACAAGGCAGTCAGCTGCGGCAACAGTCTTGCCGTCATCGTTAAGGCGCATATAGAAGGCCTTGATTTCTGCTGGATAATCAGTGACAAAGATTGGCTTTCCAAAGTGCTGTTCGGTGAGGTAGCGCTCGTGCTCAGTCTGAAGGTCAATGCCCCACTCAACAGGGTACTCAAACTTCTGACCAGCCTTTATCGCCTCCTGCAGAATCTCAATAGCCTCCGTATAAGAAACACGAGAGAACTGGGAGGTTGCAACGTGGTTAAGGCGCTCAAGCAGACCCTTGTCCACAAACTTATTGAGCATCTCAAGCTCATCTGGGCAGTGCTCAAGCACATATGCAATAACGTAGCGAAGCATCTCTTCTGCAACATCCATGTCCTGTGCAAGATCACAGAAAGCCATCTCTGGCTCAATCATCCAAAACTCTGCAGCGTGACGACGCGTGTTGGAGTTCTCTGCGCGGAACGTTGGACCAAAGGTGTATACATCACCAAAAGCCATAGCAAAGTTCTCTGCCTGAAGCTGTCCAGAAACGGTGAGGTGAGAAGACTGTCCAAAGAAGTCCTTTGAGTAGTCAACATCGCCCTTCTCGGTACGTGGAACGTTGTTCAAATCAAGTGTAGTAACACGGAACATCTCGCCTGCACCCTCAGCATCAGATGCGGTGATGATTGGAGTGTTCACGTAGACAAAGCCGCGATCCTGGAAGAACTGGTGGATAGCAAAAGCAGCCACAGAACGGATGCGGAAGACCGCACGGAACATGTTGGTACGAGGACGAAGGTGCTGCTGCGTACGAAGGTACTCAAGAGACTGACGCTTCTTCTGCATTGGATAGTCAGGGCTGGATGGTCCCTCAATCACAATGGTCTGCGCCTGCAGCTCAATAGGCTGTGGGCGATCAGGAGTAAGCTCAAGGACGCCCTCAATAATCAGAGCAGCGCCAACGCCACAAGAAGCAACCTCTTCGTAATTGCCAAGGTTCTCACGATTCATAACAACCTGTAGGTCTTTGAAGCAGCTACCGTCATTAAGTGTGACGAAGCCAAAATTCTTCATATCCCTTACTGAACGTACCCAGCCGGCCACGGTAACTTTTTGGCCACCAAGTTGCTCTGCATCTGCGTACAATGCAGAAATCGTGATGCGCTCCACGGGCATACCCTCCTTGTAACTCACTTTGCAGGCTTTTCCTGCGCTCTGCAGGTCTATCCTGCAAGACGAACAAATATCTATTTAGAATACCGCATAACCACATGGCAGGCGCTCACTTTTATATATCTGGCGGTAATTACGCTAATCTCACACAGCCAAGCCGGCGCGTCATAAAACAACACGCCATAAAACACATATCTGCAATTCGGCTAAACTAGTGCAGTAGAACATACCTACAAAGTGCAGTCTCGTTAAAAGGCCTGCTAAAGGAGAAACCATGGAAGACTACAAGCGTGAATTTATTGAGTTTATGGTTCAGAGCAACGTACTTACATTTGGCGATTTTACGCTTAAGAGTGGTCGCAAATCTCCTTTCTTCATGAACGCTGGCGCCTATGTCACTGGCGAGCAGCTCCACAAGCTGGGCCTTTATTATGCTCGCGCTATTCACGACAACTTTGGCCTGGATTTTGACGTAGTCTTTGGCCCCGCTTACAAGGGCATTCCTCTTTCCGTTATCACTGCAATGGGCATCAATGAACTCTATGGCAAGCAGGTTCAGTACTGCTCAAACAGAAAAGAAGCAAAAGATCACGGTGCTGATGCGGGCATGCTTTTAGGAGCAGAGCTCAAAGACGGCCAGAGAGTAGTCATGGTTGAAGACGTCACCACTTCTGGCAAGTCTATTGAAGAGACCTATCCTCTGATTACCTCTATTGCAAACATCGAGGTAGTTGGCCTGATTGTCTCACTCAACCGCATGGAAGTTGGCAAGGGCGGAAAAGTCGCAGCACTCCAGGAAGTCTCCGAGCGCTGGAGCATGCCAACCGCAGCCATTGTCTCCATGGATGAGGTTACCGAGGCCCTCTACAACAAAGAGGTTGACGGCAAAGTTATTATCGACGACACCTTGAAGAGCGCCATTGATGCCTACTACCAGCAGTATGGCGTTAAATAAGGCGAGAAGAACCTCTGCGTAGAAACCTGACTTATGACTCTGACTCAACTGAAATACGTTCTTGCTATTGCTAAGGCAGGCACTATTAACGCCGCAGCTAAACAGCTCTTTATCTCGCA
>CAKARX010000043.1:0-9829 GCA_916720745.1 uncultured Atopobium sp.
GCTGATTGGCTTATGCGCTACTATGCGTTTTCTCCTGATGAGCTGGTTTCTCCAGAAGCACCTTGGCTTGATTTAGAAATTGATCCAAAACTTGGATGGGCGCTGGCACATCTTAATCAATTTCCTGTAGAGATTATGGACGCACCACTAGAAATACTTTTACGAGTGCCCGGTATTGGCCCTACCGGCGCACGAAGAATTATTGCTGCAAGAAGACGATCTCGCCTCACCTTTGATGATCTTAAACGGCTGGGAATACAGCTCAAACGATCTCATCACTTTCTCACCTGCTGTGGCGTAAGAGATGCCTCAGCTCCACTTGACCAAGAACTGATTAAACAGAGGGTAATTGCTGATGCCAAAGCAAGTTCGTACAACAAAACAAGACGCCGTATTGAGTCCTCTCAACTCAGGCTCTTCTGATCAGAGCGTAGAGTTTGTCTCGCTTGTTCAGAGACTTACAAGACTCTCCAAGCCTCAGAAGGTTGTTATCTCATGCAATCCAAGCTTAGAAGGCGTTGTAGGGGCTGTAGGACTCACTTATCTCTCACATGCTAACCCAGCTCACGTACGTCTTGTTAGAGAAAGCTTTTGCCAGCCTAGTCTTGGGGAGCATGTTCTCTGTGGACCAGACCCCTCTGATGACTCAGTAGTTGCCTTAGCTAGACGAGTTCTTACAGGCCTAAAGAAGAAAGTAGGAACAAGAGAGATAACACGTCGCATTGTTCTAGCATGTGCTTCTGATGCTCATACTATGCCGGAGATTGTGCATAGGTACATCCGTCTTGCATTCTCCTATGGTGTAGGAGCCCTTGAAGATATTGCTGACCCAACCGTGGCAGAGTTTAATGCACTGGCTAGGCAGGTAGAAACTGAGCGAGAGCACACACGTCAATTTGTTCGATTTTCTCGCATGTCAGACGGCTCTTTTATGTCTGTGTTTCAGCCTAATGCAAACGTAGTACCACTAACCTGCAATTACTTTGTCAAACGGATGAGTACAGAACGGTTTTTTATTGTTGATCCAGCTCACCATATAGTCAGTTTTTATGCCCCAGAAATGAAGACCTTTGGAACTATTCAGCTTGATGACACTTCTTTAGAAGAGCTGCTCTCTAGAACAGACCTTGCAACTGATGAGAAATACGTACAAGCCATGTGGAGGCGCTTCTACGAAGGAGTTGGTCTAGAAGGTCGCGGACCTGCAGAAAGAGGATACGACTTGCGCGCTCATTGGATGCCAAAGCGTGTATGGCAAGGACTCCCTGAGCTTACCGCAACCACAAGTGCAGAAGCTGTGCGTAGCCAAGGCGTACCCACTCGCTATCAGGGGCGAGAAAACAGAAAGGATGTGCATCATGTAGAACAAAAGCAGGCGTTTAACCATGAGCTTACCTCTGGGTTATAAGGTTACTGCTTAAGACGACTTATAACAAAAAAAGCGCCCAGCAAAGCTGGACGCTTATCAGTTCAAATGAAGTGACTATAACTTAGTCAAGATCGTTGAAGTCACCAGCTGCAGGTGCAGGTGCGGAAACCTGAGTCTGCTGTGCTGCAGGCTGTGCAGCATTCTGGGAACCAGTTGGAGCGTTGTTGGTAAGAACAGTCTCTGGGAAGACAGAGTCTGCATCATCCAGGAAGTGCTGGAGGAGCTTACGGTACTCAGCGCGGAAGTCCTCACGGGACTGCTTGAGACGATCAATCTCATCAAGCTCAGTCTGCTTCTCTGCAAGAGCCTGACGGATAACCTCACGAGCCTTCTGGTCTGCCTCGTTGCGGATGCGCTCAGCGTTTGCACGAGCGTCTGCAACAAGCTTATCTGCGCTCTGCTGAGCAACAATGAGGACCTGAGAAATCTGGTGCTCGGATGCAGCGATAGCAGCTGCGTTTGTCTCCTCAACAGAAGGAACGCTTGCGTTCTCCTCAAGGTTTGCAACCTGAGCCTGTGCTGCAGCGAGCTGCTGCTCAGTGCTGGTCAGACGGCCCTTAAGGTCAGCGATCTTTTGAAGCATTGCATCAACCTCAGAAGAGAGCTGCTCAAGAAATGCGTCAACTTCCTCTGGATTGTAGCCGGTCTCAGCAGGAGAGAATGTCTGCTGCTCGATGTCTGCTGGTGTGATTGCCATCTTTGTTCCCTTTCAGTCTGCGAGTAGACGTACCACACATCATAACTACTCAGTTTGTAATTAAAGACAAACTAGTTTCCTATATTAGTATAAGACCCAGCGTCGAAATGGCAAAACGTTCCACAAGATTAAGCACAAAAAGCGCAATAATCGGTGAGAGGTCAACGCCAGAAATTGGAGGAATCACCTTCCTAAACACATTGAGATATGGCTCAACAATTTTGCCAATAGCCTTAAGAATGTTCTTAACCGAATCATTTGAAACGGTAATCCAAGAGGACAGGCACCATACCACAATGCAGACGCTGTAAATCCTAAACAAGGTATAGAGTGCGTTTAAAACATAATACGAGAACACAAAAACCTCCAGTTACCTGGTAATCTCGCCCTCATCGGCAAGCTTATCAAGATCAGCCTGCGTCAAAGAGACGCCATGAGGAAGTACAACAAAAACGCGGTCAGCAACTTCTTCAACAGCACCATCAAGGCCATAAGAAAGACCAAAGCTGAAGTCCAAAATTCTCTTAGCAACCTCAATGTTGGTGTTCTTAAAGATAAGAACAACTGGCTGACCAGTACGAACACGGCGAACTACCGACTGAACATCGTCATAAGAAACAGGACGAAGAACATATGGTGGCAGCTGTCCAGAATAGCTTGTACGGCTCACAGGACGAAGACCAATATCGCCAGGAGTTGGCAGATTTGGGCTTACGGCATGCTCGTAAGAAGGAGTGTATCCAGAGGGCTCCTGACGAGATGCATATGCAGAAGCACGGGAGCGCATATCCTGCTGAGGATTATAAGAAGCAGCCGGATTGGTGCTAATTGGCTTACCAGAGCGTGTGTAAACAGAAACACTCTCTGCCTCTGGTCTGGATGGATTGCCCAGTAGCCTATTAGAAGAACCCTGCTGTGCGCAGTCATCGTAGGAACGAGGAGAAGCTGCATCTACCTCGTCATAACCTTCGTCGCCGTAATACTCATCGTCGTAGTACTCATCGTCCTGACCACCACGAAGCTTTGCCCTTAGCGTATCAAGAATGCTCATCATTGTGCCTTTCTGTAACGCACGTAACTTCTTACTACTGTATCAAAAACTTGCAACTATTTTAGTGCCCACTCAACATATAGGCTGGATCAAACAATACTCGACCCAGGCGAATAGTAGTAGAACCCTCTTCAATGGCATACGTAAAGTCATCACTCATGCCACAAGAAAGAACATCTAACTTCAAACCAACTTGCTCTCTCAGCTTGTCACGCAATTCTCTAAGTCCCGCAAACGTCCTCTTAGCGCGCTCTGGATCATCCTTTGGAGCCATAGTCATAAGTCCCACAACAGAAATGTGCGGAAGCTCAACAATCTTTTGAATAGACTCTGACACTTCTTCTGGCGAGAAACCCGATTTTGAGGCTTCAGCGGAGACATTTACCTCAAGTAGAACAGACTCCTCAGTACCCTTCACCTCAGCACGCTTTGAAACCGCCTCTGCAAGATGTTCGGAAGAAATTGAATGAATGTAGCGAACCTTACCAACTACCTGGTTAATCTTGTTCTTCTGAAGATTACCAATCATGTCAAAAGTTATCTCAGACGCAAAAGGAGCTTCAGATAAACACGTCAGTTTATGTGTCAGCTCTTGTGGACGATTCTCGCCAAAAACCCTATAGCCAGCCTTATAAGCTGCAAGGACAGCCTCAACAGGAACAGTTTTGGAGACAGCCACAATTTCAATCTCAGAGGCGCTTCTGCCGGACTTTTTTGCAGCATCCGCCACAAGTAACTCAATCTGAGCTCTACGAGCCTTTATAAACTCAAGATATTCGTCTGAATCGTACGTCATAGCCATCATCTCTTGCGGTGAATACCTCAACATCTTACGTAACGTTTAACGACTTTTTTGTAGACCTAAACGCCTTCTCCGATAGCGCTAAACGTCTTCTACCCTACTTTGACGCCATGTAAGCAACAGCCGCGTGTCTTCCGCACTTGCCATGCTCTGCTCGGTACGAGAAGAACCGCTCAGTTGTAGAGGCGGTCGAGTCAGCAACCTCTTCAATAGCAGACTCTCGTACACCAGCATCTACCAGTGCAGCTCTGACAGCATATCCAAGATCTAAGTACCTCTCGCCAGATGTGCGGTCTACAACGCCTGGACCAAACTCTTGTGAGAACATCTGAATGAGCTCAGGTGAAACCTCGTAGTCAGCACTGCCAATATGCGGGCCAATATAGGCTTTGACCTCGGAGGGTGTGGAGCCAGTTGCCTGGCAAAGCGCCTCGGTTGCGCGCGCAGAAATGCGGGCAATTGTGCCTTTCCAGCCAGAATGCGCTACCGCAAATCCACCGGGAGCCACAAGAATTACCGGCACACAATCAGCAAACGCCAACATCACAGGCGTATTTTGAACGGTACACACGATAGCGTCTGCACCAGCCTCTGCCTCAGTTTTAGCCTGTTCAAAAGCCTCTGGTGTATCAGAAGTCAGACAGACAACGTTGCTTCCATGTACCTGATGAGGAATAAGGAGTTGCGAGAAGAACTCTTTTGCTCCAAGAGCCTCTAAGACTAGCTGGCGATTCTTTTGCACCTGTTGCAGACTGTCTCCGCATCTGCTGCCCAGATTGAGGGAGCTAAACTCCCCTTCTGAAAAACCACCTGTACGCTCGGTAAATGCGAGCGTGACCCCGCATGGAACCTCAGGATCCATGAGCAGGGTCACGCCGTGTAAGCACTGTCTATTCAGCGCGCACATGTTTAGATGCGGCTACGCTTAAGGAAGTCTGGAATATCAAACTCTTTCTCATTAGAAGAGTTATTGGTGCGAGCAGGCTGTGGCTGAGCAGTCACAGGACGAGTTGGCTGTGGCTGAGCAGGACGGCTTGGACGGCTGACGCTCTGAGTGTTCAGAGTTGGAAGCTGCTGCTGAACGTTAGAGTCATTGAAGCCAGTTGCGATAACAGTTACGCGAACTTGATCGCCCAGGGACTCATCAACAACAGTACCAAAGATGATGTTAGCGTCAGGGTCAACGTTCTTAGCAACCAGGTCAGCTGCCTCGTTAATCTCCTGAATACCAAGGTCTTTGTTGCCAGCAATAGAGAGAAGAACGCGAGTTGCGCCCTCAATAGAGCTCTCAAGCAGGCGGCTAGAGATTGCCTCAGTTGCAGCATCAGCAGCGCGGTTATCACCAGCAGCAATACCAATGCCCATCATTGCGCTACCTGCGCCCTTCATGATGGTGCAGACGTCTGCAAAGTCGAGGTTGATCAGACCAGGAACAGTGATGAGGTCGGTAATACCCTGGGTGCCCTGGCATAGAACGTCGTCAGCCATGCGGAATGCCTCAAGCATGGTGGTCTTCTTCTCAGAAAGATCAAGCAGACGATCGTTTGGAATAACAATGAGCGTATCAACATTCTCGGAAAGAGTCTTGATACCGTCAGCTGCAGAACCATAACGACGACGACCCTCGAAGGAGAATGGCTTAGTAACAACGCCAACGGTCAGTGCGCCAACGTCATTCTTTGCAATATCAGCAACAACTGGAGCAGCGCCGGTACCAGTACCGCCACCCTCGCCAGCAGTGATGAAGACCATATCAGCGCCAGCAAGTGCTGCCTTGATCTCATCGCGGCTATCCTCTGCTGCCTCTTTACCAACCTCAGGGTTAGCGCCAGCGCCAAGGCCCTTGGTGATGTCAGTACCGATGTGAACCTTAATGTCAGCATCGGAGATTGCAAGAGCCTGTGCATCGGTGTTTACAGCAACGAACTCAACGCCACGGATGCCTTCTTCAATCATGCGGTTGACAGCGTTAGTTCCGCCGCCGCCAACGCCAACAACCTTGATAACAGCAAGATAGTTGTTAAGGGTATCGGTGTCCTTAATCATGTCTTCCTCCTTGAGGCACGCTTGTGCCCGTTTGTCCCGGAGCGCGACTGCGCTTAGGCTACGTTTATGCGCTCGCAGAACCGCTGTATAAAACCCTAAACCTCAAGTTAAGGCTTACGCTTCATGCAAAGCGGGGTATATTTGCACAACTGACCCCTGCAAGTCAAATAATATGTAGAAATTGTGAAGAAACCTGGTAAACGGTAGGAAAAAATAGCCTAACGGCGCGTGGTAGTACCGCGTTTCCCTACGAAACACCAGAACCAGACTGAACGTTTCCGGTAGAAACTCGCCTATAGGTTGGGCTTGCAGGTGTTCTTACGTTCAAGTACGTAAGCTCTCCTGGGAACTGCTTAAGCATTGCCAGAATCACTTTTTCTTTGTCAGCAATCTGTGTTGGAGAGCCTAGGGCAACCTGCACACCATTGGTAAGCGTGACAGAGATTGCATCAACGCTACTAGCCGAGTAACTCACAATCTGCGACGTAAGCTCTGACGAGAACGTAGACTGATACTGCATAACCGCTTGAATTTCTGCGTCTGTTGCCGTGGTACCTGCTACCGGAGAAACCGTTGCAGGAACATCGGTAATAAGCAGCTCACCTTCTGAGGTTGCCTTCTCAAGCGCAACGGTGGCGGTAGTTTTTCCTTCTGGAACGTTCAGCTGATCTGCCTCAAGCCAGACGTTATTCTCGCCCAAATACCATGCAACAGGACCAGAAGAAAGCGCCACTATGGCCGTGACCTTACGCTCCGTGATGGTGATGCGCAGCGTGTTAGGGAACTGTCTCTCGTACGTTGCGTACGCCACCCAAGGATCTTTCTGGAGTTCTTCAGTGATAAGGGACTCGTCCATATTGAGCAGCGTTGTTCCCTCTTCTACTGCAATGAGCTTTTGGATTTGCTCGTTAGTAACGTGCTCCGTTGGCTCAACCTGAATGTTGGTAATAGCAAAGACTGAGGAAGAGCGTAGGACGAGAAAAGCGATGCCAGCAAGAATGGCCAGACTCATCAAGACAATGAGAACCGTACGTACTGCCTTAAACGATACTTTTCTGCTGTGTTTAATACGCTCGGCACGAGCCTGAGCAGCAGTTTTTGTAGCGTTATTTGGCTTTTTAGTAGAAATCTTTTTAGCAGAAGGCTTGGCGTCAGAAGCTGTAGCCTCAACCTTTGGCTTAGGCTTAAACGCCTTGCTCATAAAAGAAGGCTTAGTAGCCCCTGTTGTCTGAGTAGTTCCAGACGATAAAGGCTCCCTCTTTGTGCCCTTACGGCGTGTTGGTTGCTTTGAAGTATCTTCTGCCATATCTTCCCTATGCCCCAAAACCCAGAAGTTTAACCTCTGGCTGAAGATCAATGTCAAACTTTTCTTGCACGGCATCGTGTGCCCTGCGCATGAGCGCAATGACATCTGAAGCGCTGGCGTTGCCGGTATTCACAATAAAGTTTGCGTGGATATCGGAAATCTGTGCGCCACCCTCTGTGGCTCCCTTAAGACCGCACTCTTCAATAAGTGCCCCGGCAGACCTACTACCTGGATTCTTAAAGACAGAACCGCAGCACAACTGTCCTGTTGGTTGCGTATTTCTCCTGCGCTGCAAAAGTGTGTCCATACCAAGAGCAACCTTAGGACGATTAGACGGTGTCAGCGCAAACGTTGCCTCAAGAATAATCTCGTCTGGCGCAAATGTGGTATAGCGATAACCCCATTCAATCTCAGATGCGTCGTAGCGTACAAGACCCTTGCCAGGCTTAAGTACCACACAATCACGGACGGCTTTGCCAATCCAATCATGCCTGGTACCTGCGTTCATCGAAAGAGCACCGCCGATAGTTCCGGGAATACCAGCACACATCTCAAGGCCAGAAAGACCCGCTTTCATGGCCTCATTGCAAACGCGTGCCGTAAGCGCACCTGCACCTGCAGTAATGAGGTTATTCTCGCCAACTGAAATGATGGAGAGCTCATCATCAAGCACAATAACGCAACCGTTGTAGCCTTCATCGGAGACAAGGATGTTTGAACCCTTGCCCAGAAGCACCCAATCAACTCGATTAGCTGCAAGTACCTCAAGCACGCGCACCAGTGCCACGTGGCTGTGAACAGCAGCAAAGAGTGACGCCTTACCGCCAATCCTGAAGGAGGTATGGTGGCTCAGCGGCTCATCTTGCTTAATTGTTGCATCAAGGGCCCCAGAAAGGCTTACATAGGCGTTAAACAAGCTCACAGCAAAGGCCCTAGTTGCTCTGAAGACGCTCTTTGAGTGCGCGGATAAACATTGGGCCAATCTGAGTGACGTCTCCTGCGCCCTGTGTAATCAGCAGATCTCCTGGCTGAACCGTATCAAGAAGGTCAGCGATAAGATCGCGGCGAGAAGGGATATAGCGCACGTCAGGAACAGTATTGGCAGCCTGAACTCTTGAAGAGACCGTCTTGCCTGAGACGCCTGGAATAGGTAGCTCACCTGCGGAGAAGACATCCATGACGCGCAAAACGTCAATGCCGTCAAACGCGTGAGCAAACGAATCTGCCAAGTCCTGTGTTCTGCTATAGCGGTGTGGCTGGAAGACAACAACAACGCGCTTAAAGCCAAGAGGAAGAGCTGCAGACATGGTTGCTGCAATCTCGGTTGGATGGTGACCGTAATCGTCTACAACGGTAATGCCGTTGATGTCACCTACGTGCGTAAAGCGGCGGCGTGCACCCTTGAACTGCGACAGCGCCGCAGCAGCTTCCTCAAGATCAAAGCCAAGTGCATCGGCAACGGCAATTGCAGCGGTTGCGTTAGCAACATTGTGCTTACCAGGGTTAGCTGGAAGTACCACAGAGATGGTCCGACCAGAAGGAGTCTTGATGGTCAGAGGATTCTCAATACCAGCTTTTCTCTCCTCCTGCGTGCAAACAAAATCGCAGCTAGGATCAAAGCCGTACGTGACCACGTGCCTGCCGGTTGACTGAGCAAGCTCAACGTAATGAGGGTTATCGCCGTTGATAACAACAGTTTCTTCCTTATCAAGCAAGCTCATAAACTCACAGAAGGTCTTCTCGATATTCTCGAGAGAGCCGTAGTGGTCAAGGTGATCTGCCTCAATATTGGTGACAACAACCACGTTAGGGTT
This sequence comes from uncultured Atopobium sp., assembly GCA_916720745.1. Taxonomy (GTDB): domain Bacteria; phylum Actinomycetota; class Coriobacteriia; order Coriobacteriales; family Atopobiaceae; genus Lancefieldella. The sequence goes on from CAKARX010000043.1 coordinate 9,146, forward strand.
AAGGAACATAAACGAACCGTCAGACTCGTCCGCTTCGCAGACAAAGTACTGGCCGTTACCGTTTTTACCGTTGGTGTCGTAGCCCTCAACAACGCCACCAATCAAAAATGATGGATCAGCGCCAAGCTTATCCAGCATGGTAGCAACCATAGAAGACGTGGTGGTCTTGCCGTGAGTGCCCGCAACAGCAATGGTCTTGCGTCCGCGTGAGAGATACGAGAGCATCTTTGCGCGAGGCCAAATAGGAATGGAAAGCTCGCGCGCACGAATAACCTCTGGGTTTGTCTCTGGGATTGCGGTAGAGGTAACAATGACATCAGGCATCACAGCGTCAATGGTAGCTGCGGTGTGGCCGATGCTAACCTGGATACCTGCATCTTCAAGCTCTCTAACATAATGCGAGCTCTTTAGATCGGAACCGGTAACGGTGCAGCCGCGCTCGTGAAGAACAAGCGCAATTCCGCTCATGCCAGCGCCGCCAATTCCAATAAAATGTGCACGCGAGATGGTCTTCTCGCCCATGGAATCTGCCATAAGAGAGCCTTTCCAAGTATTGTTATCGTTTGAGTCTTGGACATACCAAGACATGTTTACTCTAACGCAAAACCGAACGTTTTATGCGCCACAAACGGCACTTTCCACAGCGTCAGCCACAAGAGATGCGGCGCTGCGCTGGTCAAGTGT
>CAKARX010000044.1:0-9757 GCA_916720745.1 uncultured Atopobium sp.
GTAGACGATGAGCGCGACATGGTGCTTATTGGCTACCTGGCCTTCTTGGATCCACCAAAAGAGAGCGCTCGCGAGGCAATTGCCAAGCTCAACCAGAGAGGCGTGCAGGTCAAGGTACTTACCGGCGACAACGAAGGCGTTGCCGCGGCCGTCTGCAAAAAGGTGGGCATCCACGTTGACGAGCTCTTACTTGGAAGCGACGTAGAGAATCTCAACGATGAGCAGCTCAAAGAGCGTGTCGAGAAGACCCAGCTTTTTGCAAAGCTTTCCCCTATGCAAAAGGCTCGCGTTGTCTCTGCGCTCAGGTCCAACAACCACGTGGTCGGCTTCATGGGCGATGGCATTAACGACGCTGCCGCCATGCGCTCATCCGACGTGGGAATTTCCGTTGATACTGCCGTTGACGTGGCAAAAGAATCCGCAGACATCATCTTGCTGCAGAAGGATCTGCTGGTACTTGAGCGTGGTGTCGAAGAGGGTCGCAGAACCTACGGCAACACCATCAAGTACATCAAGGCAACCGCAAGCTCCAACTTTGGTAACGTGTTGTCCGTTTTGGTGGCCAGCTTCTTCCTGCCGTTCTTGCCTATGAGCGCCCTTCAGTTGCTCCTTTTGGGACTCGCGTACACCGTTACCTGCATCGCAATTCCTTGGGACAACGTTGACGACTCGTTCCTTTCTAGCCCTCGCTCTTGGGACGCTCACTCGATTACAAACTTTATGCTTTGGATCGGACCAGTCAGTTCAATCTTTGATGTACTGACCTTTGCACTTATGTTCTTTGTGGTCTCTCCTGCGCTTGCCGGAGGATCCTGGGCAGAGCTTGTCGCAGCCGGAAATACCGCAGCTCAGGCGCTCTTTATTCTGTCTTTCCAAACAGGCTGGTTTATCGAATCCATGTGGACCCAGACCTTTGTTCTCCACGCACTTAGAACCAACAAGATTCCGTTTGTTCAGAGTATGCCTTCTACCTCACTGTTTGCCCTCACAACCGCAGGAATCATTGTGGTCAGCGCTCTTCCATATCTGCCCATGTTTGCCCAGCCTTTGAGCCTTGTTGCTCTGCCTTTGTCATTCTTTGGGTGGTTAGTGGCGCTCATGAGCGGGTATATGGTTCTTATCACCATAATCAAGAGCCTCTACGTTAAGCGATTTGGCTCTCTGCTCTAACCTTGCTCCAGGAAGGACCACGATGGACGTAAAAGAAGCCATGGACCAGCGCATATCTCTACGCGCCTACGACCAAAAGCCTATTGAGCAAGAGAAACTTTCTCAGCTCCAGGAAGCCATTGACGTCGCAAATGCCCAGATGACAGAGGTTGCACCCGATCACCCTACAATCCTTACCATCGAAGGTCCTCACCTCGAGGACGGCACTTCCGTCCACATGAAGAACAGGTCTATTGTCGGCCCCATTTACCACTACGTAGCAGGTTATTGTGAAGACGCAATTGCCCGTGAGCTCATCGGTTACTATGGCGAGAAGATCGTTCTTCTCGCCACACAGCTGGGCATTGGCTCGTGCTGGATTGCCGAGACCATGGACTGGAAGACCCTGGCTCGCGACGAGTATAACGGCCTTAAGCTGGGCATTATTATCTCCATCGGATACGCTCCGGAGAAGATTCCGCTCAAGCAGGAGGGCATTCGTACCGCAATTCGCCTGCGCACCAAGAAGCCTGCGCAGATTATGACGGCAAACGGCCAGCCAACTGAGCCAGAGAAGATGCCCGAGTGGTTTAACCGCGGCATTAATGCGGTTTTGGCATGTCCGACCGCCATCAACAAGCTTCCCGTTGTATTTGACCTGACAGATGGCGTGGTAAGCGCGTCCATGCCTAACCAGCGCCACCTTGTCCAAGACTACGACCTGGGCATTTCCAAGCTGCACTTTGAGCTTGCCGCTGACCTCAAAGGTACGTGGGAGCTGGGACAACCCGGTCGCTTTATCGTTTCCGAGTAGCCTTCCGCGCATAGCGCCCCAGCTCACAAACGTCGTGTTCCCGAGCGGCGCATTCCTGGATAACATTCCCGGCTCACTGCTGCATCACTAACAAGAAAGGACCTCACATGGCCTGTTCCGCACAACACGTTGCAAACAAAGTTCTCTCGTCCTACCAGTGGAGACTTGCAACCAAAAAGTACGACCCTACCAAGAACGTCTCTGACGAGGACCTTGAGGTAATCCTTGAGGCTGGTCGTTTGGCACCAAGCTCTTACGGTCTAGAGCCTTGGCGCTTCCTGGTTGTTAATCTGCGAGAGGATCAGGCCTCTGAGCAGTCACTTCGCCTTAAAGAGAAACTTTACGAGCCATGCTATGGTGCTCGCGCATCCCTTAACGGCGCTCACTACCTGGTTATTCTTCTTGCTCGCAAGAACGTCAATGCAGAGTCTGCTTACGTCAAGCACATGATGCACGACATCAAGCAGCTTCCTGCAGACTTTGAACCAACCTATGCAGCTGCTTTCAAAAACTTCCAGGAGAACATGTTTAACCTGGTAGGCAACGATCGTGCGACCTTTGACTGGGCTTGCAAGCAGACCTACATTGCGCTTTCAAACATGCTTACCATGGCCGCTATGATTGGCGTTGATAGCTGCCCAATCGAGGGCTTTAACCGTGAAGCTGTCGATAAGATTTTGGAAGAAGAGGGTCTTCTCGACGGTGGTCAGTACAACGACTTTGGCGTTTCTTGCATGCTTAGCCTGGGCTATCGTGATATGGATCCTGTCCAGAAGCGCCGCCAACCAGCCGAGGATGTTATCGTCAGGCTGTAAAGCGTTGTTACACTAACTTTTGAGCTGCCTCCTATTTCCCAGTACCGGGAGATAGGAGGCAGTTTGTTTAGCAGGCAATTCTTTGTTGAGTGGGAAAACCTTTGCTTTGTAAGAGCTTATTGCTCATGCGAAACTCGGTTACACATAGCTTGATCGCACACCATTTTGTCGCCAACTGGTCTTTTGTGGCGCGAAGAAACTTATTCTGATTCAAAAATGGCCCATTTCAGTGCGAAGTGGTAAAAAATGCGTTTAGTTGGGGTATACAGGATTGGCACACTTCTATGCAATCGTTTTACCAGCAGTTTTAATTAGACGAATTTTTTGTGCGCATTCACATTATTTCTGAACTGCTCAAACGTGAATGCCAAAATGACAAAACTAAAAAATTATCCCCAACTAAACGGGTTTTTTACCCAAAACAGCACCCTCTGAATGACATATCAATTTCTTTATTAGTTTTCGTGCATATTAGGCGGTCTTTATGCACGCGAGGAACATTCGTGCGTTTTCGAGCGCCTTGCCCGCCCAGTACGCCCCGCGCGCTCCGGCGCGCCGTACACGCCGCGTAACTACGACGTGTATGGTGCGCTCGCGTGATTAACCAGCAAGAAAACCGCTGGCTACCTGCGGATAAACCTAAAGCCTCGACCGGAGTGGATGTACGGCAAGAAAGCGCGATCTTCCTCGCAGATACTACCTGCAACGTTGTCGCGAGCATCAAGCTCCAAAAGACCTCGAGCAATCGAAAGCTCGCCCGCATAACGGCCATATGCCTTGCTACTTACCAAGATGGCGCCAGTAGCAACAGTTTCCCAAGTAGAAGGCTTTGCATCGTATACGGGAGCGTCTTTCCACAGCCTGGACTCCTGCGAGCGAATAATATACGAGCTGGAATCAGGTCGATCGGTCTGAAGTCGATCATACAGATACTCAAATTCAGGCTTGAGCTCCGTCTTTAGCTCAATACAGTTTTGCTCAAGCTGACCGATACGCTTCCACGTAGCCTCAGTAACATCTGGGTCGCCAATAAGCACCACGTCAGAGTCAGCGTCGTAAAGAGCAAGCATTGCCTGAATAAGCGCATCGCCCGAAAGTCCACGGTGTTCCTCGACAGTTGGCAGCCCCTCGTAGAGAGGACCGCGGAAAACCTCACCAGAAACAAACGAGAAAATCTGAAATCCAAGCGCCGAAAGGCGCGCGTTAATATGTGCGACGTGCTCAAGCGAAAGGCCCGTGTAGCTCTTGGGATAGTAATTGTGGCAGGCGGCAAAACGAGTGAAGTCGGCGCCAGCTGCTCGCCATGCGGAAATGTCATCCTTGGTGATGGTCGAAGCGTTAAAAACTACGTGGAACTTGCGAGAAAGCTCTACGGTCTCCGCCGCATCAAACCCAAAGTCAAGACGCACATACGTAATGCCCAGCTCCGCAAGCTCGTCAAACTTCTGAACGCCAAGCTTTGAAAGAGTAGCAGGAGAAACATCAGCAATGAGGTTAATCTCCGCCTTCCGGCAAAGTTCCAAAAGCTTACGAGCCTCAGTGCGATAATCAATCCCCTCTTCCTCAGGAATCTGGAGAGATGTAAAGGCGTAGTGGCATCCGGCTGCCTGCGCTTTTGCTACAACCTCGGCATTAGCTTCATATCCACTGGCAAAATACAGTGAAATTCCGGTGCGCATAAATCCTCCAAGTAAATTGCAAACGCTTCTAAAAGACGGGTTTCTCGCCAGTTGGACGCCGGGCGAGAAGACCGACGGACGGCCAGCCAGAACGCCGGGCGACAAGATCGACGGTCGGCCAGTCGGGCGTCGGGCGAGAAAAAAATCCCTCTTCCTAGGATACCTAAGAAGAGGGATAAACGTTTCTAAAACGTGTGGTTTTTACTCGCCGAAGACGTCGTTAATGCGATCCTCGTCAACGCCGAAGAACCAAGTGAGCGCGAAGCCTGCAGCGTAAGCAAGAAGCATTGCAAGCAGGTAGATGACCTGGTTACCAGGCTGGACAATCAGCAGACCAAAGAGGCCGGAGACGCCCTGGGAAACGGTACCAAGGTGGAAGAGGTAAGCAATTACGGAGCCAACACCGGAGCCAAGGCATGCGGTGATGAATGGCTTACCAAGAGGCAGGGTAACTGCGTACATAAGAGGCTCGCCAATGCCGAGCATACCAACTGGGATGGACTCGGTGAGGTACTTCTTGACGCGCTTGTTCCTGGTCTTGAAGAGGATTGCAAGACCAGCACCAACCTGGCCGCCGCCTGCCATCATCAGCAGAGGAAGCAGGTAGTTGATGCCCTGAGTTGGGCCCTCTGGGTTGTTAAGCATAACGTGGATTGGGGTAAGTGCCTGGTGAAGACCAACGGAAACCAATGGCAGGAAGGTAGAACCAAGCAGGTAAGCACCAAAGACGCCAAGCTTGTCATAGAAGAACTGAAGGACAAAGAAGATTGCCTGAGTGAGCCATGCGCCTGCAGGCTGAAGAATCAGGACAGAACCAATAACACCGATGATAACGGTGCAAAGTGGAGTCAGGAAGGTGTCAAGAACGCTTGGCATAACCTTGTGCAGGTTCTTCTCCAGGAATGCGAAGAAGATTGCGCAGATGATTGCACCAATCATGCCGCCTGCTGCTGCGTTGAACAGGTCAGAAGAAGCGACGATAAATGCGCCCTCCTTGAAAGCAACAGTTGGAAGGCTGAATGGAAGGTGAACCAGACGAGTTGCAACGCCGTCAACAGTCTTGGAAGCAAGAAGAGGCATACCAGCGTTAGCAATGGAGAGTGCACCAGCCATAGCACCAAGAACGCGAGAACCGCCAAACTCCTTGGCAGCGTTCTCGCCAGCAAGAACTGGCAGGTAAGCGAAAAGTGCCCAACCCATGGTCCAGATAGCTGCGAACCACCACTCGTTGGCATAAGCCTTACCAGTGGAGAAGTTGATAACATTGATAATACCGTTAATCAGACCTGCAGAAATGATGCCAGGAAGCAGTGGAACAAAGATGTTAGCAATCTTCTTCAGGAAGCGCTGAACAGGCTTGTTCTCATACTTAGCCTTCTGAGCTGCCTTGTTGTCCTTAGCTGCGGAAACAACGTCGTCCTCAGATGCGTCACCAGCAGCAACGCCGGTAAGCTTGGAGAACTCAACAATAACCTTGTTGACAACGCCAGGACCAAGAACAACCTCAAGGTACTCTGCATCCTCGACCAGACCCATAACGCCATCAATAGCCTTGATAGCCTCAGAGTCAACCTTTGTAGGATCTGCGGTCTTAATGCGGAGCCTGGTCATGCAGACCATGTTGCTCTGAACATTTTCTTTGCCACCGACGGCAGCAAGAATCTGTTCTGAAAGCTTGGTGTAATCCATACTTTCCTTCTTTCTCTCGTTGCGATGTTGCAACAAATACTTATCAAGAATACATAAAAAATGAACTTATCGGTACAAGAATCCATACCTGTGGTTCATTGTTTCATGTTTTGACCTAATTTGAACGCCCTGTTACTGCAGGTAAACTGAACGTTTTTCAAAACTTACCGACCACTTGCGCGTCATGCTGATACCACTGACCGATGTAACTGAAACAAAATGCTCACGCGTGTGTCATTTGTTACAACTGCGATTACTACAGTGCACCTCTGACATGACCATGGGCTGCTTCAAGCTTAGCTTTTGCCTCGTCAACAGGCATCTGAGTAAGCAGCATGACAATAGCAAGCTTTGCATTACCATCAGCCTGATCAAGCGCCTGAGCTGCCTCTTCACGAGTACACCCAGTTGCTGCCATGGTGATGTTCTGCGCACGAACTACCAGCTTCTTATTGGTCTGCTGCACGTCAACCATGAGGTTTTGATACGCCTTGCCCACGCCAACCATAGAACCGGTAGAAATCATGTTCAGAATCATCTTCTGAGCGGTACCAGACTTAAGGCGTGTGGAACCTGTGAGCACCTCAGGTCCACAAGAAGGCTCAATGGCAAGCTCTGCCTCTTTGCCCACTTCAGAGCCCTTATTGCAAGCAATGGCAACGGTCTTGCAGCCCAAAGAGCGAGCGTAGCGCAGGCCACCAATTACGTAAGGAGTACGGCCACTAGCTGCAATTCCAATAGCAATATCGTTCTTGCTCAAGCCAATCTTCTTGAACTCCTCTTCGCAAAGCTCAAGAGAGTCCTCTGCGCCCTCAACTGCACGTACAAAGGCCTTCTCGCCACCGGCGATAAGACCAACAACCACGTCGGGAGAAACGCCAAAGGTAGGTGGGCACTCAACTGCGTCCAAAACGCCCAGGCGACCGGAAGTTCCCGCGCCAAAGTAGACGATTCTGCCACCAGCCTCAAGCGAGGAAACAGCCCACTCAATTGCCTGTGCTACCTGGGGAAGAACCTCTTTTACGCCAGCTACCACGTTGAGATCTTCCTGGTTCATAACGCTGACCAGCTCAAGTGGGGTCATCTGATCCAGGTCCATGGTGTTGGGGTTTCTTGTCTCGGTGACAAGCTTTGTTAAATCAATCACGTTTTCACCTTCTGTGTTGTGATTTTTACGCAATTACGTCGTTGGCTATACCGGGCAAATCTTGGTCAGATGAAAGCGTGGCAACACGCTCAGCCGAATCTAGCTTGCCAATATAGTTTGTCGAGAAACGCTTAACGCTCTTCTCGTAATTTCTATTTACATAGGCTGCAAAGAGCGCGTCTACAACGTTAAGCTGGGCAATTCTTGAAGACATGGCACCGCTTCTCATGATGTGCTCGGTCTCTGCCACGCCTAAAACGTAGTCGGAGCGGTGAATCAGCTCTGAATCAATGCCGCCTCGGGTGATGGAAACCACCTTGGCGCCATTTGCTTTTGCAATCCAAGCGCACTCAATGGCTTCTCGCGTAAGGCCTGAGTAGCTGATTACAATGGCAAGATCTTCTCGCCCCATGTTTTTTGCGTAAAGCATCTGAGAGTGATAATCGTCACTCAAATTGCAGTTGATGTTGAGACGCATAAGCTTGAGCTGCAAATCTCTTGCAACCAGCAGCGAAGCTCCCATGCCAAAGAGGCAGATGGAATGGGCTTGCATCATAAGTGAAACAACTGAGTCAACAACCTGAGCGTCAAGCAACTGCCTGGTAAGCTCCAACGAAGAAATGTTTTTTGCGGTGACTTTTTCGATGATCACATCAGTGGTGTCACCTGCGATAACGCCACCAACAGCAATATCGTTGCTTTTGTTGCTTACGGCCAACTCGTAAATGAGCGCCTGCTGGAACTCTTTATAGCCGCCGCAGCCAAGCTTCTTGCAAAGCCTGACAACCGTTGATGCAGATGTATACGTTTGAGCTGCTAGTTTATGGATTGATTGACCAACTGCCGCCTCTGGATCCGACAGAATATAGTCGACAATATCGCGTTCAGCTGAACTAGCATTCTTGCGATACTCTTCCAGACGTAGACGAACACCTCTCACGCAATCACCTCCGGCCGTCCAGTTGACTAAAACGTTTGACTATATTGTTTCACGATGCCATAAAAATTTCATCTGTAAAGTAGGCGGTGCCGTAAACGGTAGTATTGCGTGCGCAAGTGTAAGCGCGCTCCGTGTGCGTTGCATGCGCGACTGCTCATGTTTTCCCAGCGTAATGCAGGGACAATTGTCGCAAAAATCTTGCTTTACGTTAGGTACATTACTATCACTTCATAAAAACTTTTACTACCCAGTAGACATTTGACCACGTAAAACCTGATTAAAATATTTCATTTTTGCCTAAAAAATTCAAATTTAGATACCATTGACAGCTTTTTTGATACCACTCGCAGTACGTTAACGTACCCATTATTTCATCTTGGACAAACTAGCTGCAATTTTGATGAAACGCACGTCATCATAAGCGCAAATTATCTCAGCCAATTGAGATAGCAGGTGTTTCACCTAAGGCAAAACCGAAGGAGACGATATGCGCACCAACGAAGATTTGCACCAGAATCAAAACGCTTACTCTGAGCACTCATCTAACGCAGGCTCCCCTGCTGGACAGACCAGAAGGCAATTTCTGAGCAGAAGTGCTCTTGGTCTAGCCGCTCTAGCAGGTCTTGGCCTTACCGCCTGCCAGACAAAGGGTGGCGCAACTGCTGCTAAGGGAACCGCAAAGAAGGTTGACTCTGTAGACGGAACCTTCCAGTACGAGAAGGTTTTCCCTGTTCTTAACGACAACGAGGCCTTTGACGACTCTCTTGTTACCAACCAGCTCAACAGCTTTGTTTGCTTTGCTGGTCAGGGCACCGTCTATGTAAAGAGCTCCGAGCCTCAGAGCTTTGCGCTCTTTGTAAACGGCCACCAAGTTCCAACCGACAAGCTTGACGGTTCTTCCTGGAACCAGATTGACATCTCCGACGTAACCGTCAACGGCGATAACCGCCTGCAGGTCAGCACCGTTAAAGAGACTCAGGCAACCTTTGAGGTCAAGATTGGCTACCCAACCCTTATTGACGGCACCAAGGACTACGCCGACAACGACAACTTCAAGCTGATTGACCAGATCATCAACGCAGAGATTGCCAACGGCTTTACCTCTGCTCAGCTGGTTGTTACCAGATACGGCAAGATTATCAAGAAGACCAACTACGGCAACGTCAATTCTTACAACAAGGACGGCTCTCGCATCAAAGATGGCAAGGCTGTTGACGACAATACCCTCTATGACCTGGCCTCTAACACAAAAATGTATGCCACTAACCTGGCAATCGAGAAGCTGGTCACCGACGGTCAGCTGGACGTCTCCAAGAAGGTCCAGGAGTACATTCCAGACTTCAAGGACCAGGAGGGCGATAAGATCCTGGGCAAGAATGACCTTACTGTTCGTGAGATTCTTGAGCACCAGGCTGGATTCCCACCAGATCCTCAGTACCACAACCGCAACTACAACCCAGAGAATCCTGACGATCCACAGCCAAACGCAAACCAGAAGCTGTACTCCCAGAATCGCGACGAGAT
>CAKARX010000045.1:0-9718 GCA_916720745.1 uncultured Atopobium sp.
AAAGAATAGCACACGCCACTCCCTTTTGGGAATGACGTGTGCCAAGTTGCAATGGTAAAGAGCGCAATGAACTAAATTGTGGCAAAGCTCCTTACTCCGGTTAGGCGCTTGGCTCATCTGTTAAGTTCTTGTTTGTTTTGCAACTTGGCACACGTCATTCCCAAAAGGGAGTGGCGTGTGCTATTCTTTTCTCTTGTACGTAAAAATAACTAGGGCTGGATCTTCTCGCCAGCAAGAGGGGGAACCTCGTGGGCGTTCTGAATACAATTCTTTTAGTGCTGTTTGTACTTTCTGGCATTTTGACGGTGCTGCTTGTTTTGGCACACTCCGGAAAGGGCACCGGCGTTTCTGACATGATTGCTGCATCTATGTATAACGCAAGCGCTGGTTCAGGCATTATGGAGAAGAACCTTGATCGCCTTACCGTCATCACTACAACCATCTTCTTGGTCTGCGCTATTGTGATGGCTTTGACGTTCCCTGTTGGTGCTATTGGCTAAGCAGTCGCTTGCATATTTGAATCATCTGCCGAGAAACCCGAGTTTCTCGGCATTTTTTATTCGTAGCCTGCGGAGCCTAGGAAAAATTGCTGAAGGAAACACCAGCAAAAAGGCCGGACGTGACAGATGGCAGTTTTCTGTTACTTCTTAACAGAATTTTCAATAACGTTTCTCATATGTAAACAAATTTGATTGTGACCTGTACGCTGGAGTCAAACAGTCATTATATGTGGATACGTTTTACTGGGATTGGTATGCATAATCTTGCTTATCTAAGAGATATTTTTGGGTTAAGCAGCTTATCCATGGTAAAATTGCTCTTTGCTGTGTATTCACGGCAAGTTTGTTGTAGGAATGCTAGGTTGCCATACCGAGAAAACCTCGCTTATCAGGTGGATAAGCGCAAGGCGGTGAGGAGAGTCAATGGCACGGTTTGTTTGGTACGTTACAAAGAGGATTTTGAGCTACATTGTGATGATTTTTGTTGCAACTTCGCTCACATTCTTCCTCGCATCATCGTTTATGAATCCACGCTCCAACTTTGAGCAGCGTACTCCACGTCCTCCACAGGAGTCTATTGAGGAAAACCTGTATAGGACCAATCTGAATGACAAGACCCCAGTTATCGAGCGTTATCAGATCTGGATTACCAATCTGGTTACCAAGTTTGACTTTGGTATGACCCCAACAGGCGATAATGTTAATCGTGAGATGAGCTCAAAGTTCATGGCTTCTATTGAGCTCATGACTCCAGCAACTATTTTGTCTGTTGTTATTGGTGTCAGCTTGGGTGTTTACACCGCTCAGCGTCAGTATCAGTGGCAGGACCGTTTCTTAAGTGGTGTTGCTTCGATTCTTCTGGTTATTCCAACTGTTGTTATGGCAATCTTGATTGTTTTTGCAGCAATCGAGATTAACGCACGTGCCGGTTCTCGTATTTTCTACGTTACCGATCTTTCCAGTGGAGATACCGGAAACTTCTTCACTTGGCTCATTGACTTCCTCCAGCACATTATTCTTCCAACCATTGTTCTTACTATCGTAAGCTCCGTTGGTTACCACCTCTCTCAGCGTACCTACCTACTTGACGAGATGCACGCAGATTATGTCCGTACTGCTCGCGCAAAGGGACTTACTCGTAAGAAGGCAATTCGTAAGCACGCTCTTCGCGTCTCTTTGATTCCAACTGCTGTTTCAGTTGCTTTCTCTCTTGCAGGTATCTTCACCGGTGCTGTTATGACCGAGAAGGTCTTTGCAATTCACGGTCTTGGTGAGTACTTCATTAACTGTATTAACAACAACAATATTCACGGTGCAGTTGCAGTTGCAGCATTCTCTGGCGCAATGACTCTTGTTGGCGCTCTTCTGGCTGACCTCTTTGCTGCTGCTCTTGATCCACGAATTAAGATGAGCTAAGGAGGCGGACATGTCTAAAGAAGAGCTTCAGAATAAAGACGAGAAAAACGTCTCCATTGATGCGGGTCTTACTAACGCCGAGCGCGAGCTTCAGGCAGATGCTAAGTCTGACAACAAAGAAGTTAAAAGAATTAGCTATGCTGGCCTGATTGCAAGGCGTTTCTTCCGCCAGCGTTCTGCAGTAATCGGTTTGATTATTCTTGGAATTATGGTTCTTATTGCAGTTTTTGGACCATATGCCACCCCATTTAATTACACAGATGCTGACTTTACTGCAATTAACATGGCTCCTAATGCAAAGCATTGGTTTGGTACTGACGGTGCTGGTATTGACCTGTATGCCTGCGTTGTTCACGGTCTTGGTCGCTCTTTGACCATTGGTATTAGCTACGCAATCTTGACCACTATCATTTCTGCAATTATTGGTACTGCCATTGCTTATGTCCGCGGCATTCCAGAGAAGATTGGTATGTGGCTTCTTGATATGCTCATGGTCATTCCTAGCTTCTTGCTGGTTGCTATGATTGTTCGTGCAGCAGGCGGTGAGTCTGGTTGGCTCATGCTTATCTTTGGTCTAACTGCTTTTGGTTGGATTGGTCGCGCACGTACTATCCGTACCATGGCTCTGTCTTTGCGTGAGAGAGATTACGTCAAGGCCGCTAAGTACATGGGTGTTCCACCATTTACCATCATTGTTCGTCACCTTATTCCAAACCTTGGTTCAATTCTTATTATTGACTTGGTCTTGGCTGTTATTGGCGGCGTTAACTCTGAGACTGCATTCAGCTTCTTGGGCCTTGGTATTAAGCCACCAGATACTTCTCTTGGTTACCTTCTGAGTGCTGGTTCTTCTGCAATGCTTACTACTCCATGGATGATTCTGATTCCATCGGCATTTCTGATCATTGTTTGTGTTGGCCTGCAGCTCATCGGCGACGGCCTTCGCGATGCCTTTGACCCTTATTCACGCGCTGCTGGTAGCGTCAAAGATCAGGAAGAGGATTCTTCCAAGGATGACGCTCAGCTTGGTGATCTTGAGGGAAGCATCGTTTCTGAAGAAACTACGGAGCGTGCATAATGTCTGACACTACTACTACTTCAACAAAGCAGGGAAGTGTAGAGATGGACGATGTCCTTCGCTACGAGCTGCTTGAATCAAACGGTCCAAAGGGCGCTCCAACAGGAGATCCCGTTCTTTCTGTTCGTGACCTTAAGGTTTCCTTTAATACTGAGGCTGGTCGTGTAGACGCAGTTCGCGGTGTTAACTTTGACCTTTGGGGTGGCCGTACTCTTGGTATCGTAGGTGAGTCTGGTTCTGGTAAGTCAGTAACCGCTCTGTCTCTTATCGGTCTTCTTGATGACAACGCTCACGTTACCGGCTCTATTAAGCTTGGTGATGAGGAGCTCATTGGCAAGACCGACGAAGAGATGTCACAGCTTCGCGGTACTAAGATTTCTATGATCTTCCAGGATCCACTGTCCGCTTTGACCCCAATGTTCTCTATTGGAGATCAGCTTGCAGAGGCTCTGCTTACCCATAATCCTCACATGAGCAAGGCGGATGTCCGTAAGCGTTGTATTGAGCTTCTCTCCATTGTTGGTATTACTGATCCAGAGAACCGTCTGGATTCTTTCCCACATGAGTTCTCTGGTGGTATGCGTCAGCGTGTTGTTATTGCAATTGCTATTGCAAATAACCCTGACATCATCATTGCTGACGAGCCAACCACCGCTCTTGACGTAACCATTCAGGCTCAGATTCTTGACGTCTTGAAGGTTGCACAGAAAGAGACTGGCGCAGCAGTTGTTCTGATTACTCACGACCTTGGTGTTGTTGCAGGTACCGCTGATGACATTATGGTTATGTATGCAGGCCGTGGCGTAGAGCGCGCAAGTGTTGATACGCTTTTTGCTGAGCCTCGTCACCCTTATACCATGGGCCTTCTGGGTGCTGTTCCAAAACCTCACCTTCAGGCAGAGCATAGGCTTGTTCCTATTAAGGGCAATCCACCATCACTTGCTGCCATTCCAACTGGTTGTCCTTTTAACCCACGTTGTCCTATGGCTACCGAGGAATGCTCCAAGAAAGAGCCAGTGCTGCTTCCTGCAAATGCTGCTGAGGGCCACCTGGCATCTTGCCACCACCTTCAGGAGATTTGCGAGAAGAACCTCACCTATGCTGAGGTGTATCCAGACTTTGAGCCAATCCTTCCAAAGTGGGTTGACGTTCCTCGTAACGAGCGTCCTGTTGTACTTAAGGTTGAGAATCTTACCAAGACTTTCCCTGTTCAGGGTAAGGGCTTTATTAGACGCAGCAAGGGCACTATGACTGCTGTTGACCGTGCAAGCTTTGAGATCCATGAGGGAGAAACTCTTGCTCTGGTTGGCGAGTCTGGCTCTGGTAAGTCAACAACGCTGATGCAGATTATGGATCTGCTGAAGCCTGAGGATGGTCGTATTACGGTCCTTGGCAAAGATGTTGCTGAGCTTAAGAATGCTGCACAGCGTAGAGAGCTTCGTAAAGATCTTCAGGTTATCTTCCAGGATCCAATGAGTTCTCTGGACCCACGTATGCCTGTCTATGACGTTTTGGCTGAGCCACTTCAGGCACAGGGTTGGAACAAAGAGGATATTAATACTCGTATTGGCGAGCTTATGCGTCTGGTTGGTATCAACCCAGACTATGTTGACCGCTTCCCATCCCAGTTCTCTGGCGGTCAGCGTCAGCGTATTGCTATTGCTCGTGCTCTTGCAACAAGTCCAAAGATTCTTCTGTTGGATGAGCCAATTGCATCTCTGGACGTTTCCATTCAGGCAGGTATTATTAACCTCCTTGAGGATCTTCAGGTTCAGTTGAAGATTTCTTATCTTTTTGTTGCTCACGATCTTGCTGTTATTCGTCATATTTCTGACACGGTTGCTGTTATGCACCTGGGCAAGATTGTTGAGTACGGTGAGACCGAAGACGTCTTTACTAACCCACAAGATCCTTACACTAAGGCGCTCCTCTCGGCTATTCCAATTCCTGATCCAAAGATTGAGCGTACTCGTGAGCGTATGATTTATCAGGACGGTAAGCTGGTTCCTGCTACTCATATCTCTAACGAGTAACAAAGATTCAATAAAATTTTTAAAAACCCGCACTTAAAACTAGGTGCGGGTTTTCTTTGTTACAAATAGTGAACGAGGTTGTTACGGGAATGTTTCTGCTATGGAGTATTTTCAGGCAATTTCGTATAGTTAAGTGAATATCTGTAGGCCTTTAACGAAATGGGTGATCATATGGCTGACAGTTTTTCCCGTCGTTCGTTCTTTGCTCTGACTGGTATCACCGCCGCAGGCCTTGGCCTGGCTGGTTGTGCTCCATCAAATCCTCAGGGCGGCTCTACCACCACAGGTACTGAGCCACAGGACGGCTCTCCTGCAAACACTCCTCTGGATCAGCTTCCAATCCCAGAGAAGGGCAAGACGTACAACAATCCTAAGACCCGCGATGAGGTTAAGGATGGCGGTACTCTGACTCAGCCAATCAACGAGATTGGTCCACAGTGGAATTACTACCAACTTGCTGGTAATACCTCTTACATGAACATCCTTCACGGTCTTATCAACCCTCGTGACCTGTTCCTTAACAATGCTGATGGTGATAAGTTTGAGCCAAACAAGGATTACATCAAGGAATTCAAGGTAGAGGAGAAGGACGGCAAGCAGGTTGCTACCCTGACCTTCACTGATCAGGCTACCTTCAACGATGGTACCGCTATTGATTGGACCGCAATTCAGACCGCATTTATCACTATGTGTGGTCAGAATAAAAAGTTTGCGGTTTCTTCAACTGATGGTTATGACAAGTATGAGTCTGTTGAGCAGGGCGATACTGCTAAGACCGCTGTCGTCACTATGAAGGAGCCAGTCTATCCAATCGAGAGCATCTTGAGCTATGCTCTGCACCCAAAGCTTCAGGATCCAGACTTCTTTAACAATGGCTACAACAATGAGCCACACAACGAGCTTGGTTCTGGCCCTTACATCGTTGATTCTTTCGATGATTCTGCTGTAACCTTCAAGCCAAATCCAAAGTGGTGGGGTGACGCTCCTAAGCTTGATACCCTTGTCTACAAGCAGATGGATACCCAGGCTTCCATTAACGCATTCAAGAACGAAGAGACTGACACTACCGGTACTTCCGTCGCAGGTTCTGCTGAGCTTCTCTCTAACTTCTCCGGTCTTGGTGATAAGGCTCAGATTCGTCGTGGTCTTGGTATGTCTATTGCTGTTATCGAGCTTAACTCTACTCGCGGTGCTCTTCAGGATGTTGCAGTTCGTAAGGCATTCTGCCAGGTTGTTGATCCTGCAACTATCGTTTCCATCGTCTTCCAGGGTGTTAACTGGAAAGAAGATGCACCAGGCTCCATGCTTTGGCCTTACTGGGCAGCTGGTTATGACAACAACCTCCCAGACGATATTAAGAACCTTAAGTCTGCTGATGAGCGCAAGGCTGCTGCTAAGAAGACCCTTGAGGATGCGGGCTACAAGCTCAACGGCGATTACTATGAGAAGGACGGCCAGCAGGTAACTTTTTCCTACACTCTGTTCGGTGACGGTACTACTGTTAAGAACCGTGCTGCTGCAATCCAGAAGATGTGCAAGGACGCAGGCATTAATCTTACCCTTGATTCTCACCCATCTTCTGAGTTCTCTGATGTTCTTACTTCTGGCTCTTGGGATGTCTGCCTCTTTGGTTGGGTTGGTTCTTCAACTTCTTACAACAACGGTGGTCAGCTCTATGGTTCTGAGTCTGGATCCAACTTTGGTCAGCAGGGCTCCGCAGAGACCGATGAGATGTTTGCAAAGGTTGTCTCTACCAAGGACTTTGATGAGCGCATGAAGCTCATGAATGAGGCTGAGAAGAAGATGATGCAGACTTACGCATATCTTCCTGTCTACACTGGTCCAGACTGCTACGTTGTCAAGACTGGTCTTGCTAACTTTGGTCCTTCACTCTTCCAGAGCACACCAGCAACCATTGTTGGTTGGCAGAAGTAAGCAAGGGACAAGGCGATCTTCTCGCAAAGTTCTTTTGAGAAAAAGTTTTTAATTTTTCTCAGTAAAGTTGCTTGAAGATGTGTTAGTATATCCCTCGCTGCAAAGCAAGTCGGAGTGGCGGAATTGGCAGACGCGCTAGCTTGAGGTGCTAGTGACCTACTAACGGTTGTGCGGGTTCAAGTCCCGCCTCCGACACCACGGAATTTCGGCGGATCTCTTCGGAGGTCCGCCTTTTTCGTATACTTAGGCTATGCGATTGTTTTGTCCTTGCTGGTAAGGAGTGGCTGTGGCAGATAACAAGCTGAGCGTAAGGCGTGTTGAGGGAGTTGTCGACGGGACCGTTGCTGCAACTCTGTCTCAGTTGCTGCGCCTGACCAGTGATGCAGTTATCGTTTTTAATATGGAGGGCACAGTTCTTCTCGCCAATGAGGAGGCAGAAAGCTTATTTGCTAAGGAAGACGGCACCATTGCCGGCCTGGATGTTCGCTTTTTGTTTACACCAGCAAATCAAGAAAACTTGCAGAAACCGTTTTCTGTAGAGTCGTTGCCATTTGCGATTGATGGCTCCACGTCTACGGTGGCTGCTCCTGCACAAGACGGCGCGTCACAGGTGCTGAGCGTGCGCGCAGATTATGTTGGCGCACCTACACAGGCCATTGTTTTGACGGCATCTAAGCTTCGTGACTTGGCTAGTCCCATGCACGATGATGAGCGAATGGTGTTGGACCTTCGGCGAGCCAATAAGAGGCTCTCAGGAGCGCTTCAGATTGTTTTGGACACGCTTGACTCGGAAGATATGGGTCAGCTTATTGAACGCGTGTTAGAAGAGCTCTCAGAGACTGTCGAGGCTGATGGTGCGCTCATTTATCTTGCTGAGCAAGACGGGTATCACCTTCATGGCGCAACGGAGTCTCTGAGAAGCGCGTCATTGGATAGAATTCCTCGCTACTTTGCATTTAACAGCTCTCTGGAGCGTTTGACGTTTTATTCCGAGCACGCACTTCGCTTGCATACCATGCCATTGAACTCAAGCACGCTCAAGCAGGGAAGAGTTAAAAAGCGCAACCTTGTTAACGAAGAAACTCGTGAGGTCATAACCGTTGACACAAGTCATTTGCCTCCATTTACCAGCTTTCTTGTGGTTCCGGTGTGGTTTGGTGGCCACATTGTTGCCTTGATTGAAGTGGGCTGGGAGCGTAAGCGTGCGCTTTTGGTTGAAGACGCAAGACTTCTGGACTCCATTGCAAATTACCTCTCGGTACAGCTTGTGGGCGCGTTGTCGGCCATGAGAACGCAGCGTAGAGACACGCTTCGCGAGGCGTTGGCTCGCGTGCGTCAGGGGTTGCTCCACAGCGCTGCAGAGGGCGAGAAGATCTCTGGTGAGCGATTACAGCAGGTTATGAGGTCAGTGGGCGCCGATCTGGATGCACAGGTTTTCTCGGTAGATTGTTGTGAGGTCACAGGCAACATTACGCTCCATGCGCTTGGCGCTGAGCAAGCGTTTGGCGACGCTCAGGACGGTGCGCAAGACGGCGCGCAGGCCGCAGCGGAGGCCGTCAGCGCGCAGGCTGCGGCGGAGGCCGGCGGCAACCAGATTGCGCTTCCATCGACGGTTGAGGGACTCAAGACAGGAGAGGGCGAGGCGTCAGTCAAAGAGGTTGAGCTTGAATCTGAGCTGAGTCGTGCGCTTGCTGCACAGGGTCTGTCTTGTAAGGGAGCTGTGCTTTTCTTGGGTAAGTTTGCAGGAGAACAGCATACCTGGCTTTTCTTGCGAGAAGAAAACGCTGAGCCCTTAAGCGACATTGAGTTTGATTTCTTGGACCGCGTGATGCTTCTGGTTCACTCGTTGGCCGTTGGTGCCGAAGAGAGCCAGCAAAATAAGCATATCTCGCAGGCACTGCAGTCGGGCATGAAAAATGACCTACAGAAGGTAGAAGGAATTTCTGCCGAGGGAATTTATTCGTCCGCAACCGCCGACGCGTTTGTTGGTGGCGATTTTTACAGCATGATTAAGCTGCCAGGTCGTCGCGCGTGCATCATCATGGGAGACGTCTCCGGCAAGGGCATTGAGGCAGCATCTATCTCGTCTGCAGTTAAAACGGCGCTTTCTGCCTACGCGTGGGAGGGAAGAACTCCCGCTCGCATGGTGGCAACGCTGAATGAGTTCCTGCTGGGCTTCTCGAGGGTAGAGACGTTTGCAACGCTTTTTGTTGGCATTGTAGACCTTACAACTTCATCGCTGACCTACTGCTCCGCTGGTCATCCACCTGCGATTTTGGTGTCTGCTCAATCGGGCGACGCTGAGCTTTTGGACGTACAGTCGGGCGTTGTTGGCGCGTTTCACGACATGGAGTACAAAAACGGGTCGATTCGCTTGCACGAGGGTGATATCCTGCTGCTTTACACCGACGGAACCACGGAAGCTCGTAGCCCTGAGGGCGCTTTCTTTGGCGAAATTGGCCTGCGAGACATGATTATGAACGAGGTTCCTCGTGGCTTTGATGGTCTGCTCAATAGGTTCTTGAGCACGCTTGACCGCTATACCGGTCGAAGGCTTGACGACGACGTTGCCATGGTTGCCCTGCGCTTTGATGAGCTTGGCGGCGTCGATTCTCGCACGCTCGGCAGTACTGACTCTGGCAAGCTTGGCGGCGCTGACTCTGGCGTGTCTGGCGGCGCTGACTCTGGCGAGAAGAACAACTAGACGATTTTCTCGCCAAGGAGACGATTTTCTCGCTAAAAAGTGTAGATATCTG
>CAKARX010000046.1:0-9682 GCA_916720745.1 uncultured Atopobium sp.
GCTCATCAAAGATCTTCCAGAACTTGTCCATATCGCGACCAGCAGAAAGAGCAACGTCAGGAAGGTTGATAGTTACAACACCCTGGTTGAAGCGGCCATAGTACTTAGGCTTGTTTGGCTCATAGTTCTTAGCGCGAGCAACGTTGTTGAAGCCATTACCAGAACGGTCTGGTGTCAGGAAGGAACGGCAGCCCATGCAAGTGAAGGTATCGCCCTCGCCTTCCTTCTCGCCCTTAGAAAGCTTGTACTCCTTCATCTTCTTCTCAGAGATGTAGTCAGGGACAAGGCGGCGAGCGGTGCACTTTGCAGCCATCTGAGTGAGGTAGTAGTACTTGGAATCCTCGTAAACGTTGTCCTCTTCAAGAACGTAAATGAGCTTAGGGAATGCAGGAGTAATCCAGACACCCTCCTCGTTCTTTACGCCCTGGTAACGCTGACGGAGCATCTCTTCAATGATGAGTGCAAGGTCCTGCTTCTCCTGCTCATTCTTTGCCTCGTTGAGGTACATGAAGACGGTAATGAAAGGAGCCTGACCGTTGGTGGTCATCAAAGTAACAACCTGGTACTGAATGGTCTGAACGCCACGAGAAACCTCGTCACGAAGGCGCTTCTCAACCATCTCGTTGAGCTGCTCAGCAGAGAGCTCGACACCGACGGAGTTCATCTCCTCCATAACAGTCTTGCGGATCTTCTTACGAGAAACGTCAACAAAAGGAGCAAGGTGAGCCAGGGAGATGGACTGACCACCGTACTGGCAAGATGCTACCTGAGCAATGATCTGAGTTGCAATGTTGCATGCCGTAGAGAAGCTGTGTGGACACTCAATCAGAGTACCGGAGATAACAGTGCCGTTCTGCAGCATGTCATCAAGGTTGATGAGGTCACAGTTGTGCATGTGCTGTGCAAAGTAATCGGAATCGTGGAAGTGGATAAGACCCTCGTTGTGAGCAGCAACAATATCCTCTGGAAGGAGCTCACGCTGAACGAGGTCCTTAGAAACCTCACCAGCCATGTAGTCACGCTGAACAGAAACAACGGTAGGGTTCTTGTTGGAGTTCTCCTGCTTGACTTCCTCGTTGTTGCACTCAATCAGAGACAGAATCTTGTCATCGGTGGTGTTCTTGTGACGCTTCTGGTTCTGAATGTAGCGGTAAATGATGTACTTACGAGCAACCTCAAAGCGGTCAAGAGCCATGAGCTGATCCTCGACAAGGTCCTGGACCTCCTCGACGGTGACGGTGTGTCCAGCCTTCTCGCACTCATCGGTAACGTTGAGGGAAGCAAACTGAATCTCACGCTCAGTCAGGCGCTGATCCTCAGGGACCTCTGCGTTAGCCTTAGCGATTGCGTTAACAATCTTCTCTACCTCGAAGGTGACCTCTGAGCCATTGCGCTTGATAATCTTCATGTGCAAACTCCTTGAACAAACGTTGGTGAAAGCAACGCTTTCATGCGTGTTTAATTGGATTATCACTGCGGTTCCTAAGCTTTTGCCTAAGCGAAGTGGTTGGGAACCCGCTTGTGTGATGGGAACTACTATGCCACAACTTATAGTGTTTGAGTTCGAGAACTATAACAATATATTGTGAAATTTCCACACGAATACAAAATTATGTATTGACACGTTATGGCAATCAATATCTCTGCAGGTAGAAAATTAGCTAGAAACTTCGCTAATTACAAAATTTATTAATGGTCAAAAAATAATTCGATTTTTTGTATGTAGGCATTCGTCGCCTTTCACAAATGCCCCACAATTCGTCCCTCAGCGCTCACTTTTGTTGAGCGTTTGGGGACTAAAAAAGCCGACACAAAATGTCGGCTTTGGTGGCTAGTCTAGTGGAGGCTGTGGACGCCAGGTTGCGTCTTTATAGATAAGGCGTGCATCCTTCCAACCCTTAATAAGGCGAGAAAGACCAGACGAGAAGTGCGCTCTATCTACCAAAATGAGTCGAATAATCTCTTTTGCAAAGGTGAGCGCAGTGCCAACACCAAAGAGTACGGGATTGTAATCACCGTGAACCTGGAAGTAACGAGCAATATAGCCGCGGTTACGTGTGATGTAATAGCGCGTCATATCAGAAGTTGAATTAAGCTGGCGCACAGAACCAATGCTCTGACCAGGAACTTCTCGACATCTTGAAAGAACAAAGTCTGGAATCAAAATAGGCTGCGTTACCTTGCTGGCCAAATAGCCGTATAGAGCATCGTCCCAGTAGATAAAGAAACGCGCATCAGGCAGGCCAATCTTCTGCACTACAGAGCGCTTAAAGCAGGCACCCTCAAAGCACATCACATTGCACTCACGGTACGCAACGCCATCAAAACCGGCCTTTGCCAGCGGATTGTAGATGCCCAAAGCGGTACTAAAACGATACTGCCAGAAGAAAGGACCGCCATCAAAGTCGTAGCGCTGGCCCTGGATGACCTCAGCCTTGTCTGACCATGCCTCAAGCTTATCAAGACCGTCAGGTAGCACGGCTACGTCATCGTCCATAACCCAGAACCACTCAGCGCCCAGCTCATAACCTACGCGCACACCCTCAGAGAAGCCACCAGAACCGCCGGTATTTTGCTCCATAGGTACGTAGCACACGCGATTGGTCCCTCCATGAACATCAGGATCTGTAGTGGTTTCTCCCCACAAGGTTTTGACCTTCTCGGAAAAGTCAGACACAAGTGAGGCTGTTTCGGAGGAGTTCTCGTTGTCCACAACAATGATGCGCCATGGTGCCTGCGTAAGCTGCGTAATGGAATTAAGCAGGTTAGAGAGAAGTTCCTGGCGTTTGAAGGTGACTATGACAAGAGCAGTGCGCTTCATATTTCCCCAAAATGTGACTTCGTGAGTGGGTTAGTGCCTCTATAGTATAGAGCAGCAATCAAAAGGAGTTTAGATGAGTCACACGCAAAACCACCAACCCCTGGTTTCTCTTGTTGTGCCTATATATAACGTTGCGGATTATCTGGAGCAGTGTCTGGCAAGCATTCAATCGCAGAGCTATACCAACCTGGAGATTATTTGCTTAAACGATGGCTCAACTGACTCGTCTTTAGCTCTTTTAGAAGCATATGCTGCCCGTGATGGACGCCTTGTCATCATAGACAAAGAAAACGAAGGTTACGGAAAAACGTGTAATCGTGGTATTGCCGCAGCTCATGGCACATGGGTGGGTATTGTTGAGCCTGACGATTACCTTGAGCCAACTATGGTTCAAGAACTTGTTGATCTTATCCAAGCAAACGGCGGAGAAGACCAGGTAGATATTGCACGCTCTGCGTATTGGCGCGTATTTGGCAATCAGAAAAACGGTCGAGCAGGAGTAAAAGCGCAGGTAAAAAATGCTGCTGGTTTTACCGAGCACAGGATTCCCTGCGCTTATAAGGGCCGCGTCAAACCCAAGCATCAGCCCTGTTCTATTGACCAGATGGCTCAGCTTCTGTTGCACCACCCTGCCATTTGGACGGCGCTCTATCGCAAAGAATTCTTGACCCAGAACAACATCAGCTTTAAAGAAGTCCCTGGTGCAGGCTGGGTAGACAACCCCTTCCTTATTGCCTCACATAGCTGTGGTGCCCGCTTGGTGTATACAGACTCAGCGCTTTACAACTATCGCGAGAATGGCTATGCAGAAGCAGCCACCTTTGCGCAGCGTCAGCCCAAAATTCCGCTTGAGCGCTGGAATGACATGATGGACGTTGTGGATGCACGCAACATCACCTCAGACGTCGTGCTCAACGCTCTTACACTGCGCGGCATCAACTACGCGCTGCTTACAAAAGACGCACTTATCTGGCGAGAAGAACATGATGCTGCAGGTGAGACTGACTCAGAAGTGCACGATCTTCTCGCCAAGAGCTTTGAGCGCATGGACGCAAAGCGCGTGTTTGAAAACCCTGCAATCTCGAGCACAGGTAAGGCACTCTTTGCGCAGGTACACGGTATTACTTTACCAAAAGATAACAAGTTGGCACGCTATGCATATCTAGCCAAAGAGGGATTCTTCCGCGTCAAAAATGACGGCATAGCACAGACGTTCAAATCGCTTATGGACAGGCGCTAAGGCTGACGAATATCAGACGGTTAATACCGGTCTGTCTTACGCAAAGTTACTTATGCAAGTGGTATGCGCATAAAGCGTGCGTACCATACAGCTCTTCGTGCATAGGCATAGCGTGCCTGTACTGTGGTAGACAAAATGGCACCAAGCAAAGCGTGAGCAACCAATCGCGGAGAAGTTGCTTCAGTAACAATCAGATGAGCTACAGGATTAGAAAGAATCTTAACAATTAGATTTTCTTTCTCCTCATGGCTGAGCTGGGATTCTCCGTTAAAAACGGGATACATGTTTTTAAGAAGCTTGCTGATCAGATAACGACTAATCAACTTTTGAACTTTTTTGGAGTTTGCAAAGCCAAGATGCTTGGCAAGAGCACCAAGTGCCTGACGCTCTTGGGTAAGTTTATCCATAGCGTCAGTAATAGTTTCTTCTTCCTTAGAAGAATCTGCTGGTACATCTACAAAAATTGCCTCTGGAGCATACGTGATGTTTTTTGCAATCTCAAAACAGTAGCCTACAAAATTGCATTCGCCATCAGTCTCTGGCTCATGTTTGATATCGGTCAAAATACGAGTTGAGCACAGCTTTCCGCTCATAGACGTCAAATAAGGAAGCTGTGACTCCTCAAATACCTGCGACAACGCAGAAGCCTTTGCACCAAAAGCCTTTTTGCATTCCATAGGTGAATTGGCGTTTTTCATGTGCGCAATAACAATATCTGCCGCTTTAGGTGAACCAACAGGACCGAGGGCAGTAGCTGCAGAATAAAGCTCCTGCAAGAGATGGGAGTTAAACCTATAAGAAGGCTCAGTAGTAAGCGTATAAGCTCCACGCGCACGACCCTGAGCAATCTCAAGCGCAACAAAATGGCTAATGCCCGATTGGCACAGGACATCTAAGCGAGGCTCTTGATTAGCAAGGTTATCCAGCATGCGAGCAATCTGAGGGTCGGAGCTGTTATCAACAATGATGAGCTCCCAATGAGGGTATGTCTGCTCTTGAAGTTGCCTAATTACCGTTCTAATAGCATCAGCATCATTATCAGCGGCCATGAGAACCGAAATCATATGTGGATTGTATGAGCGCTCGTGCATTCCACATCCCCCAAACTGGTCCTAAATTTTAGATACCAGTTTACCCATAAAAAGTGAATTAAAAAGACATTTTTATTCTATCAAAATCTCTCCACATAACGTGTTTAACTGCTGTTATGTGGACATCTGACCTGTTTTGTAGGAGGGGCGCTACACACAACGCCCATAACGTCTATACGAGCATGCCAACAAGCTTTCCTAAGGCCGTAGGGTCAACAGTAGTGCCACTTGAACCTTCAACAACAGGAGCTTCATCATGCTCAAGATTAGACACGCCAATTGGCTGCACAATCTCTACAAGCTCAAGAAGCTGATTGGGCTTCATATCGGTAATCATTGAAGACAACAAACTAGAAGCATTACTTACCAGTGAACGAGCGCCCGAACCAGAAAGTGCCGAGATTTTCTCCCACACATCATCTGTGGCAATGATAACGTGCGTAATCTTGATGTTGGTGACAGAAGCAAGTGCGCTAACAAAAGCGCTCTGACCGTCATCTTTGTAAATATCTGCCAGTGTTTTAGCGTTTGAGTCTACTTCTGCATACACATCAGTAGGAATAGACACTATATGTCCGGTTCCCTGCGTGCGATCAATGACCAAAAGCCGTATAGACTGAAGCGTCGACTCCCCTGCCTTAAGCGAATTTGTGCTGATAACGGCATAGGTAAGAAAGTCATCATCAGATTGTGTAGTGCCATCCGGATTGCCTGAAACACTTTGGCTCTTTATAGCCTTGTTAAGCCCATGATCTCCCAGGTGAGACTCAAGCTGCGCGCGATCCCAAAGAGTTACAACAACAATGCCTACAAGAACAGCAACAATGGCAATTACGGCAAGGCCAATCACGTTGGTATAGGGATTCTCACGCGGAACATCGCTGCGCTCAAATCTTTCTCTTTTCCTAAACATACTGGCTCCCTGCCTCACTGTTCATCAGTTCTGCAAGAGCTCCTAAAAAAGACGCTCTCTTCTATGATGCTATTTCTTTGCGAGGGAAACCACCGCACACAATACAAGTGGTAGAAAAGACTTCGTAAACGGCGCGAGAAGACCGATGGAGCTGGATTGGCACACAGAAACTACGACGCAATCAAGGAACCGAAAGCGCTACCAAGGTTGCAAAACACCCTCTGGATAGCGAACGCTCACAAACGTGAGGCCCTGAGCAGGTGCACAACTGCCAGCAGCAATTCTATTCTGAGCAGCTAGAACCTCGTCGATCCACTCAACAGGCCTGTGACCTCGGCCAATCTCAACCAGTGTGCCCACAATCGTGCGCACCATGTTATGCAAGAAGGCGTTACCCGTAATATCAACTGCAATGAGTTTCTCGCCAGCCTCTTCAATTTCTTCTACCGTAAGGCGCTCCACAAAACGATGCGTTGGCTTGCCCTCAGCAGAAATTGCCTTGCAGAAGCTCTTGAAATCGTGCTCTCCTACCAGCGCCTGCGCCGCCTTGTCCATAAGCTCTGCGTCCAAGTGACCGTTGTACCACCACACGTGGTCCCAGCCCAGCACGGGACGAGCGCTATCTGCACAAATGCGATAGCGGTACGAGCGAGCCTGGGCATCAAAGCGTGCCGAGAAACCCTGTGGGGCACGGAAGAGTTGTCGGATAGAGATGTCATCGTCGGTCAGAGCGGTGAGCGAGCGGACGAGTTTCTCGCCAGACAGCGCCAGCTCAGCGCCGTACACAGGAAGGCTCACGTACTGGGCCTGGGCGTGCACGCCGGCGTCGGTTCTGCCCGCGCAGGTGAGCTCGACCTCTCTGCGCAAAACGGTCTGAAGCGCGCGGCGAAGGTCGCCCGCCACGGTGCGCTGGGTGGGCTGTTCGGCAAAGCCGCAGAATGCAGCGCCGCGATAACCTAGCTGGATGACAAGCGTAGCTTCAGGCTCAGCAGAGGCGTCAGCGAGAGCCTCGGCAGCTGATAGCTCAGCAGAAGACTCCTCGGATGCATAAACGCTGCAGTTTGATGCATTGTTCTGTGACGTTTCTGAGTTCATGAAGCTCCCTGAAAAAACTTTTGGCGCAACAAAGTGATTGTATCGTAGGCTCAAAGAAAGCGCACGCTACGCGACAACAAACGCCAGCGCTGCAGCGTTGCAAGACTACTACAGCGTTGCAAGACCGCTACAGCGTTGCAAGACCAAAGCACACGGCAGACCAGAGCAGAAGCAAAGCCCAGTCTACAAGCTGCATTTTTGCGGAGATACGAGTGCGTTTAGCTGCGCCAAGGCAGCGATCTGTCATTGTTTGCGCCATCTGATCTGCGCGCTGAAAGAGCGAGATGGTCAGCGGCACCAGAAGCGTAAACCACTTTTTGATGCGCTCAACAATACTGCCCGATTCAAAACTGAATCCTCGTGCCCTCTGAGCTGCTCTAATTCTGTCGAGTTCTTCTAAGGTAAGCGGAATTGCCCTCAGTGCAATTGAGAGCACAATGCTCAAACCATCAACGTCAACACGAATAAGACGCAACGGCAGCAACAGTACAGAAAAGCCATCAGCAAGCTGCGTAGGTGTAGTTGTTGACGCAACCGATAAAACCAGCGCCAAGGCAAGCAACACACGGGCAATAGCTACAGTGCTCCTGTAAAAGCCCGCCACAGAAAGTCCAACTGATCCAGAGAAAATGATATCGGGATGTCCAATAAACACCAGCGTATTGGCCATAAATGAAAGCAGCAAGACAAAAGCCGCGGGCTTTGCCACACGCAAAAACTCAGGCAAACTTACACGAGCGCTCCAAAGAAGACCCACGCAAATCAAAGTAAATGCAGCAAAGGCAAGTGGCAGTTGCACACAGAAAAGAGCAACAATACCCACAAGGGTGGCAACGATTTTTGTATGCGCTGTCAACGAGGTAAGCGAGATGCGCTTAAGCAGAGCACAGGGGCACTTAGACATAGCAAGCCTCCAAAAGCTCATGCAACACGCTTACAAACAGCGGGCAGTCAAGCTGCGCAGCCTCGTATAGCTCTGGGGTTGTCTGTGCTTCTTGTACGTCGACGCTTGCAACAACACAGCCCTTCTCGAGAAACACTACCCTATCGGCAAAAGGAAGCCATTCGCTTACGTCGTGCGTGATTGCAAGAACTGCCTTGCCCTCGTTTGCAAGCTCACGAGCAAGATGCAGCACCTGCGAGCGCGCCTTGCCATCAAGCCCAGACGTTGCCTCGTCAAACACAACCGCGTACGTTGCGCAGGCCAGCGTTCCCGCAAGAGCCGCACGGCGAGCCTGACCACCAGAAAGCGTCAACGGAGACGCGTCCAGGACCTGCTGGTCCAAACCAACACGTTCTGCCGCATACGCAACAAGCGCCTCAACATCATCTGGCGAGAAACCCTTGTTAGTTGGACCAAACGCAATATCTTCAGCAACAGTTTGGGCAAAAAGTTGATCCTGGGGGCGCTGGAAACACATGCCGACATCTCCAGGACTTACTAGTCGTGCATCGATTGTTGCATGACCAACATCAGCCTCTATGAGGCCAGCAGCTATTCGGGCGCAGGTTGTTTTTCCAGAACCAGAAGCGCCCACCAAAACGGTAAGCTCCCCCGTGGAAGAAAGCGTTATATCGTGCAAAACTGGCTTGTCAAACGCATGAGATACGCCACAAATTGCCAGCTCGTGCGCCTCTCCAAGCGCTTGAATTCCGTCATAGTTATTTGCTCGCACCACCTTAAGGGCGCGCTGGTACACAAGGGTATCCAAAGCGTCAAACGCAAGGTTGTTCTGAACAAGAAACGCAACAAATTCTGATGCGTTAAGAGGCATGTCAAAGTTGTAGCCAGCCTGCGCTGCTACATGAGCTGTTCCCGTAAGTGCATCATCAAATCCGGCGCGGGCAATTATATCTGCGTCTGAGAGAAACTCTGTGGGGGTGCCTGTCCAAACCAGCTGGCCCTTCTCCAAAACAAGAACCTGATCAGCTCCAGGTAAAGACTCAAAAGAATGAGAAATCTCAAGCACACCCATCCCGTTAGCCACAAGGTTGTTTACCAGCTTAGAAAGGTGATTTCTAAATCGAGTATCAAGCTGAGCAAACGCCTCATCAAGTACCAGATAACGTGGAAGCACTGAAAGCGCCGCTGCTATGGCAACAAGCTGCTGTTGACCTCCAGAAAGCGTATGTGTTTGGGCGTTGGCCAAGTCATCAATACCGCAGAGCTCAAGTGTTTGAGAGACGCGAGAAACAATCTCTTCTTTTGGCAGTCCAAGATTAGCAGGACCAAAGGCAACCTCGTCAAAGACAGTTGCACATACCAGCTGCGCAGTTGGATCTTGACGAACCATTCCCACATGCGAAGAAATCTGAGTAGATGGCACACCAGCAGTTGAGGTGCCGTCTACTAAAACTTCTCCAGAAAACGGGAAGAGCGATGCATTACAAAGATTTGCAAGCGTTGACTTACCTGAGCCATTATGGCCAAGCACAACCGTTCTAGAGCCAGGCTTTAGGGTAAATGAAACGTTATCCAGGGTTGGTACCATCTCTGGCTGAGAAAGGCTCTCAGTGGCTCC
>CAKARX010000047.1:0-9483 GCA_916720745.1 uncultured Atopobium sp.
AGACATTCAGCAGATTCTTTCTGGCATTACCGTTAATTTCAAACCAGGAGGACAAGCTGCTATTTCTTCGCTTATGGGCAACATTGCTCTGGGATGGAATTCTTGGAGTGCCGCTAACCCCGGCAAGACCATGGCCGATTACTTAGCAACGGACCAGGTACGCACGCAGATAGTAACTACAGTTTCTTCTGCAATTGATACCGATAACTTGCAGCAACAGTTGGTTACTGCTTTGGCAAATAAACTGGGCACCAATCCAGACCTTCCAAGCGTCCAGGCCGAGGTTTCTCAGAGGCTTATGAGCGCTTATCAGTCACAGATTGCAAGTGCACTTTCTGCAGCTATTACGCGTGCTATGAGTGCATACGTACAGTCTGCGCTCACCAGCGTGATGACGCAGGTTGCTTCTAGGATGCAAAATCAGATTGCGGGTGCTCTCAATACAGCTATGCAGGGCGTTGTGGCAAACATGTCTAATGCTATGCAGATAGATCAAGCAACGCTTGCAAGTGCTTTCAAACTCAATGCTGATCCATCGCAGTTGGCAGCTATTGCTGCGTCAATGCTGCGCACAGCACCCGCAACGTATGAGTCAAATCTTACCAAGATGGGATATGCGGACCTTAATAAGCCCACGTCAATCAACATTTATCCTAAAGACTTTGCAAGTAAAGAAAAGATTGTTGAAATTCTTAATACGTACAATGCCAACGCAAAGGCTGCTGGCGAAGAGTCTAAGGTAGTTACGTATACCGATATTGTCGGTGCGCTGATGAGCTCTGTTACGCTGATTGTTGATATGATCTCGGCTATGCTGATTGCGTTTGTTTCCATCTCGCTTGTTGTTTCCAGCATTATGATTGGCATCATTACGTTCATCTCGGTCCTTGAGCGTAAAAAGGAGATTGGCATCCTGCGCTCTATTGGTGCTTCCAGGCGAGATATTGCCAACGTATTCAACGCGGAGACGTTTATTGAGGGTCTCATCTCTGGTGTTATGGGTATTGGCATTACACAGCTGCTCATTTTGCCCGCAAATGCTGTGGTCAAAGCTATGTTTAACGTGGACAACCTGGTGATCTTGCCGCTGAATGGCGCGCTCATTTTGATTCTGATTAGCGTTGGTTTGACGCTCCTTGCAGGCCTTATTCCTGCAGGTAGGGCGGCTAAGTCCGATCCAGTTCAGGCACTGAGAAGCGAGTAGCCCACTGTCAAAGCGCGTCATCTGGCGAGAAGACCGTCTAGCTGCATCTCATACCTCACAAGAAAAGCCCTGTCATACGTGTGTATGACAGGGCTTTTGCGTTTTTGTTTCAGCTACCAGACCTAGTTCTCCTGGCCGCCAAAGAGATCGACAACCTCAAGATCAAGCTTGGAGGCTTCAATGGCCTCCTTAGCGCCAAAGACAACAACCGAGAGGTCGTCATAGCTTTGAGGCATGGTGCTTCCCAGTTCTTTGATGTCCTCAACCTGGGCGTGAAGGATTTTCTCGCGAAGCTTAAGAAGGCGCTCTGGATCACGTTGGTTGAAGTACTCGATGTCTTGCCTGCGAGCAAGCATTCGAGCGGGAACAGGGGCGTCAACGCCTGCCACAGAGGCAACTACATAGCCCTCAAACTCGTCAGCGTCTGGAGTCCACTCAGAGAGCCAACTACCTGCGCCAACATAGCGGTCAAGGGTTGCATCAAGCGCAGGGTCTCGGTAGGAGACAAAGCTCTGCAGGCCAGCGATGGAGTTTCTGAACATAACGCCATAGGCGCCACCCTTGACGCGGACCTCGTTCCAGAGATAGTCAAGACCCAGAACTCTGGTGGCAATAAGCCAGTTACCCTGCTGTTCATTGGTTGCATGGGCAACGTTTGGATAAGAGAGACCAACGTAGGAGACGTTTGAAGGAATGATATATGCCGCGTGCTGCAGCTTACCCTCAGGGACAACAAGCGTTGGCGCAGCGTTGCCTGCCTGCGATTTGTTGCCATTCGTAAGGCCGAGGTCTCCCGCTGCTTGCCAGAATGCCTCGCGGCTCTGAGCGGAGCCAGTAAAGCTGACCGTAACGTTGTCTGCGCGGAACATCTTGCGGGTGAGTGCATCCAGGTCTTTTGCAAGTTGAGGGCCGCGCTCATCCCAGTTGGCAAGCAGGTTCTTTAGGTACTCATAGAAGCCAACGCCTGCTAGTGCATCGTTTACACGGCTAGCTGCAGAGTAGGCGGTCAAAGCCTTATTCTGCGCTGCAGTATGACCAGCACCAACAAAGTACTGCTCCTGCGCAATGCGACGCTGAATCAAGATGTTCTTTAAGCGGTTCAAATCGTCAAAGCGCGTGCTGGACCAAACCTCGGAAGGAATGCTTGCAAGTCCCTGGGTTTTCTCGGCAAGGGCACTTGCGGCAACAATGAAGGCGGGATGTGCCTGGTCAAGCGTGTCTTGGTCGTAGATATCAGTGAAGAACGAGAGGTGACCAAGGTTGCTCTCAATAAGGATATCCAGCTCAGAGGCGGTGTGTGATGCTGTATCAAGCTTGCCGAGCGCCTCAGCAAGAATGCCCACAAGCGGCAGCTCTTCAAAGGTAACCGCACGGGTCAGATCAAAGTAATGGTAGACATAGTCAATGCCGTGAGTGTCCAGCTCATGCGCAATGCATGGCAGGGGAGCCTCAACCTCAAAGCCAGCAGGACGCTCTCTACCTGCACCGATATCACTGAGCGAGAGGGACGGCAGCTTGGCTAAGTCTTCTGGAGCGTCAGGTGTTTCTTGCTCCAAACGGAGTGCCTCAACTTCTGCACGGATCTTCTCGACATCCTCATCGGTGAGCGTAGAGCGAAGTTGCTCCAGCTCAGCAGCTTCTTCCTGGGTGTCTCCCTCATCTGTGGGGACAAGCTCAACTTGAGCTGCGTGTTTGCTGTTGCAAATGAGCTCCAGAAGCAGCTTCTCAAAGCCCTTCTGAGCTGCAAGTTCTTTGACGTAGGCAATGGCGTCCTCGTAGCGGATGTAATCCAGGGGACGAGCGTCGTCGTAAAGCCAGCTTGAGAGCGAACGCAGCGTGTACTCAATACCGTTTGAGTAAGGCTGGTCATTCTCGCGCAGGTTAAACTCTGCAAGCGCAATGGAAGCGTTGAGCTTCTTTGGATCAATGCCCTCGGCAGCAATCTTCTGGCAGGTGGTCTCTACCAAGTTGCGGAACTTCTGAGCTGCTCCTTCTCTGAGACCCTTGAGCTGCAAGAAGAGCATTGGCTGTGCAAGGTCATCGGAGAGATAGTAGCTAAAGTCATCGCCCAGCTCTGCGTCAAGAATTGCACGCTTGAGCGGGGACTCATTGGAGCCCATGAGGGTGTCAAACAAGATGTCTGCCGCCATCATCTTGTTGCGCTGATCAGGTGTTCCAAGCACGTAACCCAGGCCAACGCTGGAGTTGTCGGCTGTGGTGTTCATACGGACCTGGCAAGGCTCGGGCAACACGGGTGCCTGCAGGTTAAGCGGATTAGGCGCACCTGCATTGCGTTTCTCGGCAGCTGCAAACCTCTGGGCAATAAAGGAGAGCTCACGCTCGCAATCAAGGTCGCCGTAGAGGAAGGTGTAGCTGTTAGAGAGGTCGTAGTGGCGAGCGTGGGTGTCCAGGAAGTTCTCGTAGGTGAGCTCAGGGATTGCGCGAGGCTTGCCGCCAGATTCTTTGCCGTAGGAGGTATCAGGGAAGAGGGCCTCGCTGACAGAATCGTAGAGTACGCGATCTGGATCAGAGAGGGCGCCCTTCATCTCGTTGAAGACAACACCGTTGTAGC
Organism: uncultured Atopobium sp.; assembly: GCA_916720745.1. Lineage (GTDB taxonomy): Bacteria > Actinomycetota > Coriobacteriia > Coriobacteriales > Atopobiaceae > Lancefieldella. Next base: position 3,777 of record CAKARX010000047.1, read on the forward strand.
TAAGATTGCCCTGCTCGTCAGCTTCTAGGTGCCAGCCTTCCTGCTCAAAGATGCGCTTGCGCTTATAGATTGCAGGATGCAAGACGGCGTCCAGGTACACGCTCATAAGGTTTTCCAAGTCAGCTACGTTAGTGCTTGCCACAGGGTACACCGTCTTGTCGGGGTAAGTCATTGCATTCAAGAACGTCTGCATAGAGGTCTTGAGCAGGTTAACAAACGGCTCCTTAACAGGATAGGCATCGGAGCCACAGAGAACTGAGTGCTCCAGGATGTGGAAGACGCCGGTGTGATCTACAGGAGGTGTCTTAAAAGCAATGGCAAACGAGCGGTTGTCATCGTCGTAGGCAAACCACATAAGACGGGCACCTGTGGGAATGTGCTTGAAGATGTACGCGTAACCAGAAATCTCGTTAACCCACTCAGCCGAGATTACCTCAAAGCTTTTGTCTTCTGCGTGAAGCGTGCCAACAGAAAACGCACTGTCCATCTGCGAATACTTAGACGTCATAAGCTGCCAATCTATACGAAAACTTACGTGAGCATCAATGCCGTTTTTGGGACCATCTTGCCTTAACGGGACCGTTTAGAGACCTAAGGCTCTGCACGGAGCAGGGTAAGGTGGATTTTTGTTATTGTGATACTACCGCGTCAGAGAAAAAGTGACACTTGTATCCGTATTTTGTAATGAAAGATTTATACCCAGATGAATGATTTCATTTCTAATGAGAGCACGGTGGAGTCTTCTAAGACTGCAGACGTTATAGAGACTCCAGTAGAAGAGGAAGCACTTGGTAGCGACGACGCTGAAATAACCCCTGATAATAAGAAGAAAATCTATCGAGGAATGCTGTTTGTCTTGATTGGCGGAGCTTCCTGGGGCGCATTTGGAACCGCCGCAAAATACCTGCTCGATACCTATCATGTTGATCCCATGTGGCTGATTGATATTCGCGAGCTTTGTGCCTGCTGGTTATTCTTGGGAACTGCTTTTGCGTTTGATAGAAAAAATCTCACAACCGTCATTAAGCAGCCAAAAGAGTTGGTAAAGATTTTTGTAGTCAGTTTGTTTGCCATTCTATTCTCGCAAGTTGCTTACATTTACGCAGTTAATGCTACTAATTCTGGAACTGCAACCATCATGCAGTCGTTAGGTATGTTGGGCGTTTTGGCCTTTGTGTGCGCGGTTGGTAGGCGCTGGCCTCGCCGCCGCGAGATTCTTGGCATTGTTTTGGCGCTTATTGGCACATATCTCTTGGTAACAGGAGGAAATCTCGGCACGCTTAACCTGCCAACATCAGGTGTTTTCTGGGGCGTTATGTGTGTATTTGCTCAGGCGGCCCTCTCCATTTTGCCCAAGCCTTTGATGGAAAAGTGGGGAAGCTTTACCGTAAACGGACTTGCGTTTTTGTTCTCTGGCACGCTCATTGCCGTGTTTTATCAACCTTGGAATCACATGCCTCAGCTGGACGCCTTTGGTGTTTTGCTGGTAGCCATTGGTGTGTTGGTAGGAACGTTCTTGGCGTACGGCCTTTACCTGCAGGGCGTTAAGGACGCAGGCTCACTTAGAGCGGTTCTTCTGGGTACTATCGAGCCCGTTATGGCAACCATCACCACCGTACTGGTGCTAGGAATCACCTTTAGCGTTGCCGACCTCATCGGCTTTTCCCTCATCCTCGCCATGGTCGTGCTCACCGCGTAGCCGCGCCCGGAAGCGCCCTCGCACCCGCACTACTCGCGCCCACCCGCCATCTGGCGAGAAACCCGTCCACTCCAAGCTCAACTCAACCTGCAAGTACTTCTGCACCCGACAATAAAACCCCGCAGGTAAACTGCGGGGTTTTAACGTTCTTTAAAGGTTGTACGACCAGAAGCTTAGATGAGTTCCATCTGCGTGAGAACTGCCGAGTACCAGCCGTTTGGATTAGCTGGATTGTACTTTGCAGCGCCAGAGACAGAAAGCCTTCCGCCGTAACCAGCAGCAAGACCAGCTGTGTGATCCCAGATAGCCTCTTCCCAGCTACCCCAGCTTGAAGAGCCCCAGCCCCATGCGTTGTAGGGGAGGAAGTTATACCTACCCTTTGTACTCTCAACTGCAGAAATAGCAGGCGAGAGACGCGGATCAACGCCGTAGGCCCATGCAGCCTCAGCAAAGGTTGAGCCGTAGCCGGCAAGAGGGGAACCAGCAAGATACGCATCAATTCGAGCACCCCAGCTGCTTACAAAGTTGGTCTTATCGCTTGACCAGTCAACATTTTGAGCCGATGGAGTTGATGGGGTAGTGACCTCAGTGGTATTACCAGAAGCATTGGTAAAGGTGGTCTCAGTAGAAGCCTCTTTTAGTGCTTCTTCTGCAGCCGCTGCTTCTGCTGCTGCCTGCTGAGCTTGTTCTGCCTGCAATTGCTCTCTTGTTGCAATTGCTGCATTCATAGCATCCTCAGCAGCCTTCTTCTGCTCTTCTGCTTCTGCCATCTGTGCATTTAAAGATGACTGAGTCTCAGAAAGCTCTTTGCTAAGGTCAACAAGGTGGTTGATAGCATCTGAATTTTTGTTCTGGATAATCTCAAGATACTGAACAACAGCAATCAAATCATTAAAGTTATCTGCCGACAAAAGCAGATCAATAATTCCCATGGAGCCCTGCTGCATACGATACATAGCTCTAATAGACTCTGCAGCTTTTAAGCGCTGCTCTGGGAGTTGCTGTTCAATCTCTGCAATACGCGCCTCATTATCTGCAATCTGTTTTTGCAGCTCAGCTACACGCTGATTGGCGGCATCGTAATCAGAATTGGTTTGCTCTACCTTGGCCTGGAGCTCTTCAAGAGTCTCTGCCTGAGCTCTTGAGACGCCAAACAAAAAGGCATTAACAACAAGCACTGCTGCAAGGAGTGCTGTCATAAGGGTAGAGCATGAAGGTAAGCGTCTGTGACGCATGTAATAGTTCAAATCGACCTCCGCGATTGGGGGCTTCCGATTAGTGCGCAGTTAGTGCCATCCGCTCATTACTGGCTTCAAGCGCGAGGTCAGATAACACTTGACCTCAAAAATACGCATAATCGCTTCTCTCCGCTCGTGCGAGGGTGTCAATTCTACTTGTTTTTGACTCCAAATGCCAACTTTGCAGAAAACAAGGCACTTTTAAAGTAGTAAAGTCGTTATATAAAGCCGTGAACGGTAGAAAAAGAAAGGGCGAACGGATTGCGTACAATAGGTTCGTAATCAGTCCCCAAGGAGGTTTTAGTGGAGTCGGCAATTTTGTGGATTGAAGCGCTTAAATCAGCGTTATTTGGCGTAGTTGAAGGTATTACCGAGTGGCTACCTATCTCATCAACAGGCCATATGCTGCTACTCAATCAGTTCTTACCACTCAATGTTTCTGAAGACTTCTGGAATATGTTCCTCGTTGTTATTCAGCTTGGCGCAATTCTTGCAGTATGTGTGGGATTTTTCCACAAGCTCAATCCCTTCTCGCCAAAGAAATCTAAGGACGAGAAGCGCTCTACCTGGAAACTCTGGGCAAAAGTGGTGGTTAGCTGCGTTCCTGCAGCAGCAATTGGTCTGCCGCTCAACGACTTCATCGAAGAGCATCTTGGAAGCCCTTTTGTTATTGCTGCAACCCTTATTTTCTACGGCATCATCTTCATAGTGCTTGAGCTACATCGCGAGAAGGTCGCTGCAACGGTAAAGGTTGAAGCACCTCGCGGTAAACACATGCGTCCAGATGCCGCCACATCCCTGAAGGCCCCCTCAGCCGACAACCTGGCTCGCGTTCAAGACATTGACAATCTTGACTGGAAGACCGCACTTGGTATTGGTGTGTTCCAGGTACTTGCAATTGTTCCAGGCACTTCAAGATCTGGTGCAACTATTCTTGGCGGCTTAGCACTTGGTTGTTCAAGGGCTGTAGCTGCTGAGTTTACGTTCTTCCTGGCAATTCCTACTATGGCCGGCGCTTCTGCTTTGAGGCTTGTGCGCTACTTTATGAAGGGCAACACTTTCACCGCTCCCGAGGCAATTATTTTGGGTGTTGGTTGTTTAGTGGCGTTTATTGTGTCGCTTGTTATGGTCTGTGCGCTTATGGGCTATGTCCGCAAGCATGATTTCAAGCCTTTTGGCGTGTACCGCATTATTCTGGGTATTGCAGTTATCGCATACTTCCTGCTTGTTAAGTAAGTTTTTAACTGACAAGCGATACAACATATGCGTTCAAGCGCGGTGAGTTTCTCGCCGCGCTTTTTTATGCGCAAAACATATGGAAAATACGTGGAAAACCTGTGAAAGATATATGTAATCGCTCTGGGCTCATTTACTAAGAATTGCCTTGTCCTATATGCTCTTACGGCTGAATTTTGGTCGTAAGAGTACGTAATTACTTGTAATAGTTCCAGGAGGTTTTATGCGCCACATCAAGACGCTTCAGAGAATTGCGTGTGCACTTGCACTTGCATTTGTTGCAATTCTTGCAGTTTCTGCACCTAAACTTGCATTTGCAGATCCTATTGATACATCTACACCAGGTGTAAAGGTTTCTGTTTTCTCGGCTGACGGTAATGCCGATACATCTAGGGTTCTTACAGACAACCCTCAACGTTCTGGCCACCAGACTCCTGTTCCTGGTCAGTATGGCGAGATTGTTGTTCGCGTTGGTCAGACCATTAGAGACACTGGTGCGTATTCCCACTACACCACCACTCGTCCTGGTTTTGCTCCTTTTGGCGTAACCACTACGCTGGTCACCGCAGGTGCTTATCCTGAGCTCCCTGCTACTGATTATGATTTCACCTATGCTTTCTATGGAAACAGCAATACCGTAACTAACAATGGTGGTCAGTTCTATTTTGAGTTTACCGGTCGTAAGGTAACCCCTGCTAACCAGCCTGTTACGGCATTCTTCCTTGTTACTATGCAGGGAGATTCCTCTGATCCTGCTAACGTTGGCGGTAACACCACTCACCTTATGTGGGTTGGCTATCACATCCACGTTATTCCAGCAGAGACCACCCCAACTCCTACACCTACGCCAACGCCATCTGCGGTTAACCAGCTTATTTACGACGCAAATGGCGGTACCATCTACGGCAACGCAACCTATACAGAGTCCAAGACTCCAAACAACCCTCGTACCTATGGTTTTGCAGAGTACAACATCATTGAAGACCAGCCAGTCCGCGATGGTTACAAGTTTGAGTTCTGGAAGCGTTCTTACGTGGATAATCACTTCCGCTATGTTGGTGCTTCTGCTGTTCCTGCAGATGCTAACAACAACCCAGCTGGCGATAAGCGCTATGTTTCTGAAACTACTGTCTTTAACATGAGAAGCCCTTACACCCTGACTGCTGTCTGGAACCAGGAGTATGAGCTCAGCTACGATGCAAACGGCGGTACTGGTGCTCCTGCAGCACAGAACGGTTACTTTGGTATTGATAGCAACACTGCAGACTCTCTCACCGATCCTAAGAACGAGACTGTCTCTGCTACCGTTCCAACTCGCGATGGTTACGTCTTCAAGGGCTGGAAGCTTGATGGCACTACCTACCAGGCAGGAGACCAGGTAACCCTTACCACCACCACTCCTAAGGTTGTTCTAGTTGCAGAGTGGGAGCCAGAGCCAGTTGCTCCTGTAACTCCAGAAAACCCTGCTACTCCAGAAAATCCTACTACTCCAGAAAACCCTGGTACTCCAAGCACTCCTGGTACCCCTGGTGGC
>CAKARX010000048.1:0-9016 GCA_916720745.1 uncultured Atopobium sp.
TCTGTATTTGAGCCACCGATTCTTTAACAAAATCAGGCAAATCCACAGATTCTTTGCTGTTATTAGGCAGAATTTACAGATTCTTTGCAGAAATCAGGCGCGCTGATTGCGCCTAGGTGCGTCGAGTGCATTGGGCGTCAGTCAAATTGGCGCGCTGGACGCATTGGTGCGGTTGGGCACATTGACGCATCGCGTACGTGAGACGCTGACCTGGTCACCTATCTGCCCAGCAGCTTCCAGAGTTTCTCGCGCTGTTCTGGAGAAATGCGGTCTTCAAGCGTCATGCGCGTGCTGACCTGATCGCGACGCATCTCTTCGACAACGTTATCTGCTTGGGAAATCTCGTGGACCAGCGATGCGCTGGCAATACGCGTGACCTCGCCAGGGCCAAAGCCGGCTGTGGCACGAATGTCCCTGTCCGACGTGACCAGAAATACCTTGCGACCAGCCTCTCGCGCGTCCGTGACCAGGCGCTCGATGACGCTATCCGCGGACTCCCCCGTCTCGGAAAAAACCAGCTGCACGCCAGCATGGCTGCGCTCCGGGCGCTCGTCGTTTACGTTTCCCTTGCCGTCGAACACAATAACGGCCTCGTAGGTGCCCTGCGCAAACGTGGCAACGTCAGAAATGAGCGCCAAACGGGCGCGATAAAACGGATCGGTGTTGAGGTGATAGGCCCTCTCAGCAGCGGTTTCTTGTGCAGAAGAGCCACGCTCATCCAGCAACGCCTCATAGCGAGGAGTTGCCAACATGACGTTATAGCCATCGACTACAAGCAGCGATTTTTTTTGAGCCATACCTTACGCTTCCTGGGCTTACGCGTCCTGGGTCCTGCGGAGCCACTCGTAGCACATAACCGTTGTTGCTTGAGCAACATTCAGAGATTCTACCTGGCCAAACTGAGGAAGCTTGCACGTAAAATCGCACTTCTCGAGCATAAGGCGAGAAATTCCTGAGCCTTCAGAACCCATAACAAGTGCGAGGCGACCTCCCATGGGAGCCTCCCACACGGACTGAGTAGCGTGCTCGGTGGAGCCACACGTCCAAAAACCTGCGGCTTTGAGCTCTTCAAGAGCGCGAGGTAGATTAGAAACCTGAGCGATTGGCAGGTGAAGCACGGCTCCTGCGGAAGTCTTGTATGCTCCAACGCCAACTCGGGCAGCGCGAGCGTTTGCAATAACAATGCCGGCTGCGCCAACTACCTCGGCACTTCTTACGATTGCGCCAAAGTTTCCCTCGTCAGTGACGTGATCCAAGACCACAACCAGCGCGTTTTCAGAACCCGCACGCTGAACGATTTCAGAGAGGTCAGCATAGGCAAACGGCTGTGTACGGACAATAACTCCCTGGTGAGCGCCGTGGCTTGAAAGCGAGTCAAGCACTGGCTTTGCAACACGCTCGACAGGAATACCCTCCTGCTCAAGCTGGCGTGCAAGCGCCTCAATCTCCTGGTCCTTCTGTCCGCTTGCGGCTTGTACCAGCGCATTCTTCAAAGGAATGCCCACAGTCAGCGCCTCAGCTACTGCGCGACGACCCTCGATAAGATCGGTTGCAGGCTTCTTGTTGCCGGGACGTCCAGCACCAGCACCTCGCTGTCCGCCAGCGCTTCGCTGTCCGCGAGTGTCCTGAGCTGCGCGTGCACCTTGTGCGGAGCGGCCACCCTTTGAGCCCTGGCCATTCTTGGCGCCGAAATAACCGCCCCAGTCGGCAGTCTTCTTGGAGCCGCGACCCGCGCCTCCGCGACCTGCGCCGCCGCGACCCGTAGCTCCGCCGCGACCTGCAGCTCCACCGCGACCCGCGCCTCCGCGGCCTGCAGCGCCCTCGGAGCGCGTGTTTTTAGAGGTAGAACGCTGATTTCTTGCCATAGTTAGTCTGCCTTACGCTTTAGTCGAGCGCCAGCGGCGGTATCTTCAATCAAAAGTCCAAGCTCGGCAATTCCGTCTCTAATTTGATCAGCAACTGCCCAGTTCTTCTGGGAACGAGCCTCCTGACGAGCAGCAAGCAAAGCCTCTGCAGCCTCGTCAGCTGACGAACCCTCATAGCCTGCTACCTGCGCTGCAAGTGTCACAAGCTCTTCTGGTAAATCAGAGGTAGACGCCGCCTGAGTCAAATCAATTCCCAAAGCTCCCGTGAGCTCGCACAACATATCTGCTGCACGGAGAACAGGACTTGCGCCAACGTTCTGACCAACCTCTGCAAGATAGATATTTGCAGCAGTTACCAGCGCAAAGATAGCAGCAAGTGCTCCTGCGGTGTTGAAATCGTCATCCATCTGAGCGTCAAACTCGCTCTGAGCTGTGTTAATTGCCTCAGCAAGCGTGCAATCAGCGTCGGAAAGTTCGTGCTGAGCAGAAGACTGCTTGAAAGCCCAGCGGAGATTTGCAACGCAGGTCTTCATGCGCTCAAGCGTACCAACGGTGCCTTCAAGGCGCTCAAACGAGAAATCAAGTGGCGCACGATAGTGCGTCTGAAGCATCAAAAGTCTTACTGCATCTGCAGGATACTTGTCCAAAACTTCCTTGAGCGTGTAGAAGTTGCCCAAGGACTTGGACATCTTCTCACCGTCAACGCGAAGCATTCCGGTATGCATCCAATAATTGGCGAGAGGAGCGTGCCAGGCGCAAGACGCCTGTGCGGTCTCGTTCTCATGGTGAGGGAATACCAGGTCAGAGCCACCGCCGTGAATATCAATTGGAGTACCCAGGTAGCGATGAATCATGGCGCAGCACTCACTGTGCCAACCCGGACGACCTTCTCCCCAAGGGCTTGGCCAGCTAGGCTCACCAGGCTTTGCTGCCTTCCAGAGCGCAAAGTCAAACGGATCGCGTTTCTCGTCATTAACTTCAACGCGCTCACCTGCACGAAGCTGATCAAGATCGCGACCAGAAAGCACGCCATAGCCGTGGTCAGAACGAACCGAGAAGTACACGTCGCCCGAAGGCACCGCGTAAGCGTAGCCCTGATCAATCAAAGATTGAATCATCTGAAGCATGGCTTCAATCTCGTGCGTTGCGCGAGGACGAATATCTGGGTCCAGAATATTGAAGCGATGCATTTGCTCGATAAACGCCTGCGAAAACTCTTCAGATACCTCTTGAGCAGTCCTTCCCTGCTCAATGGCGCGCTGAATAATCTTGTCGTCAACATCGGTCAGATTCTGGGCAAAAGTGACCTCATAACCCTTGTGCATCAAATAACGGCGAATAACGTCAAACGAGAGGAAGGTACGGGCGTTTCCGATGTGAATCTGATCGTAAACCGTAGGACCGCACACGTACATGCGGATTTTGCCCTCGTCGATTGGCTTGAACTCTTCTTTTTTATGCGTCTGAGTGTTATAGACAAGCATGCATACTCCTCGCAACCATTGTGTATTGGTGTAAGTATAAACGGTTTGTGGAAAACCTTTACGTTCATACCTTACTAATCAAGATTCAATTTTGTTACCACTCGCGGATTTGTGCTGGATTGTTTTTTTTGTTGTATTAAACTCAACAAACAAAATTTAAAGAATTTATATTTGAATCAAAACTGCAAAGAACTAGAAGACAAAAAATCTTGCTCTTAACAACTTCAGAAGGTGATTCGAATGAGTAAGTTTTTTAACATTATCCGCTACTGTATATCTACCATTCTGGATAAGGGCAGTCTTGCGATTTTTCTCTTTCTGTCATTCTTTGTCACAGCGCTTATGGTGATCCAACCTCTTCTTGTTGGATTTGTAATTAATCTTTTTATTTCAGGAACAACTTGGAGCGAGATACTTTTCTATTGCGCTGTAGTTGCCGCACTAGGAATCCTTATTGCCGGCTGTTCCTATCTTGCTAAAACACGCTATTGTCAGTTACAAATTGATTCTTCGTTTACTATTGAGTGACAGCTGATTGACAAGATTCAACACGCCGATTCATCGTTTTTCTCGTCATATGATTCTGGACATTACCGTCAGACAGTAAATAACGATTCTAATGACGTTTCGATTTTTATACTTACACAATGTGTGAGCTTTGTAACAACTACGGTCTCCGTCTTAGCCACGCTGGCAATTATTTTATATCTGAACCCATTAACCGCTCTTATAACAGTTGTTCTGTTGTTGGTGAGTTTTATTATCTATAAGCAAATCCAAGCTGCGGCCTATAAAAGATATAGGGAATCCAAAGAACTGAGATCACAATATGGATCTATTGAGCTCTCCCAATTCACAGACGTAGATTTTATCAGGCGTCATTCTCTCTTTGAGCGTTTCTTTAATCAGCATTATGCCGTTAATCAAAAAATTCGTAGTGCCATTCATGAGCAGTACAAACTGGAATTTGGCGTACAGGAATTAAACAATGCTGTAATTGCCGTATTCCAAGCTATTGTCTTTATTACCTGTGCCTATCAAATTTTCCTTGGAGCACTGCAGCCTGGCTATATTGCAACCATTTCAAGCTATTTTGTATCGCTTTTAGGCTCTATTACGCTTCTTATGGAATTTGGCATGGCTTATCAGAGCATTACGGTAAGTCTTAATCGAATTGAGCAGATTCTTGAGATACCTCAAGAATCCGTTGGTAACATCATTCCATCAGAGAACGTCAATCAAATTACCTGCACAAACGTATCTTTTTCTTATCCACATACAAATAAAGTGCTGATGAACAACTTGTCTTGTAGTTTTGCGAAGGGAAATATATACGCTATTACCGGTGGAAACGGAACAGGCAAATCTACATTTCTGAAGCTCATTAATGGAGAATGGTCTTCTCACCTATCGGGCACTATTGCTATTAACGAGGACTTGCTAGCTCAAATTAATCAGTATGAACTCCGGAAAAATACTCTTGGATTTACCGAACAAGAGCCAAGTATTGTTGACGATACAGTGAGAAATAATCTGACTCTACTCTGCAAAAACCAACCAACAGATGAAGAGATAATCAGCTATATCAAGCTATTCAATCTGGAAAAATTGCTGCTTGGTGATGATCAAAATCTTGATGTTCGCCTTGGTGAACGAAGCTCTGCTATCTCTGGTGGAGAAAAGCAAAAGATTGCAATTATCCGCATGATGCTTATGAATCCAAGTGTTATGTTGCTTGACGAGCCAACCTCTGCATTAGATCAAAAAAGTGTTGATGTTCTTCTTGATCTTCTCAAGAAGGTCAAACAAGACCACATAATACTTCTTATATCTCACGATCCTAAAGTGGTGGAGGCAGCCGACCATATCGTAGAGCTGTAATTTATTGCGCGGTGTGTCCCAGCTTACGCGCTACGTCCCAGCAGTACAACTGCCCAGGCAGCAATGCCTTCTTGAGTGCCCACAAAGCCAAGGCCTTCGGTAGTGGTTGCTTTTATGCCAACTTTATCTGGCGAAACACCCATGACCTCTGCCATGCGGTTTCTCATAGCATCGCGATGAGGAAGCAACTTAGGCGCCTGAGCTGCAACGGTGCAATCACAATCCAGAAGCTCAAAGCCCTCATTACGAACAAGCTGCATAACATGGGACAGGAGCACCATAGAATCAGCACCCTCGTAAGCAGGGTCTGTATCGGGGAAAAGCTGACCGATATCACCGGCGCGCAGAGCTCCTAGCAGGGCATCCATAAGCGCATGAGCTAAAACATCAGCATCGGAGTGGCCGAGAAGACCTTTGGTGTGCTCAATTTTAATGCCACCTAAGATAAGATCTCTACCCTCTACCAGGCGATGAACATCGTATCCGTGGCCAATTTTAAGCTCTGGCATGCTCACTCTACAGCCCCACTTCCGGTTGCGCCTTCTACCAGGCGACGGCTGAGCGTAGCCTCAACAATTGCAAGGTCAGACGGGTACGTGACCTTCACGTTTTCTCGTTGCGACTCAACGCACAGCACTGTAAGACCAAGTCGCTCAACTAACGACGAGTCATCGGTTCCCTGGTAGCCTTCCTGACGAGCTACCTCGTGGGCTTCAAGAAGCGTGCGTGTCTTGAACACCTGAGGGGTCTGAGCAGCCCAGAACGTTGAGCGGTCAGGCGTATCTACAATGGTTGCACCATCTACGCGCTTCAGCGTATCAGTTGCGCGGTGAGCCAAAATTGCTCCCGCAATCTTAGGCGACTTGCGAACTGTACCAATGACCTGCTCAATAGTCTCTACCTCAATGAGCGGACGAACCGCGTCATGAACAGAAACAAAATCATATCCAGCAGGCACTACCTGGAGCGCGTTGTAAACCGATTCTTGCCTGGTAACACCAGACGTGGCAAAATGAACGGGTTTGTGGAGTACAAGCTTGCCCAAAACACCCTCTTGAACTGCAGAGCGTTTCTCGTCAGAGCAAGCAATCACAATGTGAGCCACGCTTGGCGCGTGATCAAATGCAAGGATTGACCAGCTCATCAGCGGAAGACCGCAGACAGAAATAAACTGCTTGCCGTCAGGATACCCAAAGCGCTCGCCAATGCCGCCAGCCACAATGACGGCCACGGTATCTGCTTTTGCTCCATGTGTTGTGAGGCGAGAAGGACGTGGCTTTGACACGACCTTTGCACAGGTGCTGCTTGCAGCCATTATTCTGACTTACCCCACATTCTGCGGAGACTATTAGCAAGTGCACCGGGGTTCTCGACACCCAGAGATTTGAGGCTAGACGTATCGTTTTCTGCAACGTGAAGCAGCTGCTGCAGGTTATCGTAGGCGTCAACAATTCTGGCCGCAATCTCATCGTTGACCACGTGAACGCGGGAAAGCGTGCGCAGGCCCAGAGGCTCCATGGATGCATCTTCTCCGCGGCCATCGGAGTAGCCAAGAATCTGGCCAACGCTTTCAGCGGAGCGGAGCTCGGTGTTGGCCGTCTCGTGGAAGCGGCGGCGGATAGCGCGTGCCTCCTCAGCGGAAGAGTCAACGGCGTAATCGCGAATCATCAGGTTATAGGCCTCGTCGATGCCGCCCAAATATTCCTCGCGCTGCATAGCGGTGGTTTTACCCTCGCTACCCAGCTCCAAAAGGCAGGAGTCAAGCTGATCGGCGGCGCTCAAAAGAACCTCAAACAGGTAGAAAATGCCTGCTACATCGCCTAAGGTAACGTAGTTATCAAGCTCAAGCGCAGTCAAGCGCAGAAGCGCGCGATCAAGCTGCTGGCGCGTATTTTGCATAGCAACCGAAAGTTGGTTGACGGTAGACATAATGGCTGGTACCGACTTCAGCGGAATAACGTGGCCATCCACGTAGACCGTAATCAACGAACGGCGAGAAGACACAGCGATCACAATTGCCCTGGTGAGCAAGCTCATGCGAGCAGCAGTACGGTGACGAGTACCTGTTTCTGCAGTTGGAAGCGTTGCATCAGGATTAAGGTGGGAGTTGGCGCGCAGAATTCTGGTGAGGTCTTTGTCCACCACCACTGCGCCATCCATTTTGCAGAGCTCAAACAGTCGGTTTGCCGTGAAGGAAACATCAAGTTTGAAACCATCTCCGCCCACAGCAAGGACGTTTTCTGTATCTCCCACACAAATGAGGGCACCAAGACGACCAGCGATAATCATATCCAGTGCAACGCGGAGCGCCGTACCAGGAGCAGTCATCTTCAGAGCTGTGGCAATGCGGTCCTCGTTTTCTGTTGCGCTTGGATCAAGTTGCGTTGGCTCCATGGCTCTCCCTCAATTACTTGCAGCTTACAGGCTACGTTTTACGATCTGGTACGTTTACGGCTTCAATTTGTTTCAACGTTTCAAGTATACGGTTTTGTTGCCGACGCGTGTAGTGATGGTTTTGAGAAGACGGGTTTCTCGACGGGTTTCTCGCCTAGTGAGCCGCGCGTATGAGTTGCGATACAAAAAGACCCGAGGCAGAACCTCGGGTCAGAGTGTCTTACTCGGCGGAGGACATCAGGTCGGACGAGCCGCCTGCGCTACCCTGTGGCAGCGAGGATGGTCCCATGCTGACGTCCATCTGGTCAAGCTGCGCCATTGTCTCTTTCTTGCGAGGCTCAGGGATGACGCCCGTGGTCTTAGTGAACACAAGCTTCTTACCCTCAGCGTCAACATCAACAGCAACAATGTCGCCTGCGGTCCACTGGCCAGAGAGAAGCTCCTCAGACAGTGGGTCTTCAATCATCGACTGAATGGTGCGGCGCAGCGGACGAGCGCCGTAGACAGGATCGGTTCCGTCTTTGGCAATCAGGTCCTTTGCGGCCTCGGTGAGCTCAATGGACATGCCGTTGGCAATCAGGCGATCGCGCAGCTCAAGAACCATGAGGTCAACAATGCCACGAAGCTGCTCGGTAGAGAGCGACTTGAAGACAACAATCTCGTCCACGCGGTTCAAGAACTCTGGACGGAATCCACGCTTGAGCTCGGACATAACGCGGCTGGTAATCTCTTTATCGGAGAGTCCCTTAGAGCCCTCTGACGAGAAGCCCATGGTGTTGGTGCGGGCAATCTCGCGAGCGCCAATGTTGGAGGTCATGATGACAACCGTGTTGGAGAAGTCCACGTGACGGCCTTGACCGTCAGTCAAGCGACCCTCGTCCAGAATTTGCAGCAAAATGTTGAAGACGTCTGGATGTGCCTTCTCAATCTCATCAAAGAGCAGGACAGAGTATGGGCGACGGCGAACAGCCTTGGTGAGCTCGCCGCCCTCATCGTAGCCCACATATCCTGGAGGCGCACCAACCAGCTTAGCTACGGTGTGACGCTCCATGTACTCGGACATGTCGTAAGAAAGCAAGGCGTCTTCGGAGCCAAACAGGAACTCTGCCAGGGCTTTTGCAAGCTCAGTCTTACCTACGCCAGAAGGGCCAAGGAAGATGAAAGAGCCGCCAGGACGCTTAGGGTCTTTGAGAGGACTGCGGCTTCTGCGGATTGCCTTTGCAACCTTAACAACAGCCTCGTCCTGACCAACAACGCGCTGGTGAAGTATGTCTTCTGTACGAAGTAGCCTTGAAGCCTCAGTCTCGGTGAGGTTGGAAACAGGAACACCGGTGATGCCAGAGACAACCTTTGCAATGTCGTCCTCGTCAACGGTAACAATGTTCTTGTCCA
>CAKARX010000049.1:0-8963 GCA_916720745.1 uncultured Atopobium sp.
CGTTCACGGATTGCGTAATTGACGATTTTACTACCTGGGAGATCGTACGGTAATCAAGACGATGATAAATTCATCTTCCCCGTTTTTGTTATTTTACTACCTGGGAGATCGTATGGTAATCAAGATATAGTCGCAGTGAATTTTATTAAAAACTAGGGTTATTATAAAATTAAATATATGATTAATAGCGTGTGTTGTTACATCAGCTTATATTTAGAAAAGTATATAAGAAAGGCATCCATTATGGCTACTAGTGAAGCACAGAAAAGGGCCAGCGCTAAATATCGAAAGAATAATGTAAAGGCAATTATGTTTAATCTATATCCAAGCGATAGCGATTTAATAGAGTTCTTGGAAGGTAAAGAGAACCGTTCAAGCTACATCAAAGAGCTTATTCGCAAGGATATGAATAATTCAAAAAATTAGTTTGTTTAGCGTCTGTATTTTGCGTTCTCAAATGCAATCTTGAAGTCTTCGAGGAGTTCTCGTGGGACCTTCTCCTGATCTCCATGATGGAGCTCTTGCAGAAAGACGTTGCTTATGGCTCCAATAAGCAGGTGAGGAGCAATCTTATCTGCAAGAGGCACAAATTCTAGAGCGTATCTTTTATCGTCGATGGTAAGCCAGGTGCCTCTCCAGCTACCGATTGTTCCCTCAATATCTGAAGCATGGGCCGAAGCAAAAACGTTTTGATTGTTATCAAAGAGGTACACGACACCATCTGCGTCAACACCAACAAAACCGTCTGTAGCGCATTGCTCAAAACCAGAAACAATATGCGCACCACTGGTCCAGAACGCCCAGTTCTTCTCACCAGCCATAGACAGACCTTTCTAAAACATCAAAAGTTTCTTGATTAAATGGTAGTAGGAGAGAACTTTTAGGGCAAGTAATTATCGGTCAAAAAGCATTGTTTACCTGCGAACTCAACCTGCTGTTGAGTGGTTGGAAACCGTTGCGATACCTAACTCAACTGATGCGTTCTTGTTGAACGTATTGTTACGACTCATAGTGAAATCAGCGGCCCGCAAGCTATTTCAGTAATAATGAGTTGAGAAAAAAGGAGCAACTATGACTACTTCATCTGAGACCCTTGGTCGTCGCATTGCACGACTTCGTTTGACTAAAACTGCAACGCAGGAGCGTCTGGCAAAAGAGCTGAACGTGAGCCCGCAGGCGGTGAGTAAGTGGGAGAACGACATTAACTATCCGGACATCTCGCTGTTGCCAGATCTTGCACGCTTCCTTGGTGTGTCCGTTGACGAGCTTTTGAGTGGCGCAAGTGCTTCCGCTCAGGAGAGCTCTGCTGCCCAAGAGAGTACTGTCGAGAAGAGCACTGCTGAGGTTGTTTCCGTAGCAGCTGACGAGCCCGCAGAGATCGTAGAAGAGTCCACCGAGCAAGTCAGCCAGGGTATTGCTACTCAGTCTTCAGGTTTCAGCTTTGGCAAGCTTTTTGGTAAGAGCATGATCAAAGTCGAGAAGAACGACGAGGCTAATGGTAGCAAGAAGAAGGGCGTCCGCCTTGGAAACGGCTCTGCAAAACACGGCTTGCACTTGTATGTAGTCTCCGATGACGGCGATGTTGTAGATATGTGCGTGCCTCTGGGTCTGGCAAAGTTTGTTTTGAATTCGGGAATCCAGGTCAGCGGAAGCTATCTTAATCAGGAGACTCAGGAGCAGCTTTCTAACATCAACCTTGATGCGCTTATGGACGCTGCAAAGACTGGCGAGAGTGGCACACTTGTGGATATTACGTCCGCAGACGGCGACGTCGTGAAGATCTGGTTTGACTAAGCGCTCACGATTACATAGTGAAGTCAAAATTGTCATCCACATGACGCCCGAAGGCATTTAAGGCAATTGCCGTTAAAAGATTGGAGGTGTCGGCTAATGGGAACGCATTATATGGCGAGTGACGACCGTCTTCTTCTAGTTAAAATTGAGAGTGGACTTCCCTTTTCTTGGGACTGGAAGGCAAAGAATTGGAAATTTAATGCAAGCCTTGCTGACATCTTTATTGGTGAGCGAACTCTTGATGACGTTACGCTTGAAGAGATAGAACAGTTCAAGCAGGAGAGAACAGTTCCTGTTGTTTCTTGGTAAACAAACTAATTAAAACCCGCTTAATCCATATCAAATAGAATAAGCGGGTTTTCTTAATTTCATTATACCCAATTGCGTTGACTTAAGCTACTTACAAAATCTATGTGATTTGTGATAACGGCAGATGGAGCATATTAAAAAATGCACCTGCTCTTGTAGGTGCATTTTATTCACCAACAAACCCGACTCAGTCCAGCCGTTGGCTCGTCCTTTAACTAGCAAGTGTATCTATTTTCGTTGATTTAAGCCACTGAAAAGTGGCTTTTTTCATATACGCAACCGTTGCGGAAAAGCGGTACCTACCTCGTAGCAAGGGTAATGCTACTCGTAAACGTCTGAGCGGACGGAATCTGTCGAAAGGAAAGAAATGGATTTGAAGGAACCTGTAACTACTCAAGAGCAGCTCGACAAGATCGTGAAAGACAGGCTTGAAAGAGAGCATGTTTTGGCGCAGTGACATTCTGTCTAAAATTAGGCATAATAGTTAATAAAGATACCTGCCCGATTCTACTTGATGTGGATTTGCGCGGGTATCTTTTGGTTTTAGTGTAGTGATATTTTGATTGGTGATGTTCGATAAAGATTGGCTATCTCATTTAGATTCAGATGGAAAGCGCTGGTCATAACTTATTTTGTTGACATTATATTGAAGGAATGTAGAATTACTTTAACAACGCGTAGCATAGTAAGCAGTGCCCTTGTTGGAGATGACTCAGGTGCAATTCCTGGCCGTTGTTATTAGCCGCCTTAGAGCGGCTTTTTGTTTAGCGTGGTTTTGATTTACGTCCATATATGTCAATAAAAGCACCCCGGTCATCCCATAAATTGTGATAGCGAGGGTGCTTTTGTTTCACTGTAGCATATGCTTGCTGTGAGAAACCGGTCGGCTGCGCAATCCCATCAACTATACTTGTGGCAAATAATTTGACGTAATGCTGCAACGGCACGTTCTTCTCGGCCGGTAGTGGAGATTCTTACATGAAGTCTTTGATTGTGTACTATTCATATTCCGGCATCACAAGAAGGCTTGCAGAGGATATTGCGCTGATTACCGATGGTGAGCTGCTGGAGCTTAAGCCTCAAGATCCCTATTCTTTCTCGTATAACACGGCGGTAAAAGAGGTTAGAGCTCAAATAGAAAAGGGCGTTTGTCCTGCCCTTATGCCAAGTGATGTACATGTCGGTGACTTTGATACTGTTTTTATAGGATCGCCCAACTGGCTTAAAACATTTGCTCCTCCGATGCTTTCGTTCTTAAGAGCAACAGATTTGAGTGGTAAGACAATCGTTCCGTTCTGCACGCATGGCGGTGGAGGATTTGGCAACATGATTGAGGAGTACCAGAGGGAGTGCGGTGCTTCTCGTGTAATGCCTGGACTGGCGGTAAAAGGCACGTATACTTTTAGCGAAGTGCAAAAGTGGCTGGATTCGATAGGGTTAGACGATGCGAGTACTTCTAGCTGAAGACGAGAAGAGAATGGCCGCAGCTATTGTGGCTCTATAAAGTAAATGGCGTGCCCTCTCTCTCTGCAGAGCGAGGATGCGCGCCGGTGTTATATGTAATATATCACATTTTGTCTTGGATAAAAGTGCTCTACACAGACGTCTTTCTCGACAAGACGTCTTTTTTATTTATACAGGTAAAAGGGTATGTTACAAAATATGCGAAAATCGCATATTTATAGGTTGACGTGCAGTTTTATAAATATTCTAAAATCGCATATTTTTATTTTTATCTGGGATTATTCGGTTGATGCGTCATCGTCATGTACAACCAAGGAGTTGAAGAGCTCGTTGATATCGTTTTGACGCCGGGCTGTCTCTTCCTCAGCAATGGCCCACGAGCCGTCTTGATAGTAAAGCACGTCACCCTGGCAAGCATTGCTTGGTAGCTCCTTGATAGAAACGGTCAGCATATTGCCTGGCTGGTCATCTAGTTCAAGCACGGCAAGATTGTTGTCTTCAAATCGATCAATGATTGCTTTCATTACTTGGACCTCGATGTCGACGACGTGCTAGATTTTTCTTGTGAGGTTGGAGCTACGACCGTACCGTTTTTCTCGCCAGATATATCAATGGTTGTTCCATCGCAGGTAATGGTAATGGTTCCGTTGGCACCCGTTCCCCAAACCTCAACGGAATGTTTATGGAGGGCGTTCAGGACCGACTGCATGGGGTGACCGTAGGAGTTGTCTAGGGCGTACGAGACGATGGCGTAGGTGGGCGAGAGCTTGCGAACCAGCTGCTCATTTGTGCCTGTTCGGGAGCCGTGATGGGAGAGTTTGAGCACGTCAATGTGGCCTGGATTGGAGTTCAGGATGGCGCTTGTGGGTGCGTCTCCCGTGAAGAGGAACGTTTTGGTGCCCACGGTCAGCTTGATGATTATCGAGTAATCGTTGGTGTCGGGGAAATTTGCGTCTTTGGTAGGCCAAAGGATTTCTAACTTGTAAGCATCGGTTTGATCGATGATGGTTCCTGCTTCGGCAAGGGTTATCTGCAGGTTATTGTTCTGGATGGCGGTCAGAAACTTTCTGTACGTTGCCGTGTTGTTTGTCTTATTTGGTGCGTAAATGGTCCCGATTTGGGTGCTAGAAATGACGTCTGCCATGCCGCCGATGTGATCTTCGTCGGGATGGGTGGCCACCAGGTAATCAATTTTGTCTCGACCAAGTTCTTGGAGGACCTGGGCAATTTTTGGAGCAGACCCCGTGGGGCCTGCATCGATGAGCATGGTTTTCTCGGGGAGTGCGATGAGAATGGCTTCTCCTTGGCCCACGTCGATGAACTTGATGGTTACGTTTGCGCTGGTCTGAGCGGTGGCAGACGACGTGTCGGAGCCTGATTGTGATGATGTGCTAGGCGTTTGAACTGCGGTTTGTTGGCCCGAGGACCCCGCGGTAGATAGGGTGGTTGGAAGCGGTTGCGTGAGTGCTGCGCTAAAGTAGAGAGCTACTGTCAGCGTGGCCAGTGCGATTCCAGCTTTCTGTTTTCCCGCGTATTGTTTGCGCGGTTTGAGCTTGCCTTTTATGAGCTTTTTGGGAGCACTGGCATCCTCGTAGATGAGGTTCAGAGCGCTCTCGATAACCGGAAGAGAAAAAATTGCTGGTAGAAGGTAAGAAAGCATCGACGGCGAGGCAAGTGTTTGCGCCAGGGCAAATGCGCCAACAATCAACGCTGCGTTTACAACAAGCCTGATAAGTCCCGATTTCCAGCCTTTAAGATAAAACTGTGGAATACCAAAAATGCCAAATACCAGGGAAAGAATGAGCGCAAATAAGTAGTCAGACTGCTTGCCGGAGGCTGCGTGAGGTGATTCAGTTTTGCTGTCAAATTGCTTTGGGTTGGGCATAAAACCTCTCTGGACACGTGCGTTCTGAAGAATCTTACCCTATTTGACCAGCCAATCCAGGGCTTTCTGCATTCTTCCCTCAACGTTTTGGAAGTGATTTCCACGGTTCAGCTCAAACGTCGAGGTGATCCCGGCTTTCTCCAACTTGCTGGCGAGAAGTTCTGCGTTTTCTCGCACGTGCATTATTTGTGGATTGGGGGTTCGTGCTTCTCGGTCACCCAGAGAAAGATAGGCGTGTGTGAGGTCGACCACCCCTCCTCTGAGCTGCTGATCTACGTAGTCCAAAAGCCCTGGGAACCAGAACGATCCCGAGACAGCTCCGATGCGCTGGAAGGTAGCGACGGGGGCGTCGACGTGCGACACGCCGGGCTGCGAGATGCCGGGCTGCGAAACGCCAGCCCAGAGGCTGAATAGGCCTGCAAGCGAGTATCCCACAAGCACCCTATATGTCGGCGGCTCGGTGAGCTCCGACTCCGTCCAGGGAATGACCTGGTTGATAAGGGTATCGAGCGTTTTTTGTGCGCCGTCGCCAAAGTTGGGACCCTTGGCAAAAACGCGTGGTGCGCACCAGGGCGAGAAGTTCTCTTCCCACAGGTCAACGCCGATACACACTAGGCTGACGCCCTCAGGTACCTGAACGGGGGAGTTGTCGGCTACGTCACCTAGGAGGTAAACAATAGGAGCTCCTGCTACAGAGGACATCTGCGTGTGGATGGAAAGTCCGGAGATGATTGTTTTTCTCGCCATGGGGTTGGCGGGGTGTGTAGCTGCATCGGCGATGGGATGTGTAGCCGCATCGGCGGCGTGGTGCGTATCTGGTGTAGCGCTCATGCTACTCACTTAACGTCATTTGCAGGTAGTAGACGTTTTCGCGCAGGTGAGAGGCAACCTCGCGGTCGATGACACCCTCAAACTGCAGGCGCGAAATCTGGTCCAGCTCAATGCGGAGCGCATTTTCGGCCACGTCATCGGCGTATTTGCGGGCATCCGCGATCTGCTGCCTAAAGTGAGGCGACATCTTGTGTGAGCTCAGGTTGTAAGGCAGCAGGTAGGAGACTTGAGTGGTGCTGGAGTCATGCTCATCATTGATGTTGATGCGGCCCCAGATGGACTCAATTGCTGACTCGTGGTCAATCATCAGATTAGATGCGATGACCGCCAGCTCCTCATCGTTGCCGTTAGCGATGCGTTCCAGGTCATCAAGCTCAGCGTACTCCATCTCAAGTGCGTATAAACATGCCTGGTAGTAGGACTGGTCTGCATCCTCAAGGTGCCTGATTTCGCCGTCGATGATGCGCTGCGCTGCCAGCTTAAGCTCGTGAAGGGCAACGGCAATCCGCGAGCGGTGGTTTGTTGTTGCAGCAATGTTTGCGATGGGTCCGTAATAGCCCACTGACCTGCGGATTGAAGTAATGTCATCGACAATTTGGTCCCATGGAATGGGGTTGTGCGTTTTGATATGGCGCTCGCGTAGCTCCTCGAGGCATTTCTGCTGGACTTCTGTCTCGTGAAGGACCAGCTTTTTGACAAGTTCACCCGAGCCAGGGACAGTGATACGAGAGGCAAACAAGCGGTTGGTATAGCGCGTGATAGTCAAACGAAGTGCAGGTAGATACTTTGCTTTGGCGTTTTCCGACTGCAACATGCTCCTGAGCTCGCCGAGAGTTGCCTCAAGAACGGCAATCTCTCCCTTGTGGAGACGTTCGGGCAGGTCAGAGTCTGCTTCAGGGGACTTTGATAGCACGGGTAACAGATTGTCCGCTAAAAGTAACGTGGCGAGAATAACGCCGGCGGCGATGGTGATCAGCAGATCCCTCTGCGGAAACGCTGCTCCGGACTGGGTTGTGAGAGGCAAGGTGAGGATAATCGACAACGTTACCGCACCTTTTGCACCTGCAACAGTGGTAACCAGCACGTTCTTGATGACCTCGGCCGACGTGATTGAGATGGGCTTTATGGCGCACGTGGGTTTGGGCTGCTCATCGGTTTGCTCCGAGGTTTGCTCCGAGCCCAGTTCAGCGAGCGGCTGGTCGGGTTTCTCGCCGTCGGGGCTGCTACCTGCGAGGTCATTCTCGCCGTCGACGGCGTCTTTTCCGGTACAGAGATGGCCGCCCTTGTGGAGCTTGTAAGTTTCCAGCGCGTAGAGCCATGCGAAGCGGACACCGTGCATGAACAGGGTAATCACGACAACAATTCCTAGAATCTGCAGGATATTGAGGCCGCCGTTGGTGCCAGGAAGCACGGCAAGGGGGAGCTGCATTCCTAGGAAGACAAAGATGGTGCCGTTGATGAGGAAGCTGATGACTTTCCACGTGGAATCTGAGACCAATTTTTGCCTTGCAAATAGCGCATTATTGCTCTGCCTTCGTGGGAGCGCAATCACTAAGCCAGCCGCTACAACAGCAAGTACGCCAGAAACGTGGAAGGTTTCGGCAAGAAGATAGACAAGAAACGGCGTCAGTACTTCGTACAGCACGTTTGCGATGGTGTCCTCGTAGCCCAACCTTCCAAGCATGGCATTTACGGCAGAAAACGCAAAGCCCGTGACAACGCCCATGGCTATGCCGCCCACAAAGAGCACCGCAAACGACCCTGCGGCATCTACCAGCGAGAACGCGCCCGTAACCGCTGCCGCAACAGAAAACTGAAATGCAACAACACCGGACGCGTCGTTGATCAGGGACTCTCCCGAGAGCAGCGTCTGCTGGCGATGAGTCAGATGAATGTTGGATTTAAGCGCGGTGACGGTTGCCGCGTCGGTTGGCCCCAGGGCCGAGGCAAGCGCAAAAGCCGCAGCTAGAGGGATTGACGGGACCATCAGATGGAGGGCATAGCCGACCGAGAGCACGCTGATAATTACCAGCGCAATCGCCAGCGACAAAATGCTGTTTAGGTTGAGTAGAAGTGCACGAATGTTGGTTTCTCTTGTCTCGTTGAAGAGGAGCGGAGCAATGAAGACTAGCATAAAGAGCTCGGATTCCAGGTGAACCTCCTGGACGTTGGGCAGCACGAGCGCAACAAGCAGACCGATAACAACCTGGATAACGGGGATGGAGACGTTGACAAACTTGTCGATAACCGAGGAAGCCGCGACGCAGGTCAAGACGATGAGCACAAATTCGAATGTCTCCAACAGGCTTCCTTCCTGGTCGTAGGTGGTAACGACGGCGAGCGTCGAGCGACGGTGGGTCCGCAACGAGCAGCGGGTCCGTGGCGAGCGGCGGATCCGTGTCGAGCGACGGGTCCACGAGGGTTCCGAGCACACGGGGCTTCTCGCCAGATAACGCTTCATTCGAGTATATACGGTTTTGCGGATCTAGCTTGACTTGGCGCAGATAACACATGGTTTCTGCGGTGATACGTGAGCTCTATCAGTGAGGCTTGGAATTGCGAGCCTAAAAAGTGCATGAAGTCTGTGTAAATTTACTCAGACATGGCGAGAAAAACCGGCAAATAGCTCAGACTTGGTGAACTTTTCCGGCAAATCGTTCAGACATGGCGAGAAAATCAG
>CAKARX010000050.1:0-8947 GCA_916720745.1 uncultured Atopobium sp.
CATTTGCAGCAAACGTACCAACTGGCAGGTTAGGAATCCACTGTTTAAAGAGGACTCCTAACTGCCAGCGACCTAAACTACCAAGTGCCCCACCAAGAGCAACTGCTAAAGCTTCAATCACAATAAACGCACCTACTCCAGCTCGCGCGAGCCTGTATACAGCTGGTAATACTCTCCGTGCTTGGCAATAAGCTCATCGTGAGTACCACGCTCAATGATGCGGCCATGCTCCAGAACCATAATGGCATCAGAATTACGAACCGTAGACAGCCTGTGAGCAATCACAAAGACGGTACGGCCTGCCATCAGGGCGTCCATGCCCTTCTCGATAAGTGCCTCGGTACGTGTATCAATGCTGGAGGTTGCCTCGTCCAGAATGAGAACAGGAGGATCAGCAATTGCAGCACGTGCAATGGCCAAAAGCTGCCTCTGACCTTGAGAAAGGTTGGCGCCATCGGAGGTAAGTACGGTGTTGTAACCACGAGGCATACGGCGAATAAACTTGTCCGCGTTTGCAATCTTTGCCGCAGCAATAACCTCGTCATCAGTGGCGTCTAGCTTGCCAAAGCGAATATTGTCCGCGATGGTACCTGTGAACAGGTGCGTGTCCTGCAAAACAATACCCAGTGAAGACCTCAGCGCAGATTTCTTGATGTCGTTGATTGGAATGCCGTCGTAGGTGATGGTTCCACTGCGAACATCATAGAAGCGGTTAATAAGGTTGGTAATGGTTGTTTTACCAGCACCGGTTGAGCCGACAAACGCAATCTTTTGGCCAGGCTTTGCAAACAGCGTGAGGTTTGCAAGAACCGTCTGATCATCGTCATATCCGAAGGTTACGTCATCAAAGCGTACGTCTCCAGCAAGAGGGGTTTTCTCGCCAGACGGTTTGACCCAAGCCCAAGATTCCTCTCCGGATTCGTAGCCACTAACGCGGACCAGGTCAACCTTGCCCTCGTCAACCTCAGGAGCCATCTCCATAACCGCAAAGATACGCTCGGCGCCAGCAAGAGCGGTGAGCAGGAAGTTGGAGAGCTGCGTGAACTGGTTGAACGGCATAGCTGCCTGGCGAACAAAGACCAGGTAGGACGCAAGACTTGCAACGTCTGCGTGTCCGTTTACAGCAAGCAGAGCGCCAACCACGGTGACCACGGCGTAATTGATATACGTCAATGAAACCGTGATAGGGACCATAGTTGCCGCATACGCCTGTGCGTTTGTTCCAGAGTGTCTGAGCTCTTCATTGACCTTTTGGAAGTCAGCAAAGTTGGCATCTTCGTGATTAAAAACTTTAACCACCTTGAGACCAGAGATAGTTTCTTCAGCAAAGCCGTTAAGAACACCAAGACTCTTCTGCTGTACCGAATAATGCTTGGCCGAGCGCTTACTTGCGTAACGCGCATATATCACAATTAATACGTCGAAGAGGATAGTGATAAGCGTCAGCTGCCAGTTAAGAACAATGAGCAGCACAAGTGTGCCAACCATCTGAATAAAGGCCAAGACAAGATTGGCAAAGCTGTTATTAAGCGCTTCTGAGATGGTATCCACGTCGTTGGTAAAGAAACTCATAATATCGCCGCGGGTACGGCGGTCAAAGAACCTCAGCGGCAGCGATTCAATGTGCTCAAAAAGGTCTCGTCTGATGTCAAAAACAATTCTCTGAGCAGCGCGAACCATAATTTGCGTGTAACCAATACTGGTAAGAGCGCCAATTGCATACACAACCGCCGTGAACACAACAAGGTTGGTGAATGCGCTTACGTCTCCCCTGCCCACTGCGGCAACAACAGGTTTGATCATGTAGGTACCCAAAAGCGCCGCTAAACCGCTGATAGAAACAAGGAGTGCCACCAACATAAGGCGTTTCTTAGCATGACCTAAGTACGAGACAAACACTCTAATGGTATGTCCAATGTTTTGAGGACGTGCTCCTCCTGCGCGATTAGCCATGTGACACCTCCTTACCAGCAGCGTCAATGTCCGACTGACTACCGCCAGTCTGCGACTCATACAGCTCTCTGTAGATAGGACTCTTGGCGAGAAGTTCTGTGTGGGTGCCAGTCATATGAACCCTACCGTTATCAAGAACGACAATCTGATCTGAGTCCATAACCGAGTTCACACGCTGGGCAATGATGATTTTTGTCATGTCAGCAAGCTCGGCAAGTCCTGCACGAATCTTTGCGTCAGTTGCGGTATCAACCGCGCTGGTAGAGTCATCAAAAATGATA
Source organism: uncultured Atopobium sp. (assembly GCA_916720745.1). GTDB lineage: Bacteria > Actinomycetota > Coriobacteriia > Coriobacteriales > Atopobiaceae > Lancefieldella. The sequence goes on from CAKARX010000050.1 coordinate 2,235, forward strand.
ATTTTTGGCTTCTTCAAAAGCGCGCGTGCAATACAAAGGCGCTGCTTCTGGCCACCGGAGACATTAACACCACCCTGACCAAGGTCTCCGTCCAAGCCACCAATCCTGTCAAGAAACTCATCAACGCATGCAATAGAACAAGCGTGGAGCAGCTCCTCATCAGTTGCATTGGGATCTCCCCAGAGCAGGTTGTCGCGGACGGTACCGCTGAACAGCACATTTTTCTGAAGGACAACAGACACTGCGTCACGAAGTGAAACAAGATTGTAGGAGCGGACGTCATTCTCGCCAACAAGCACGGTACCTTCAGTTGCATCGTACAAGCGAGCAATCAGCTGGATAAGAGTGGTTTTTCCGGAGCCAGTGCCACCGAGAATACCAACGGTAGAGCCTGGTGCAAACGAGAGATTAATGTCTTCAAGGACATCCTCTTCAGCGCTCTGGCTGTACTTGAACGATACGTTTTCAAAGCGTACTGCCCCATTCTTAACGTCGGTCAAACCGTGCTCTGGAGACTCAATAGCAGGCTCTTCGGAAAGAATCTCTCCAATTCGACGCACGCTGGTAATGGCGCGAGCAGTAAGCAAGAACACGCCAGAAATCATCATAAGAGAGTTCATGATAAGCAGTACGTAGCTCATAAATCCCGTAAGCTCACCAACACCCAGTCTGCCAGCCATAATCATCTGGCCACCAAACCAAAGAATAGCCACGTTAGTGACATACATTGAGGCCTGGAAAATAGGCAGGTTTAAAACGGAAGTGCCAAAGGTCTTTGTAGCAGTCTGTGCATACTGCGTATTAACTTTTTCAAAGCGCTCGGAGACATATCCTTCACGGACATATGCCTTGATTGCGCGCACCGCAGCAAAGTCTTCCTGCAGAGCCTCATTAAGCTTATCCATTGCGCTTTGCATAACGCGGTACAGAGGACCAACGCGCTTCACAATAAAGAAGAGTGCAATAGCCAAAAAAGGTAGCACGGCAAAATACACAACCGCCAGCTCTGGGCTCATAATAAACGCCATAACCAAGCCCATGACCAGCATAATTGGTCCACGCATAAATGGACGCGTACCCATTGCAAAGGCGTTCTGAATAATGGTTACATCAGAGGTCAAACGCGTTACCAAAGAGGATGAATCGTATTTATCAAGATTTGCAAAAGCAAACTCTTCCATACGGCGATATTCATCTTGTCTGAGTTGGGCGCCTAGTCCCATGGCTGCTTTTGCTGAGTAGCGCGCATATCCAATACCAGCAAACATGGCGAGAAGAGCAAAGACAACCATAACGGTACCGTTTACAAAAACAGTCTGAAGGTTACCTTGCAAAATACCCTGGTCAACAATTTGAGCCATGAGTACAGGAATCACTAATTCGAGTAGGGACTCTGCAAACACGCAGAGCCCCGACAAAACAAAATCCTTTTTATACGCGCCAAAGTGGTCCAAGATAACCTTTAACTCAGCACGAGCAGATGGAGCCTTTTCTTCTACAGAAGCATCATTCATTGTTAAAACACCGCGTACCTTACTGTCTTGCTTTGCTTGGTTTGCTTAGGCCTCTTTTGGAAGCGTCTGAAGCGAAACCTCTTTGAGCTGCTCATTAGAAACAGGTGAAGGAGCGCTGGACATCAGATCAGAGCCAGAAGTAGTCTTTGGGAAGGCCATGACGTCGCGGATGGAATCGGCACCTGCAAGCAGCATGCATACACGGTCAAGACCAAGTGCAAAGCCGCCCATTGGAGGTGCACCAAACGTCAAAGCCTCCATCAAGAAGCCAAACTGAGCCTTTGCGCGCTCTTCAGTAAAGCCGAGTTTCTCCAGAATCTTAAGCTGCAGCTCAGCGTTGTGAATACGCATTCCGCCGCCGCCAGCCTCAAAGCCGTCCATGACGAAGTCGTACGTATACGAGCCCATAGCCAGAGGGTCGGTGTCCAGAAGGTCAAGCTCATCCTCACGAGGAAGCGTAAAGGGCTGATGCTCAGAAGCATAGGACTGAGTTTCCTCATCCCAGTGGAACAGTGGGAAATTAACAACCCAAAGGAAATCATGACCTTCTCGCGGTACATCCAAGACCTTTGCCATATGCAGGCGCATACCACCAAGAATCTCATCTGTCTCCAGGCGGCCACCCACAGCAAAGAGAATCAAGTCCCCTGCCTCGGCGGACATCTCTGCGCGCAATGCTTCAAGCTCTTCTGGCGAGAAGAACTTGGTAATAGGGCCTCCCACGGAACCGTCCTCTTTGAAGGCGACCCATGCAAGTCCCTTGGCACCAAAGCCGGCTGCTACCTCGGCAAGCTTATCTACCTGAGAGCGTGGCCAGGTACCTGCACCCTTAACGTTGATTGCCTTAACGTACTGGCCTTCTGTTGTAGCAGCAGAACTAAAGAGCTTAAAGCTGGACTGCTTGAAGACCTCGGAAACATCGTGGAGCTCCATGCCAATGCGGGTATCAGGTTTATCGGAACCGTAGGTATCCATTGCATCCCAGTACTGAATCTTGCGCAGTGGAGCTGGGAACTCAATGCCCATCTTTGCAAATGCATCGCCCAGAATATCCTCGAGCTCGGCCATGACATCTTCCTCGCGGACAAAGGCCATCTCCATATCAACCTGCGTAAACTCAGGCTGACGATCTGCACGAAGGTCCTCATCGCGGAAGCACTTAGTAATCTGATAGTAGCGCTCAACGCCGCCAATCATCAGCAACTGCTTCAGCAGCTGTGGAGACTGTGGCAGCGCGTAGAAGTTTCCGCCCTGCATTCTGGAAGGAACCAGGAAGTCACGAGCTCCCTCTGGGGTAGATTTAAACAGCGCTGGAGTTTCTACCTCGGTAAAGTTACGTTTATGGAATGCCTCACGAAGGGCAAACGCAAAATCAGAACGCATACGAAGATTTTGTGCCATCTGTGGACGACGCAGGTCAACATAGCGATACCTCAGACGAAGATCCTCGTTAACATCAATGTGGTTCTCGATCTGGAATGGTGGAACAGCACTGGTATTAAGAACCTCAATCTTTGTAGCAAGTACCTCTACCTCACCAGTAGCTAGAGCCTCATTAGTCTGACCTTCAGAGCGATGCTGAACCGTACCAGAAATCAAAACAGGCCACTCGGGACGAATAGTCTCTGCAGTTGCAAATGTTTCTGCATCGACATCTGGGTCAAACAGAATCTGGGTCAAACCCTCACGGTCACGGAGGTCAACAAAAATCAGACCACCAAAGTCACGACGACGCCAAACCCAACCAGTGAGCGTAACGGTCTGACCGATATGCTCTGCGCGAAGCTCTCCGCAGGTATGTGTATGCATGCTGTGCAAATCAACAGCTGCGTGAGCGGAATAATTCTGGGGGGTTTCTGAGGAACAATCCATTTTTATCCTTTCGTCTTTGCTTCCCTGTGCCAAATCGGGATGCGCCTTCAAGACGGCAAAAACGCGTAGACGGCACGTTCTTGCTCATAGATAAAACATTGTACTCCTATTCGATTAGAGCACTTTAATCATTTGAATTAATTATCTCTTCGCCCTAAGCTTATAAAACAAAAGAGACTTAATGTTCTTCATTTGTATAATCCACTCTCTTTAGTGCACTTCCTGAAAAAAACAATGCAATTATGCTGATTATTAAGAAAAAAACCAGTAATCCCCAGTCAAAATATCCAATCATTACATTTCTTATTAATTCCAGTTGATATGTCAGTGGGTTACATCTTGATATAACTTGAAGAATCATAGGAGCATTATCAAGAGAATAAAATAGTGGTGCGGCAAAAATCAAAGGCGTCATTACTACACTCAAAATAAAATCTCGCTGTTTGTAATCATTAATTAGCAATGCAATACAGGAAAAAATTGATGTCCAGAATACAATGAAAATACACAGCAACAAAAACATGCCAATAACTTGCCAAAGACTTATCTGCATACCAGTAATCATTGAAATAGCCAAAAGAATTATTAATTGAAGTAGTGTTACTACAAAAGGAAGTGTTGAAATGCCCAACACATAACACTCAGGATTAATACCACTCTCAAGTTTAATCGGCAAAATATTCCATCGCTTATCTATAACCAACCTATAGACACTTTGATTCATTTGTTGAAATAAGCACATAATCAAAATGCCAGCAAATGCAAATGACAAAAAGGACATATACTGTCCATGAAAATATATATCTCCAAATGTTGACTGAATTCCTATTGCATAAAAAACATAATACAAAATTGGAGTCAATAAGCTGCTATATATTATGTGTTTATTTGACTTAAGTGCATTAAGCTCTGTTTCTACAACGATGACAAATGATGAAAGACCAAAACTTTCTTTTTTAAAATTCATTATCAGCTCCTTCCAAAATTATTTGTCTCAGTGTCAAATTATTAAAAGTAATATTTTTTATTGAAACAAGTTCCTGTAACTTACCGATAAGAACAGGCAGCTTAAGAAAATAATCTTCACGTATTGTTATTTCATTTTCTTCAATCAAACAAGGGCAACAAGACATTAAATCACTTTGATTGTTAAGCGATAACAATCCATCAAAAGTAATTCGCGCTAATTTTTCATAAGAGTACTGTAAAAAGAAGTCGGAAATTTTACCGAAAAATTTTAATTTACCATCTTCTATTAATAAAACCTGATCACAATACTCCTCCAACAAACCGAGATCATGTGAGGAAACAAGTACCGTACAGTTTCTGTTATCACACTCTTTTCTTAAATATTTAAATAAATTATCCCCTTTGATTACATCCAGCCCGGAGGTTGGCTCATCAAGAATAAGAAAATTTGGTTTATGAACCAACGCTCTTGCAACCTGCAGGAGCTGCTGTTGTCCTCCAGATAAGCCATCAGGTAAAGATTTTTCAAACTCAGACAATCCAAGAAAATTTATGATCTTATGAGTACTTTCCTTAGCATCGCTAGATGTTTGCCCACTTAATCTTGCACCAAGGTACACATTGTCAAAGACATTTAAATACCAATCGATTGATTGTTTCTGTAGACAAACTCCAACATCTCTAAAGGGTATCTCTTCTTCAACAATAATTTTTCCGTCATACTTCTTTAATAGTCCAGCAACCAAATTCAAAAAAGTTGATTTACCTGCACCATTCTTACCAATTACCGCTATAAATTCACCTTTAGAGATTTCTAAAGAGAAGTTCCGAATTCCTTTATCGGAATTATGATAATGATATGATACATCATCAAATTTAATGGATTTCATTCTATCTTTCCTTCTCTATATACTCTTTGAGTATTCTTAGACAGTCTTCTAGCGAAAAAGTATTTTCTTTAGACAAAATAAAACTTAACTTATTATAGACATAGTCTTTAGTATCCTTATTAAAAGGAGTACAAATGAGTTATAAAGCCGCCGTTTTTGATCTTGATGGCACATTACTCAACACTATTGTTGATCTTGCTTGGGCAACCAATTACGCCCTTGAGCAATTCAATATGCCTACTTATACCGTTGATGAGGTCCGTCAGATGGTAGGAAACGGCGTTGCAAAGCTTATCCGCGATGCTGTGCCAAAAGGCACCGATGATGAAACATACCAGCGTGTGCTTGCGTGTTTTAAAGAACACTACGCTGACCATAGCTTGGATAACACCGCTCCTTATCCCGGCATTCTTGAAGCTGTTGATACGCTTAGGGCTGCAGGTGTTAAGTGCGCCGTTGTCTCGAACAAGCCAGACTTTGCCATTGCAGATTTAATGAATAATTTCTTCCCAGGAAGATTTGACTTTGCTCTGGGTCAGCGAGATGACCTTAAAAGAAAGCCTGATGCCGAGCCCGTCCATTACGCTCTTGCTCAAATTGGCGTTGACCCTCAAGACGCTGTCTATATTGGAGACTCTGAGGTTGATATTGCAACAGCACGCAACAGTGGCATGCCTTGCATTAGCGTTACCTGGGGATTTAGAGATAAAGAAACGCTTCTAGCTGCAGGTGCCACCACACTTTGCAATACTGCAGATGAGATGGTGCAAGAAATTCTCAAATAGTAGCACTAAATTTGCAACCATCCGCTCATTGCCGTTGAGCGAGAAAAAACGTCCGCTTGCCTATGCCTCTCAATTCGTCTGAATAAGCGTATTCTGAGGGCGGTATAGTCTATAAAAGTGCGTCCATAATTTGCGCGCAAGCGACGTGGAAAGGATTGCATCATGGGCAAGAAAAGTTCTGAGGTTCTCCAGATTTCTTACGAAGACCTGGTAGAGTACCTGCACAGTAATCACTCTGTGTACATGCAAGTCGGACACCAGGTTTATTACCTCACTGATGTCAATTTTGAGGCATGGAGAGCTCAAGACACCAGTATTAGAAACTCAAAAAACCACTTTGTAGATTGTTCTGAACTAGTTCCAACGGTAGACGAATTTCTCGCGCTTCCATTTATTAATGGAAAAACCATTAAAGACGTTTTTGCGCATGCAACGTTCTATGCATCCATGAAAAACGAAAAATCTGAGTAATTCAAAATAATCAGCATTTTGTTGACTATCTCTCAGCTAAAGCTTAAAGGATCTGTTAATCGCAGATCCTTTTTTATTACCTGGTAGATTGCCTTATTAAGCTGCATTTCTCATAAAAAACGCCGATGAGTCCTTGATTAAAGCATAGGTTTCCTTTGCAGCAAGCTTTCCTGCCTCATAGTTGTTGGTGCTATCAAGGCAAATGCTTCCAC
>CAKARX010000051.1:0-8782 GCA_916720745.1 uncultured Atopobium sp.
ATCTGGGCGTTTGCTATTCTCGCGGTATTGCAGCCTGTTTTTGGTATTCAGCCGACAGCATTTGTAACCGCCTTGGGAGTTACCTCCATTGCCTTGTCTTTTGGCCTGCAGGATACCATTTCTAACCTGGTGGGTGGATTGGGCCTCATGCTGGGAGGTGTAGTTAAGCCAGGAGATCAGGTAAGCATTGGAAACGTTTCCGGCGAGGTCATTGACATGAACTGGCGCTCTACTATTGTGCGCGACCGCGGCGGTAAAGTGGATATTATCCCTAACTCTGTTCTCAATAAAACCGCACTGGTACATCGTACAAGATGGGATGTAACTGAGGTTCCCATCAATATAGTGCTTAAGCCAACTGTTGAACTAAATGCTGTAACACAAGAAATTACAGAAATTATTAAAGAGGTAGCTGCGCCTCAGCTGGATAGAACACTTCCTATTGAAGTTGAAGCATCAAGCATTGCTGAGACAGGCATCAAGGTGGTCATTCATGTCCACATTAAAGATGACGCAAGTGAAATGAGTGTACGAGACAAAATTGTACGAGCCCTGGCTGGTTCCAGTTGGCTAGCAGGAGTAGGAGCCTAACATGAAAATTGGCATTATTGGAGCCATGGAGCCTGAGGTTGCATTGCTTAAAGAACAGATGACTATTGAGCGCACCTATGAGCAGGCTCGTATGCAATTTGTTGAAGGCCTTTTAGGAGAAGTCCCTGTAGTTGTTGTTCAGTCAGGAATTGGCAAGGTCAATGCCGCATCATGCACACAGATTCTGATTGATACATCTGCGGTAACGCATGTGATTAATACTGGTATTGCAGGACTTCTTAGCCCTGAGCTGCAGGTAGGGGATATTGTTATCTCTTCTGATTTAGTTCAGCACGATATGAACGTAGGTCCTCTCAATTTTGCCGCTGGTCAAATTCCAGGCCTTCCGGTTTTCTCGTTTACAGCAGATAAGGATCTTGTTGAGCACGCTCTTACATCGGCTAAAGAAGTAGCTCCTGAACTGCAGGTTATTTCTGGACGTGTTGCTTCAGGAGATCAGTTTGTGAGTTCATCAGAGCTCGCGGATCATATTTACACAACATTTGGTGCTGATTGTTGCGAGATGGAGGGCGCTTCAATTGCTCAGGTTGCTTGGCTTAACCACACACCGTTTGTGGTGATTAGGCTTATGTCCGATAAGCCCGGCACTACTTCAAGCGTTGATTATCTAACGTTTGAGCGCGAGGCTTCTGAGCGTTCTGCTCGTATTACTGCAGCTATTATCAAAAAGCTTGCCTAGTAACCTAAGGAGCCCCTTTGAGGCAACTCTTCTGGGTTACCTGGGTAGCTCTCCTGGGACAACTGGGTAGCTCTCTTGGGCCAGCTTGTAATTTGCATAAGAGGAATATCGAGGCGTAAGAAACAACTTGCGCTTATTTAGCTATTCGAATGTTTTTAAACATAATTGAACGATATTTCGATTATCATTGTCCCGTTATGAAAGTGGTTTGAAAGGTACCGAATGATAACCCTCGGACACTTTTTTGAGATGTTGGTTGCCAATCCGTTTTTGGCCCTCGTCATTGTCCTTGTTTTTGGATGCATCTTTGTAAATGGTGCAACCGATGCGGCTAATGCTATTGCAGAGGCTGTTGGAACTCGTTCAATTAAAGTTAACCATGCAATTATCATGAGTGTTGTATGCAACTTTGTTGGTTTGGTGGCTATGTGCCTCATTTCAACTGCAGTTGCAGACACAATCTTGGGCATGGTTGACTTTGGTAGCAACAACCATGAGGCTCTTGTTGCTCTTGCTGCAGGCTGTGTGGGTATTGTTACCTGGGCAGTAGGAGCTTGGGCTTTAGGTATTCCAACTTCTGAGTCGCATGCACTCATTGCTGGCCTTACCGGTGCAGCACTTGCAATTCATGGTGATTTTGGCGCAGTTAACTGGGGCGAGTGGAGCAAGGTTTTAATTGGTCTGCTCTTCTCAACCACGCTAGGCTTTGCTGCTGGTTGGATCATTGTTAAGGCAATCAACAAGCTTTGCGTAAATGTTGATCGACAGCGCGCTGATGAAATGTTTGGTCACTTGCAGGTTGTTGGCTCGGCCTTTGTTGCAGCTATGCACGGTGCACAGGACGGTCAGAAGTTCATGTCCATTGCCATGCTTGCAATTGCACTTTCCGCAGGTCATGGAGCTGCTGGTGCAGATGTGTTCCCGCTCTGGCTGCAGGTACTGTGTGCTGCTCTTATGTCTATCGGTACTGCGATTGGCGGAAGAAAGATTATTAAAAAAGTCGGAATGGAAATGGTAAAGCTTGAGCGTTATCAGGGCTTTGCCGCGTCCTTCTCGGCATCTGCATCTTTGCTGCTTTCCACACTGACTGGTCTTCCTGTTTCAACAACTCATACAAAAATGACCGCCATGATGGGCGCTGGTGCTGCAAAAAATATTCGTTCAGTTAACTGGGGCGTTGCAAAAGAAATGGTTGCAGCATGGGTGTTTACTTTCCCTGGCTGCGGACTTATTGGTTTTCTTTTTGCAAAACTGTTCCTGATGATTTTCTAAGTACGTATAACTGTCTTTTACGAGTTCTATTGAACCACTCAACTTTATTGGAGGATTCATGCTAGGTAAGCCAAAAGAGGACGTCTTCTACACCATGTTCCGCGAGTTTGGCGACAAAATTGTAGAAACCGCTGAAGAGTATGTGGTTATTATGGAAGGCTATCCTGAGACTGCCGCGCGTATTCCTCAGATGAAGGTCTACGAGCGTGAGTGTGACGAGAAGGTCCAGCACATTATGAAGGAGCTTTACGCTTCCTTTGTTACTCCCTTTGAGCGTGAGGACATCTCTGACTTGGCGCTTCGTCTTGATGACATTGTTGACGGAATGAATTCTGTTGCAGAGCGTCTTGACCTCTTTAACGTTGACGACACTCGTAAAGAGGCTATGCAGCTTGCTGAACTTACCCTTCGCGCATGCAAGACGGTCCAGGAGATGCTGAGTGTTCTGAGTGATTACAAGAAAGATCCTACCGTTATGGAGAAGGCTATTGCAGTAGGACATGTTGAGGATGAGGGCGACCTCATTTATCACAACGCGCTGTCCCGCCTGTTCCGTGATGAAATGCCTGGTCGCCACACCGTTGCTTGGCTTCGTATTTTTGACCGCATGGAGACTGTTCTGGATTCCTGTGACGACGCGGCGGGAGTTGTTCGCTCCGTTGTTATGAAGAACGCTTAAGTTCGTTTTCTGCTAACGGTATATACAGACTAAAAACTGCCTTCCACCGGGAGGCAGTTTTTATATTCTCTTTTTGTCCGGTATTGGGGTTAAACTGTTTATATAAAAGAAAGTGGAGGTGCTATGAGCGGCTTCAAGCGTTTTTGCTACATACTCTATGTTCTTGCAAGTGTATTTGTATTTTTAGCTCTTGCTTTAACGTGGTTTGGTCCTTGGACACATCAGGCAACTAATCTCTTGTTTACCAAGCCCTACCTTATTGCTCTTAACGCTTGTGCGGCTATTAGCATCTTTGGTCTTGTTGTGGTGTTGTTCAGAGCTCTCTTCATTAGAAAAACGGTAAAGCTCACGGTAGCCACTGTTGAGGGCGGAACAATCTCTGTCACAAAAGATGCTATTTCTTCTCAGGCAGCACATATCATTGAAGAAGATGGAACGTGCCTAGCTCACCGTGTTAACGTGCAGATTTCTAAGAATAATTCTGTAGCTGTACAGATTGATATTCTCCCTAAAGAGCCTGTTGATGTTACTGCAAAGGGCTCTGAGTTCTACAACGCGCTTCAGTCTGGTCTTGCTATTGTGTGCGGACCTTGTGTTTCTAGCATCAATCTTTCTTTTATCAAGCCAAGTTCCTTCTCGCCAAAAGATGAAGAAGGTGCGTCTTCGTCGCAGTCAAAAGAGGTTGTGCCAGAACCAGAGATTGTAGAAGAGCAAACGTATGAACAGCCTTCCAATCAGGCTTCTGCGCAGCAGACTGGTCAAGACATTCGATTGAGCATTTCAGAGCCAGACGCAAAGGAGGTCAAAGACAATGGATAAAAGCTTCTTCCAAAAGATGCAAGAACAGTGCAAAAAATATGTCGTTGGCCATCCAGGTGCCATTATTGGTGGATTTTTGGGCCTCTTGTTTGCAATTTTTTTGTTTACGTTTGGCCTTTTTAAAATGCTGGTTGTTGCATTGTTTGTACTGGTAGGAGTTGCCATTGGTCAGATCTTTGACGGAAAGGCAACAATTTTGGCAAAGATTCGTTCCTTATTTACGGATAGAAATTAGATAGGAGAGAGCTGTGGCAGAAGAGCTTACTAATTCGCAAGAGACCACCTCTGAAGAAATTGTTCCTGCAGAAGAAACAACAGATGTTCCCTCCGATGCAGATCTTGAGGATGCAGATTCCCTAACGTTTTCTGGTGGAGTTGTCGAGAAGATCGTCTCGTTGGCTCTTCGTGATGTCCCTAACGTGGTGGGTGCTCGTGGAAACTGGCTTAACAGGGTTCAAGATGTACTTGGTGCATCTGATACGGCTAAAGGTGTCACTGTTGAAGTGCAGCCTGATAGTTCGCTAATTGTTACCGTGTCTGTTCTTATTAAATATGGTTCTTATGCACCTCAGATTTTTGAAGACGTTAAACATACTATTGTCGAGAAAATCACCGGTATGACAGGCCTTGAAGTTTCTGGTGTTAACCTGCGAATTGAAGATGTTTTGACCGAAGAAGAATACGATCGCCTAAAACATCGTCCGGAAGAGCCTGAACAGCTAGACAAAGAAGAGTAAAGTACGCTAAAGTTGCACTGTTTTACGGTTTTATATTAATTGTTTTATTGTTTTGTCACTACAAGCTCCCTAAGCGCAAGGAGTTTTGCCATGAAAAGGCTTTCACGTTGGAGCATGGCGATCGTCGCTACATTTGTGCTAGCGCTTTCGCTTGTTGGAGGACTTGCAAAGCAAGCACTCGCAGACACCACCCCTGTTACCTCAGAGGCTGAGCTGCTGGCTGCTATTGCTGCTGCTCCAGCAGATGGTTCGCAGACTATCGTTCAGGTAAATGCAGACTTTACCATTACTGCTCCAGTCCAGGTTCCAGCTAATAAGAACATTAGGCTGATGGGTACTGGAACTATCACAAGTGCCATGACCGGCTCTAATTTCTATATGTTCAAGATTGCTTCTGGCGGCGCAGTTACTCTTGATGGTGCCACCATTGATGGCAACAACACTTCATTTGCCGTTGAGAACCGTGGTAGCTTTACCTTGCTTCGTGGCGTTATTAAAAACGGTAAGGCAAAACCTACACCTGGAAATAACGGCGTAGTTCTTACCACTGGTGCTGGTGCAAAGTTTGTTATGGCCGGCGGCACCATTCAGGACAGCACGGTTGACAATGCTCTTGGTGGTGCAGTCACTGTTGCAAATGGTGCAACGGGTGAGCTTCGTGACGGTACTATTCAGAACACCACTCTTACCAATCAGTACTCTGGTAGCGTTTTGGTAAAAAATGCTGATTTCACTATGACTGGCGGAACCATCACTGGTGGCAATGCTTCTACCATTAATTCCTCTGGTGGTCTGATGCTCTATGCTTTGAATCCGAATGGTGAGACAACAACAGCCACTATGGGTGGTGGATATATCACTAATAACAAGTCTGTTGACGGTGCGGGCGTCTATGTGTATGCAGGTAATGTTTACTATGGCGACTCTAAGTCAAAGGCAGACTTTACCTTCAACGGCGGCTCTATTACTAATAATGTTGCTTCTGAGTCTGGTGGCGGTATCTATGTAGCCTGGAACGGCAACGTTGTAATGAACAACGGCATCATCAAGAACAATATTGCTGGCATTGCTGGTGGCGGTGTAGCTACGTATGACCAGTTTGTAGGCGTTGCTGGTAATCGTAAGATGCCATATTCAAATGCTGCTGCACCATGGAATAACTGGCCAAATATCTACCGTGCTGGCTTCACCATGAACGGTGGTTCTATTGACGGAAACAAGGCCACCAGTAATGACACCAACCAGCTTGGTGATAAGGGTGTTGGTGCTGGTATTTATATTGCATCTGCTAATGCAACTCTTAATGCTGGCGAAATTATCAATAACACAGCAAATGATCAGGGTGGCGCAGTTTACGTTGCTTCTGTTCCTTATGTCCTTCATATCAACAACGCCCTTATTAAGGACAACACTGCAACAGTTATTGGTGGCGGCGCATGGTTCTGTCCAACTGGTGATGCAGAGTTCCATTCTAAGAACGGTGTAGCTTTCTTCAATAACACCGCAAATGGTGCCGCCGATGAGATTGCTACTGTTCGCGGCGCAGGTTATAGCGGCGGTGCAACTATTTCTGATTACATGCTTGGTGGTGCTTCTGCTCACTGGACAAAGGACGGTGCTGTTACTATCAACCTTCCTTCCATCGTTGGTGATGCAGATCCAGCTGCTGCACGTCACACCACTGAAGAGGTAAGCAATATCGTCAACAATACCGATATGCTCGCACTTGAATCCAACCCACGCCACGAGTCAATTAATGCTGCACAGAATAAGGCTAAGTTGCTCATTTATGGCAACACTGCACAGCGTGGTGGCGGTATTGGTTCCAACGGTACCGTTATTACCGGTGAAGAGGGCACTCAGGATGTAACTGTTAAGAAGGTTTGGGATACTTCTGCAAATCCAGACGCAGTTATTCCAGAGAAGCTCACTGTTTACCTTGTTGCTGATGGTTATCGCGTTGACTCCGTTGAGCTTTCTGCAGCTAATAACTGGGAGCATACCTTTACCGGACTTCCTGACAATGTAACTTTGACCTTTGAGGAGTCTGCTCCAACTGGTTGGACTGCTCAGACTCCTGAGATTAACGGTAACGTTACTACCTTAACCAATAAGGCCGATGCTCCTGTAACTCGCGATGTTCCAGTAACCAAGGTTTGGAATGGTACAAAGAAGGATTCTGTCACCGTTCACCTGCTTGCCGACGGCGTTGACACTGGTCAGACCCTTGTCCTTTCTGAGGCAAACAATTGGACCGGTTCATTTGTTGGTGTAAATCTTTACGCAGCAGATAATCACGTCATTGCTTACACCGTTTCTGAGGATGCTATTGAGGGTTACACTTCTGAGATAACTGGTGATATGGTTAATGGCTTTACCATTACCAACACCGAGACTCCAGTTACCCCAACTCCAACTCCAGAGAAGCCTGGTAAGAAGCGTAAGCACCGCACACCTGATACAGGCGATGCAAGTGTTGTAGCTATGGTTGCGTTTGCTACAGTTGGTGCTGGCTTTGTTGGTGTTGGAGCATATGCTCGCACTCGTAAAGAGCAGTAAGTAACATACATTCACCTTGTATGCAGATCCCCCACTTTCATAAAAAGCGGGGGATCTTTGTCAGAAGGACGATTCCTTGTTTTAACTGGGGATGTTTACGTTCGCCGAATTTGCCAACCGTTTAACCAATAAGAGTGTTCTTCTCGCCAGGAGAAGTTAGAGAAGAACGACAATACTACTAGGTGGATAGTGAGTATCCGCATGAGTACCTTATTGGAGGTTGTTATGGAGCTCAAAGCTGATAAAAAGGTAATTGTCGAGCGTAATAACAAAGTTGTGTACGACAACGGAGACACAGTCGTTAAGGTGTTCAGCGGAAGCAAACCTTCTGCTGATATTATGAATGAGGCTTTAAACCTCACTCGTGCTGAACAGGCCGGTATTAACGTTCCAGCTCTTGCAGAGATCAGTAAGGTTGGTAATTGCTGGGCTGTTTCAACCAGAAAAGTTGAAGGCAAAACAATTAGGCAGCTGATTGAGGAGCATCCAGAAAAAGAGGATGAGTACCTCAATAAGTTTGTTGATATTGAGCTGGCCATCCACGCTCATAAGGCGCCACTTCTGACTCGCCAAAAAGATAAGTTCACCCGAATGATCAACAGCATTCCAGACATTCTTGATGAGGCTACAAGGTATGAGCTTCTACTTAAGCTTGACGGTATGAAGCCTCACACTAAGGTCTGCCACGGTGACTTTGTTCCTTCCAACGTTATTCTCGCCGAGGATGGCGCTCCAGTAATTCTTGACTGGGCCCACGCAACACAGGGCAACGGCGCTGCAGACTGCGCTACAACTTATCTGCACCTGCTTCTTCATGGTGATGAGGAGCTTGCCGAGAAGTACATCAATCTTTATTGCACTAAGCAGGGCTGCACACGTCAGTATGTAAACGATTGGCTTGGCATTATTGCTGCAGCAGAGCTTGCGCGCGGTCGTGTAAAAGAAACAGAGTTCCTGCTTAAGTGGGTAAATGTTTATGATGCAATGTAGTTGGTTACAAGAACTTTAAACTAGCTGAGAAGAGCCTCGTCAGGGGCTCTTCTTTTATTACACTTCTTGTTGTTACATAAAGAAGCACAAGGAGTTAGCTATGTACGATATTGATCCAAAGCAGACCACCGCCAATTCAGAAAATAAGAAATCAAAGCTTGAGCGTATGAGTGCAGGTGAGTGGTGTGGCGGTGAAGCTGATGCAGAACAAAGCGCAGCTTTTTGGCGTGCTAAGGATCTAGCCTGGGAGTTTAACCAGACTCGCCCAAGCGATAAAGAAAAGTGTCGTCAGATTTTGACCGAACTTCTCGGCGAATTGGGAGAGGGAAGCGCAGCAGTTTCTCCTTTTCATGTTGACTATGGCTTCAACATCAAGATTGGTCCACACAGCTTTATCAACCACGGTGCATACCTGATGGATTGTGCGCCTATTAC
>CAKARX010000052.1:0-8716 GCA_916720745.1 uncultured Atopobium sp.
ACTATGGTTGACCTGGGAGAACACGGAAAGCAAAAGATTAACTCCGCATACAGTTTCGGAGGCGCATCCGGAATGGTCGAAGCCGTTTCCAAGCTGGCAAACGTTAACATCTCTCACTACGCCGAAGTAGACTTTGAGTCGTTCACCAAGATTGTGGACTCCATCGGCGGCATTACGGTCAATCTGCCCGTTGCTGTTTCTGACATGCAATACTCTGGCATCGACCTTCCTGCTGGCGAGCAACAGCTCAATGGCCAGCAAGCGCTCGGCCTTTCTCGTAGTCGCCACGCGTACGACAACTACGGCGCCGGCGACTTCTACCGTGCGGCTAACCAACGCATGATTCTAACGGCCATTGCCAAGAAGGTCCTGCAGCTGGACCCCGTTTCTATGTCGGGCGCTGTATCTACCATGGCAGAAAGCGTAACTACCGACTTAAGCGTTACCGATATTGTGGGCTTGGCCATGTCGTTTAGGGGCATGGACACCTCCAAGGATATGTATTCTGCACGCACGCCGACAACGTCCGAGCTCATTGATGACGTGTGGTATGAGATTGTCGATAAGAGCGCGTGGAAGACCATGATAGACCGCGTAAACCAGGCGCTGCCTCCTCTGGAGGATGCAAGTGCTGACGAAACCACAGGCGTTGTGGGTACCGTTGGAGGAGACCCTTCAGCTATCGACAGCATCAAGCCTGACTACACCGGAGAAGTTGCCGTACTTAACGGCACCGACGTTCAAGGGCTTGCAGCTCAAAAGGCTGGCATCCTGAAGACTAAGGGCTACACCGCTTACGCCGACAGCTCGCTGGAACATCCAACCGACTCGATTGTTGTCTACGACGGCACGCGTACGGGCCTGGCAAAGGCCGTTGGCGTTGCAAAAGCGCTGGACATCCCTACCGCCAACATCAAGGCAAACGACGGTTCCTACCCAACTGACGTGGACATCACCGTAGTCCTGGGCACCGATCAGGCCCCAAAGCGCTAACGGCTCGCAACCCGCGACGCGCAGCGACGTGCAACCCACAGCGACGCGCGACGCGCGACCTGCGACGACCCGCGACACCACCCCACACAAAAACGGGCGAGAAGACCGATCTTCTCGCCCGTTTCATGTTAACTGTCAGCAGTTTTGTGGCTTAGACGTTGAAGCGGAAGTGCATAACGTCGCCGTCCTCGACCACGTACTCCTTGCCCTCGATGCGTAGCTTGCCCGCAGTCTTGCAGCCGGCCTCTCCGCCCAACTCAACGTAATCGTTGTAGCTGGCAACCTCAGCCTTAATGAAGCCGCGCTCAAAATCGGAGTGGATGACGCCGGCGGCCTCGGGAGCCTTAGCGCCAATACGGACGGTCCACGCCCTGACCTCCATAGGGCCAGCGGTAAAGTAGCTCTGCAGGCCAAGCAGCTTGTATGCTGCCTGAGCAAGCGTCTCCAGGCCGGAGTGCTCAAGTCCCAGGGACTCCAGGTACTCTGCAGCCTCCTCTGGATCAAGGTCAGCAAGCTCAGCCTCGACGCCTGCACAAACAGGGATGGACTGAACGCCGTTGATGACAGGAGCGGGCTCGGTGAGCATGTCCTCATCGACGTTTGCGACGTACAGGATTGGCTTCATGGTAAGCAGGAAAAGATCGCGAGCAGCCAGACGCTCCTCGTCGGTCATCTCCATGTCAGCGGCACGATTGCCCTCGTTCAGCCACTCCTGAAGACGCTTTGCCACGTTGAGCTTGGGTTGGAGGTCCTTATCGCGCTTGACCTCTTTCTCCAGCTTAGGCAGGGCGCGCTCAATGGTGCCCAGGTCAGCGAGGATGAGTTCCGTCTGGATGATGTCCACGTCCTCGTCAGGATTGACGCGACCCTCAACGTGAATGACGTCGGGATCTTTGAAGTAACGAACAACCTCGCAGATAGCGTCGGTGTTGCGGATGTTTGCCAGGAACTGGTTACCCAGGCCCTCGCCCTCGTTTGCGCCCTTGACCAGGCCAGCGATGTCCACAAACTCAACGGTTGCTGGCATGATACGGCCAGGATTGACAATCTCGGCCAGCTTCTGGAGCCTTGCGTCGGGTACGTCAACGATGCCCACATTAGGGTCGATGGTAGCAAACGGATAGTTTGCAGCCAGGCCACCCTTGCGGGTCAGCGCGGTGAACAGCGTGGATTTACCAACGTTTGGCAGGCCAACGATACCAATTGAAAGCGACATGTGAGTCCTCTTGTTGTCGGTGGACGATTACTTGCGTTTCTGGCGAGAAGAACAAGCGGCTAGAAGCGTTGTGCTATGTACGCAGCTACTTGCTACTCCCCATTATCCTCTTTTGGAGGTTGTTGTGCAGCGGCGGTAGAACTCTCGTCTGAGTCCTCGGTAATCGAATCCGCCAGGTGTTTGAGCTGCTCCTTGCCGGTGTCAAAAAAGAAGCGAGCCTTACGACGAGCCAAAGCCTCAAGACGCTCGGTCTCCTCGGCCTTGCGGTCGCGAACAACCAGCTCAGAGGTGTTCATCGGCACCATCGTAAGCGCGCCTGGTTCTGGGCAGACAATTTCGCAGGCACCGCAATTGACGCAGAACGGCATCTTAATGGTCAGCTTACCACGCTCGTCGATGTCGATTGCATGCGTTGTGCAGGTATTTTTGCAGTCGCCGCAAACCGTACACTTACTGGAATCCCAGATAGGAGCCGCGAGCTTCACGTAAGGAGCAAGGTCTGGGTCGTGCTGGAGGGCGCCCATAACCAGACGGCGATCCTGCGTGAGCATGGACTGCCTCATGTCGGTGGTGCGCAGACCCATCACGTCATCAAGCTGCGTCTGAAGCTTATCCAGAGAGCGAGCGTGCGAGTTGATGCGGTCAGCGATTGCCTTGGCACCCGCAAGAACAGGCGTCGACGCAGATACCAGGCGTTCTGCACCGTTCATCGCGTTGGAGATGAACTGTGAGCGGATATACGCACGCGTGAAGTTGTGGTTGAAGTTATTGCCGTCGACCTCAAGGCCAACCGTGGCACCCGTCCACTCCTCAGCGGTAGCGATTGCCTGGGTATATGCCTCCTCGCCGGTGGTGGTACGACAACGGTCGCAAACGCCCAGTGGCAGGTAAACGCTTACGTTGTCAAAGTCCGTAAGGATCGAGAACCAAATGTCGGCTGAGAGCATACCCACGCAAGGCAGGCAAATCTCGTTGCCCTCAGGTTTTCTCGCCAGAGCTCGGGTGCAGGTAATGTAGCACTGCTCGTACGCGGAGGCCGCGCGAGCTACCTGGTCATACAGCATGCGGGACGTGTGGCGGCGCGTGTTGAACGTCTCGGTTGGGCACGCAGCAACACAGAGGCCGCACTGCAGGCAAGCCTCGTCATCGATGCGCACGGACTGGTTGTGGATATCAATACAATTAGCTGGGCAAACATCAAGACAGCGAGAACATGCCTCGGCTTTTCCTGAGGCGCACCTCAGGCAGCGATTAGCGTTTGACCAGGGGATTTCCTTGTAGTCCATTGGCTCGAACGGCTTGTCCGAATTTGGGTCAATAGACAGGCTTCCCATCAGCGCGTCGAGCGGGTTAGAGAGCACCTGCAGGGAATCCTGGATATCAATGAGGTCGTCGAGAAAATCTCGCTCCTCGTTACGATTCTGGTTCTGAGCCATGGTGCCTCCTCTCCTTTGGCGCGTGGCGGATTAACGGTGCAGTCGCAGCGGCGTACTGGCCGCGGGTGCAGTTGCGGCGTAGTCACAGTCGCAGCCGCGGTATGGCCGCGGGTGCAGTCACAGTCGCAACAGCAGTGTAGCCGCGGTCGCAAATAAACATTTTAACCTGTAGCGACCAATAATTCCGCTCAAATGACGTCACATTCATACGATTTCGATTAATGGACGCTGAGCGGGAAAACGTTGCAGTTAGGACAAGACGGGTTTCTCGCCCCCAACAAGACGGGTTTCTCGCCCGTGACAAGACGGGTTTCTCGCCCGTGACAAGACGGGTTTCTCGCCAAGTGGGTGCAGCGGCAAAAAAATCGGGCCCAGCGAGAGGCTAGACCCGATTGAAGTTCCTTGGAGGTACGGATTAGTACATGCCGCCCTGGCCGCCCTGAGCAGCTGCGCGAGAAATGGACTCCTCGATGGTGGTGTCCTTTGGCATCTCGGAAACAGTTGCCTCGGTGATGAGGATGAGAGATGCAACGGAAGCTGCATTCTGGAGCGTGGTGCGGGTGACCTTAACTGGGTCAAGAACACCCATCTCAATCATGTCGCCATACTGGCCGGAAGCGGAGTCAAGACCCTGGCCGGTTGGGAGTGCCTTGATCTTCTCGACAACTACGCTGCCCTCGAAGCCGGCGTTGTTAGCGATGGTGCGGACGGGAGCCTCAAGTGCCTTGCGGATGATCTCAACGCCGATCTTCTCGTCTGCGTCAGAGGTCTGAACGCTGTCAAGGACAGAGGAAGCAGCCAGGAAGGAGACGCCGCCACCTGCGACGATTCCCTCCTCGACAGCTGCGCGAGTTGCCTGAAGTGCGTCCTCGATGCGGTGCTTGATCTCCTTGAGCTCAACCTCGGTAGCTGCGCCAACCTTGATGACTGCAACGCCGCCGGCGAGCTTAGCAAGACGCTCCTGGAGCTTCTCGCGGTCAAAGTCAGAGGTGGTGTTCTCAATCTCAGCCTTGATCTGAGTGATACGGTCATCAATTGCGTCCTTGGAACCAGCGCCACCAACGATGGTTGTGGTCTCCTTGGTAACCTTGACGGACTTAGCGCGGCCGAGCATCTCTGCACTGATCTCATTAAGGTTGACGCCGAGCTCCTTGATGACTGCCTGGCCGCCGGTGAGAATAGCGATGTCCTCGAGCATGCGCTTACGACGGTCGCCGTATGCAGGAGCCTTGATTGCGCAGACGTTCAGAACGCCGCGGAGCTTGTTGAGGATGAGGGTGGTCAGAGCCTCGCCGTCGACGTCCTCAGCCATGATGAGCAGAGGTGCGCCCTGCTTCTGGACAGCCTCAAGGATAGGCAGGATATCCTGGATGGAGGAAATCTTGTTGTCGGTCATGAGGATGTAAGGATTGTCCAGCTCAGCGGTGAGGGTCTCGTTGTTGGTTGCGAAGTAAGGGGAAACGTAACCCTTGTCAAACTGCATACCCTCAACAGTGTCGATGTCGATGCCGAAGGTCTGGGACTCCTCAACGGTGATGACGCCGTCCTTGCCGACAACGTCCATAGCGTCGGAAATCTTGCCACCGATGACTGGGTCACCTGCGGAAATGGTACCAACGGAAGCAATCTGCTGCTTAGTTGAGACTTCCTTAGCGATGCCCCTCATCTGAGCGACGACAGCCTCAACGGCCTTGTCGATACCGCGGCGAATTGCGATTGGGTTTGCACCAGCTGCAACGTTGCGGAGGCCCTCGTTAACGATGACCTGTGCAAGCAGGGTTGCGGTGGTGGTACCGTCGCCGACGGTGTCGTTAGTCTTAGTTGCTACCTCTTTGACCAGCTGAGCACCCATGTTCTCTACTGGGTCCTTGAGCTCAATCTCACGAGCAACGGAGACGCCGTCGTTAGTAATAGTTGGTGCGCCGTAAGAACGCTGCAGTGCAACGTAACGACCCTTAGGTCCAAGAGTGGTGGTTACGGCATCTGCCAGGGTGTTTACACCCTTAGCAAGCTTGGCACGAGCGTCGGTGCCAAAATCGATATCTTTAGCCATGGTATTCCTCCAAAATAGCTGAACTTACACGTAAATAAGCGAACGAACAAGCTGCAAGCGACTAAGCTGCGAGTTAACGAGCTACGATCAAACGAGCTACGAATTAACGAGCTGCGAGCGCTTAGTCCTCGAGGACGGCAAGGATGTCGTCAGCACGAAGAAGCAGGAGCTCCTCGCCGTCTACCTTGACCTCGGTGCCACCGAACTTGCCATAAAATACCTGGTCGCCGACTTTAACATCAAGAGCGATGCGATTGCCATTCTCATCAAGCTTGCCAGTTCCAACTGCGAGGACCTCGCCACGCTGTGGAAGCTCCTGTGCTGCGGATGCAATGTAGAGACCAGAGGATGTCTTCTCCTCTTTTGGAGCAGGCTTTACCAGAACACGATCTCCAAGTGGCTTCAAATTCATAATGAAAACCTCCCTTTCGGGCTAAGCCCGATATTGGCGCCAAGCGCCCTTTTCCAACGCTATTAGTTATTCCACACGGGAAAACAATTTATACGAAATATTGTGAAAATCTTACAAAACCGACTTAGATTTTCTGTAGGCGTGCAGTATAAGCCGTCAACGGTTATGCGCGCGCAATTGGCGTGCGTGGTACGGGCGGGTGACATGCGACTAACCGCAGCTAACGCAAGCTCCAGGCTGTGTCCACCTGCAATTTCTTGCCATTAGCATAAACTTTGGTGCAAATATTCGCTGCATGCATATTCTGGTAGTGATATTCGTGATTTTGCATAAGAAAAATGAACACCTCTTTGGCGGGGTCCAATTTGGGTAAAAAATGCGTTTAGTTGGGGATGAAATGGAGTATTCAGAAAAATTGCACCTACGTTTTACCAGGTAGCGAATTCTATCCAGATTTCTGATTATTTGTCCAAAGCAAAACACCAGGTAGATTTGATGCATAGAATCCCGCATTTTCTGTAAACCCCAACTAAACGCATTTTTTACCACTTGGAGACTTATTTGAGTGATTCGCGAAGGATCTCTGCATCCACTGCCCCTCCATCAGCCGCCTATCACCATTCTTCGAACAACTCTTGCGCGGAGCCAGTGCTACTTCGCGGCACAAAAAATCCCAGCACCGCTAGGTGCTGGGATTTTGTGCTTGAACTGTAGAACTTGTTAAGCAGCCTCAACAACTTTCTCTGAAGTGTTGTCTTTCTTAGCAAAGTGCTCAGCGACATAACCAGTAATCAAAGGAGTCAGGATTGCAGTAACGATAACTGCAGCTGCTACCTGTGCATTTGCTGTTGCAAGAGCAGCACCGCCATACAGGGCTGGGTTTGCTTCTGCCATTGCAGCAGGTGTAAGCGCGTTTGCACCTGCGCAGGAAGAAATTGCAACGCCTGCAATTCCGGTTCCGCCAGTTGCTTTATCAACAAAGTAGTTGATAAAGCCACCGCAAACAGAGCAGATAACGCCAAGCAGAATACCTGCAGGACCAGCCATAATGAGCGAATCAAACTTCATGGTTGTGCCCATAGCAAAGAAGGTCATGACAATAATTGCTGGCAGAGCGCTTGTGAGCATCTTCTTCATAGATGGGAAGCAGTTGCCAAGCAGAATACCCAGGATAATTGGGAGAACTGCACCAAGCAAAGACCAGTTAATTGGAGACTGACCAGTTGCACCAAGAGCAAGCATGGTAACTGGAGGGCCAACTACCAGCGTAGTAATTGCAACTGCACCCTGCTCATACTCGTTACCATAATCAGCCATCAGGCCTGCATACATGGAGTTGTTTGCACCAGAGCAAGCAGCAAGGATGACCATGGAAGAAAGGCCAAGCAGGTTATCGTTCAGGAAGAACAGAACTGCAAGACCAAGAGCAACGCAGAACACAACCTTAGAGATGATGATGATTGCACCACGAAGTGCAGCCTTTGGTGCGCTCTTAAACGAAATAGTTGCACCAACACACAACATGAAAGCACCAACCAGAGCAGCAGTACCCTTAACGGTCATAGCTGCAGAAAAGCTACCAAGCGTTGGGAATACATCTGGGAAAAATGTGTTCATGAAAACACCAAGAAGCAGTGGTACCAGGATGTTTGCGCCTGGAATGCGGCCCAGTGCCTTAAATGGGTGCTGAAGAGAAATTGGTTCTTTTGTAGCCATCAACAATCACCTAGTCCATTACGATGCCGCCGTCGCAGTCGCCAACCTCACCGTTGACGAAGCTTGCAGCGTCGGAAGCAAAGAACAGTACCATCTGTGCAGGCTCAGATGCCTGTGCAGGACGGCCAAGAGGAATAATGCCTACGACCTTCTTGTACTTCTCCTCATCATTGGAGAGTGCAGTGGTCATATCTGTAATGGTGAAAGATGGGCAAACTGCGTTACAAGAAATGCCGTACTTGCCGCCCTCTTTAGCGATAGCCTTGGTAAAGCCGTTCATACCAGCCTTAGAAGATGCGTAAGCAACAGTACCAAGGAGGCCGCCGCCGATCTTGCCTGCTACGGAAGAAACGTTGACAATGCGAGCACCGCCACGATCAATGAAGTGCTGCCACAGAGCGTGAGTTACGTTGTAGGTACCAGTGAGGTTGGTGTTGATGGTGTTGTTCCACTCTTTGTCGTCAACCTCGGTAAAAGGAACGGAGCTGATGCGACCAGCACAGTTGATAAGAACGTTGACGTCGCCGCACTCCTCAAGAATCTGAGCAACGGTCTTCTTAACGCCCTCTGCGTCTGCAATGTCCATTGTGTAGAAGAAGTTACCCTCGCCAAGCTCCTCGACAAACTTGCGACCAGTGTCCTCGTGACGAGAGCAAACGATTACGTGTCCACCTCCAGCAACAATACCCTTGGAGATCTCAGCGCCAATACCAGCGCTTCCGCCTGTAACCAGAACCAACTTACCTGTAAAATCGAATGCCATGCTCTCTCTCCTTTTTTTCATGAGCACAAACCATTGGAAAACAAATAAATTCTAGTCATATTCACATAATTTTCTATACAAAAAATATTTTTTAACCACAAATCCTATGGTCAATGCGTTAAAAGAA
>CAKARX010000053.1:0-8708 GCA_916720745.1 uncultured Atopobium sp.
CACGAAGCAAACGTTTGAGTGTGCGGTGAACTATCACGTCAGGATAGCGCCTAATCGGCGAGGTAAAGTGACAGTACGCATCTGCTCCCAGAGCAAAGTGTCCCTGATTGGTTGGCAGATAGATTGCTCGTTTTTGGGCCCTGAGCAGCTGCGCATTTACCACGCGAGCATAACGTGTGCCATGCACTGACTCCAGCGCTTCTTGCAACGCAGTCTGATCGCCAAGGGCAATACGAGACGCGACGTCTGGCTCAAGCGCTCCCATCGCCACAAGCGGAGTAACCGCAAGCTTAAGTGACTCTGGCGAAGGCTGCTCATGCACTCGATATGCCGACTCAAGGTCGTGCTGGCTGAGCATGTGCGCAACGCTCTCATTAGCCGCAAGCATTGCTTCCTCAATAAGCCCTGTTGCCTGAGTGCGCTCTCGCACCGAGACGCCAACTGGCTTGTTATTCTCGTCAAGCACTACGCGCGTTTCCACGCTCTCAAAATCTACTGAGCCGCGTTTCTCGCGAATCTCTTCTCGAAGCGCGCGGATTTGATTGAGCACGCCAATCATTTCTTTGATTGCGCCGGCGTCTTCTGCAGAAACATCCGAATCAAGTGCCGCAGTATCACCTTGGAGATAGCTATCTACCTGGTCGTAGCTAAGTCTTGCTCGTGAGCGAATAACGGAATTCATGGCCGTTGCGCCAAGAATCTTGCCTGAACTGCTCAAAGTCATCTTTACCGACATGGCCAGTCTGTCTTCAGCTGGTCGCAGAGAGCAAACGTCGTTGCAGAGTTTCTCTGGAAGCATAGGCAACACGCGGTCAACTAAATATGCCGAGCAGGTACGCATGCGAGCTTCCAGGTCAATGGGAGAATCCCATTTAACATAGTGAGCCACGTCTGCGATATGAACCCACAGCTCAAAGCCACCGTCTTTAAGCTTGCGCGCACCAACGGCATCATCAAAGTCTTTAGCATCCGCGGGGTCTACGGTGATACACAGATTTTCTCGCAAATCGTGTCTTGAAACGTCTTCTGCAAGCGCTTTATCTGCATCAACGGAGATTTTTTCGGCCTGCCTTTGCGCCTTGATAGGAAATTCTGTTGCCAGACCATACGAAGCAATAGTTGCCTCAACGTTCATGTCCAGATCTTCGGCAGAGCCCACGCGACGCTCAATGGTAACTACAGCAGCGCTTTTACGCGTTGGGTACTCCGTGATGCGCGCGACAACCACGTCACCTTCAAAAACGTAATGACGTCCAACAGAAGGATCTTCTGGAAGCACAAAGAAATCTCGCTGGATGCGACTATCCAACGGCACTACAGCGCCAAGTGGACCAGCGTCGTGGTAGATGCCCAAAAACGTCTGAGTAGCTCGCGTAAGCACAAAACGCACGTTTGCCAGAGGAGTCTTTCCCTTGGCCGAGACCAGCGAAACCTGAACCTCATCTCCGTGCATTGCCTCGTGAATACCATGCTTGGCCAGCGCATACGTTCCCTCAGGGGTGCTTACGGTAGCAACTCCTGGACGAGAAAGGCTCAACGTGCCCGTAAGCAGCGCTGATGGTCGCTTGGAGACTTTTGCACGTCCCTGACGACGGTTTCCTTTATGTACGCGTTTTCTAGCCAAAAATCCTCCTGTGGGTAAAGGCCAGCACCTTTTACGCTGACCTGATGAATCTTCTGATATGTACCCGAAAGTGCCTTGTGATAGACGAGGCGCAGATAAGACGAGAAGTGCCAGGGATCTCGACGAACATCTCGACGGATTGCCGTCGGAACGCTCGTCGTGCTTTGCATCGGAGCCCTCGACGGGTTTCTCGCCATCTTTGCGCACAAAAAGAGCCCCTATGCAGAGACTGCATAGGGGCTCCAGAAGGGATTGGTTTACCTCTTAGAAGGTGCCGCGAATAACCTCGCTGCCTTCCTTCATGATAACTTCCATGTTATCTGGGGTAAGGTCGCGGATGTTGGTAGCAACGTCGCCCTTGACAACCAGGAGGTCAGCAAGCTTGCCAGCCTCGAGGGAGCCAAACTCATCCTCATGGTGAACCATCTTTGCGCCGTTAAGAGTAGCAGCCTTGATGGTCTCAAGAACGGTGACGCCAGCCTTCTCAACGAAGTCATACATCTCGTCGATGGTGACCCAGCCGTAAGGAGTTACGAAGCTGAAGGAGTCGGAGCCGATGGTGAGAGTGACGCCACGCTCGTTAGCAGCACGGAGGTTCTCGTATGTACGGTTGAGGCCCTTCTCAACAACAGTGTCGCCTGCAAATGCGTCGAGCTCTGGAGTCCACTCTGGTGGATAAGTTCCGTACCAAGTTGGCAGGAAGCCGATGGTAGGAGTGAAGAAGGTGCCCTGCTCGCACATAAGATCCATGGTCTTTGCATCAAGCTCGAAGCCGTGAATCATCTGCTCGCAGCCGCAACGGACGGAGTCATAAGCTGCGGAGAAGCTGTTGTAGGAGTGTGACCAAACAGGAATGCCAACCATTGCTGCCTCGTCGCAGACTGCCTTAATCTCCTCGTAGCAGTAGTGCTGATCGCGACCGGAGTCCCAGTGCCAAATGCCGCCACCGGTTGCCCAAATCTTGATTGCGTCTGGGTTCTCACGAAGGCGACGACGAACTGCCTTACGAAGATCCCAAGGACCGTCTACCTGATCGCCCCATGGGTGACCATTCTTGGAGATCTCCTGTGGGAGCTGGTGGCAGTCACCGTGACCAGCAACGCGGCAGAAGCCAAGGCCGGTAGCGTAGATACGTGGTCCCTCCATGACGCCCATGTTAACGAGGTCACGAATTGCGATACCATTGCGGCCAATCTCGCAGACGGTGGTAAGACCGTGGGAGAGAGCGTCCCAGGACTGCTTGACTGCGCATGCCTGCTTCTGAGCAACGGACTCGATAACCCAGTCGTTATCGTTGTCGGTCAGGTTGCCGGAGAAGTGCAGGTGAGTGTCGATAAGACCTGGCATAATGGTGCGGCCCTGGATGTCACGGACCTCATAGCCCTCTGGAACCTCAGTGCGAGGACCAGCATAAGCGATCTTCTTGTCGTCTACGAGGACAAGAGAATCCTCAACAGGAGCGGCGCCAGTGCCGTCAACGAGCTTTCCGCCTACAAAAGCAATCTTACTCATTTCTTTCCCCCTCTAGTAAATGATAACTACTATCTTTTTGCGCCCACCCTTTTTGGGCGCAAAAAAATCCAAACTAAAGAAACAAATAACGTGCTTAGTTCAACGTACCGATGAAACCTTTAGAGCTTGCAAGCAACTTATGCTGCTGCCTTCTCAGACTGACGACCAAAGATCATGAAGATGGCCATACCAATGACAATCCAAGAAATGGTGATGATCCACTCAACTGGCTTCAGAGCTGCAGGGCTGAAAGGAACAACCATCAGGCCGATGATGATACTACCAGCAAGAATTGCAGCCATGATACCTGCGATACCACCGTTGACCTTGTAAGGACGAGGCAGGTCTGGCTCGGTCTGACGCAGGCGCAGGCAGGCAACGCCAGCCATGGTGCATGCAAAGATGAAGCCGAGAGAAGCAACGTTGGTCAGAGGAACGAGCATGTTGCGACCAAGGAATGGACCAACAAGGGTCAGGCCAGCCATGAACATGTTTGCGGTCAGAGGTGCGCCGGACTTAGGGTCAAGCTTTGCGAATGCCTCTGGGAGCATCTTCTTACGACCAAGAGCAAGCATCAGACGAGTTGAAGCACCAAAGAAGGAGTTCATTGGGCCCAGAGGTCCAAGTGTTGCAATGATGAGCATTGCAATGTAGAAGAACAGGTTGATGCGCTCGAGAACTGCAAGTGCAGGAACAGAAGACTTAACAAACTCGTGCCAGTCAATCATGGTTCCGAATGCATAGATGCAGATGAGATAGAAGACACCAGATGCCATAAGTGCAAGTGCAGGGATGATACCAAACTTCTTCCAGTCAAGGTCAGCAGAAGCCTCTTCTGCCTGCTGTGGAATGGTGTCAAAACCAGCGTAGAAGAATGGAGTCATAACAAGTACTGCAATGATGCCACCAAAGAAGCTGGTAGCCTTTGTGCCCTCGCCACCAGCAACCTCAGTTGCCTGGGAGAAGACGGGGAGGCCGTTGCTTGGAGAACCAGTTGCAAAGGAGATAACCATTGCAAGGATCATACCAGTCAGCAAAGCCTTGGTAAGGAAGCTCGAAAGCTTAGCTGCTGCGCCAGCGCCCTTGAAGTTAAGGAAGATGACCAGGATAGCAAAGCAAAGAGCGATAACTGTTGGCCACAGGTAAACATCTGCACCAAGAATGGTGTAGAGCTTAACGGACCTCAGCCAAGAAAGAACAGGGAATGCACCAAAACGGTCGGTGAGAAGCGTGGAAATAGCAATTGCCTCCCAAGGACATAGTGGAGCGTTGCCCAGAAGAAGCATCCAGCCGGTAAAGAAGCCCATTGGGCGGCCGAATGTCCTATCGACGTACTCAATGATGCCACCAGAAATTGGAATAGCAGCAGTGAGCTCGCCAAAAACACATCCAATTGGTACAAGGAAAATTGCGCCAATTGCGAATGCGATCATCGCGGGGAATGGTCCTCCACCAAGAACCATCCAGTCGCCTACCAGGAGCACCCATCCGGTACCAATGATCGCACCAAATCCGATGGTAAAGAAGTTGAATAGACTCAACGACTTTTGCATCTCAGGTGCCTCGGCATTTTCTGCCATGTCCCACTCCTTCCCGTCATTACTCGGACGAAGAACTTGATGTGTCTATATTTGCATCCGAAGCGATTCGAAAAAAGGAGGAGCACCCTCTGGGTGTCAGATAAACCCGTAAGCGTGAAAGCTACAACCGCGAGCGGTAGTTAAATCTTTTTACATCTTTACCAAAATCTAATAACAGTTATGCAATTTTCAAATAGTTAACGTACACAACTATGTATCAATCTTTAACCCAAATACTTTAAAAACTCTTCTGTAGTGCGCGACATCTCGCCTTTTACACGATGTGTAATAAAGACATTACGATGTACGGGAGTTTCTAGATGATGTACATCAATATCAAAATTTGTACCTTTTGTTGCCTCAAGTGGCAACAAACTTACACCAAGACCCGACTCTACCATGGACATAATGGTGAATGAATCCGATGATGCAAATGTCATACGTGCGTTTTTGAGCTGCTTCTGAAGCAGAGGAGCTGTCTCAATATCAACAATAAAGGGTTCTTCAATAAGACGCTTAACAGGAATTGTCTCAAGGTCCTTCTCGTAATGTCCCTTTTGAGAAACAACAATAACCTCATCATGATCAAATAAAGTTGAAGTAAATCCCTGCTCAGTTGCGCGAGTCATAGTAAAACTAATATCCACCTTACCCTTGCTAATAAGACGCAGGGCTTCTCCATACGTACACTCAATAACTTCAACTTTGATGTTTGGATGATCGGTCATGTACTTCTTCAAATGACCTGGCAGTGCTCGTGAAAGAAAGCTCGAAGGCGCTGCGATAACAAGATCGCCCATCTCAATGGCGCTGACGCGATTCACTTGATTGCTCAACTTGCTGTATGCCTGGCACACCTCTTCTGCAACAGGCAAAAGCGTCTTTCCCTCAGGAGTCAGACTTACATAGCCGCCATGTCTGTTAAACAAGCGGACATCCCATTCTTT
The DNA here is from genome assembly GCA_916720745.1 of uncultured Atopobium sp. Classification (GTDB taxonomy): domain Bacteria; phylum Actinomycetota; class Coriobacteriia; order Coriobacteriales; family Atopobiaceae; genus Lancefieldella. The sequence goes on from CAKARX010000053.1 coordinate 5,664, forward strand.
TTCTAGACTTGCCACCATGCGACTAATAGACGACTGAGTGCATCCCAGCTCTTCTGCCGCCACCGTAAAGCTACTGTGATACGCCGCGGAAGTAAAAGCCTGGAATTTGTGCAGGTTGGTCTCCATACTTGGCCCCCATTCAAGTACGTGGCCTAATAATTCACCCTTAAAAATATCATCCTACCTGCAAATTGGTAAATACCGTTCAACGTAAAAAGACCCCGTGAACGGTTTTCACGAGGTCTTACCTTGCAATCTTTATGCAAAAAACTTTCTTAATTGATACTTCACTTTGCCAATTGAAGCACCAGGTTGCTTAGTTGCTATGCCTTCAGGTAGCGACCCATAGCAATAGCAGAACCAAAGAGTCCCAGCAGCAGGCCCAAAAGCAGCAGGAGGCCGCTCATACCCAACATGACCGTTGTAGGAATAGCAAAGGTCAAGAAGGTCATGCTCTCTGCCATTACAGGAAGAAGCATGTGGGCTCCAACAACCAAAACAGCAATGGCGAGAAGAGCGCCGATAAGTGCCTCAAGCACACCTTCCATAAGGAATGGTCCGCGAATAAAGCCGTTAGATGCACCGACCAGACGCATGATTGCAATCTCACGACGGCGAGCATTAATAGCAAGGCGAATGGTGTTGTTAATAAAGACAAAGGCAACAAACACTAGAAGTCCAACAAGGCCAATAGCGCCAATACGAATGTATGCTGTTACGCTAAACAGGCGCTCAACGGTCTCACGACCATACTGAACATCACCAGATGGATTGCTCTTGTTATCCGCAATAGCTGCAAAAGATGATGAAGAGGCAATGCGCTGGGCAACGTCTTGAACATCCTTAGGGTCCTTGAGCTTAATCACAAGAGATGCAGGAATAGGATTCTGACCATCAAGAGCAGAAACCGCATCGGAAGCATTGCGGTAGCTCATGGTAGTGCGATACTCCTCAAGAGCCTGATCTTTGCTCTTATAGGTTACGGACTCAACCGTATCCCAGCTCTGAACCTCTTGCTGGAAAGCAGTTACTGCAGACTGATCTGCATCATCAGAAAGAAATGCCTGGATAGTAACGCGATTCTCGACACTTCCTACCATGTTCTCGATAAGAGCGGAGCCAAGAATAAACAAGCCGATGATGAACAGTGACAAGAAGATGGTTACGATTGCACCAAGAGCGGTAGACCAGTTCCTTCTAAAGTGGCTTCCGGCCTCACGCAGAGAGTATCCAAAATTAGAGAGCCCCATAGTAGCCATAGCCTCCCTTCTCCTGGTCGCGGACAATGTGACCAGCCTCAAGTGCGATAACGCGCTTGCGCATAGAGTCAACCATCTCGCGATCGTGTGTTGCCATTACAACCGTAGTGCCCGCACGGTTAATGCGGTCAAGAAGCTTCATGATGCCCAAAGAAATTGCTGGGTCCAAGTTACCCGTAGGCTCGTCGCAGATAAGCAGTGGTGGGCGGTTAACCATTGCACGAGCAACAGAAACACGCTGCTGCTCACCACCAGAAAGCTGATCTGGATAAGCGTCCATCTTCTGGCCAAGGCCTACCAGACGCAGAACCTCAGGAACCTGCACCTTAATAACAGAACGAGGCTTGCCAATGCACTCAAGTGCAAAAGAAACGTTCTCATAGACGGTCTTATCGGGCAGAAGCTTAAAGTCCTGGAAGACGGTACCAATCTGGCGGCGCAGATACGGAACCTTGGAGTTACGCATGCGCGTAAGATCCTGACCAGCAACAATAACCTGTCCGTGAGTTGCCTTCTGCTCGCGCGTAATAAGGCGCAAGAGAGACGACTTACCGGAACCAGAGTGTCCAACTACAAAGACAAACTCGCCTGGGTAGATATCAGCGCTGATGTTATCCAGTGCTGGGCGGTTTGGCTGTGATGGATACACAAGCGAGGCACCCTTAAAAGAGATGGTAGGAGTACCAGTGCGCTCAACCTGAGGTGCGTCTTGAGCAAGGTCAGCAAAGAACTTTGCGCGATCAAGAGGCGCCTGCTCAGGGTTATTTTGCTGTTCAGCAGTTACCACGTGTACAGGCTCTACTCCTGAAGCAAATGGATCAGATACAGTTGTTACAGGTTCAGCAGCCTGGGCCACTGGCACATCAGCAGAAAAGTCCTGGGTTTCAACTTGATCAGCCACAACGTCTTGCTGGTCAAGCTGGTTCAGATCATCCTGAGAAATTACCCCAAAACGGTCATCAAACGAGGACTCCTGTTGCTCATCAGTGCGAAAATGATTAGCCACAGTTGCTCCTTTTCTTACTCCGAAGAGACAGATACAGAGTTTATTTTACCAAAAGTGCAGGTATGTTATACGTCACGCAGTTCATCCACAGAAAAACCGCCTCTTCTCTACTGAAGAGGCGGTCTGACAATCGCGAGAAAAGCGTTACTTATGCAGTCTGCATCTTTGCACGTGTCTCATCAATGATGGCACGTACCTTAGCTGCGTTAGCGGCAATCTCCTCTTTTGAGCCCTTAGTAAGCAGGCTTCCCATGCCGCAGCAATCAACGCCGCGCTCAAGCCACTCGGTAAGGTTGTCAAGATTAATGCCGCCAGAAGCCATCAGAGGCATCCAAGGAGTTGGGGTCTTAAAGAGATTAACCAGCTCAGGACCATAGACGTTAGAAATTGGGAAGCACTTGATAAAGGCAGCGCCCATCTCAAGACTGTGGTTTGCCTCGGTCATAGTAGTACAACCAGGTGCGTAAGGAATCTGATACAGGTTACACATACGAGCAACCTCATCAGATCCGCAGTTAGCAACGATGAACTGAGCGCCGGCCATAATAGCAAGACGAGCAGTTGTTGGCTCCATAACAGTACCTGCGCCAACAATCATCTTGTCGCCAAGACGCTCTCTAATTGCAGCAATAACCTCGCCTGCGTTTGGCAGGGTGTAGCTAATCTCCATTGCATGAACGCCGCCTTCTGCAAGACCCTCAGCAATTTCAATACCACGCTCAACTGTTGGGACGCGAACAACTGCAAACGCACAGGTATCTACCAGTGCCTGAGAAACAG
>CAKARX010000054.1:0-8616 GCA_916720745.1 uncultured Atopobium sp.
ATCGTGTTCTTGCAACCGTTGTTGGCTTTGCGGTAGGTGTGCTTCTTACAAAGAATTTGCTTGTTGGTGCTGCTCTTTCTTTTGTTGCATCACTGGTAGTTATGGTTGCGCTTGTCATTCCTCCTACTAAGAAGATGGCAACGCTTAAGCCTACCTTTGACTTTAAGCAAATTACAAAGCTGTTGGTTACCACCGTTCCCTTATTTGCTGGTTCATTCTTGCTAACGTACGTTGTTGGTGCTCCTCGCTATGCACTGGGTGCTTTGAGCGATCAGGCGCTTCTTACGTTCTTTACGGCATTGGCCATGCCAGCCATGGTTATCAATCTTTTAAGTAACTTTGTTTTTAAGCCACTGCTCACTCAAATGGCCGAATATTGGAACAATCAGCAAGACAAGCAGTTTGTGGGCCTGATTCTTAAGGGCTTTGCCGTAGTTGCCTTGGCTACTGTTGTTTCTATGGCCCTGGCTTGGCCTCTAGGAGCTCCGGTGCTTGGACTTTTGTATGGTCTTGATTTTGAGCCATATAAGTTAGAGCTTTTGCTATTGCTCTTTGGTGGTCTGCTCAATGCTCTTACCGTTATTTTGTACTATGCCGTAGTAACTATGCGTAAGCAGGTTGCCGTCTTTGTAAGCTACGCTGCAGGTGCAGGCTTTGCTGCGCTTACCGGGGGATGGTTTGTGGGCAATTTTGGCATCATGGGAGCGTGTGTGCTTTATGATGCTTCGCTTGCAATTCTCGCTCTGGTATTTGGCATTTTCTGCTTCTTGGGATTTAAAGATCAAAAGAAAAAGTCCGCTGCGTAAGCGGACTTTTTAAGATATTGCCTGTGTGAGCGTGCCGTCAGAGAGCTGACGTGTCGTTTACACACGGGTACGCTGGTTTAGATCAGTTACAAAATCAAGGTTCTTCTCGTCACGTGCATCTTTATCACGCAGAGCAAGCTCACTAGAAAGCTGCTCAACCTTATAGGTGAGCTTAGAGATTGCGCAGGACTGATGGAAGAGCCTGATGAGGATCATCACAATAACCAGCAGCAAAACAAAGTTTGCAGGGCTCATAAAGCCAAACAGACTTGAGAAGAAATAGGCAAGCTGGGGAATAAGCGCAAACAAAACAAGGATTCCTGCAGAAACAACCCAATATACAGAGTCGGAGATGCGAATCTTTGATTTACGGACGCTATTGATGACAATGCCCATGGCAAAAAGGGCGCCAATAAGCAGCAGAATTCTGAGAACTAAAGTCATGGTGCCACCTTATCTAAACCACTGGAAGAGCAAAAGTGAGAGGCACGTGCGAGCCATGTACATAATTGAGTTATAGAAGCTCAAGTAGGACTCGCCGCCCTGACGCTCACGCATTTCAGTTTCAATCTCGACAACCTTTGCGCCGCGGCGCATCAGCAACGAGATAGTGTCTGGTTCGGGGGAGAAGTCAAAGGAGCGCGCATACGTCTCAATAAGGCCGCGGTCGTACATACGCATGCCTGACGTAGGGTCAGTGATGGTCTGACCCGTGCTTGTTTTGATAAGCCAAGAAATCAGCTTGGAGCCAATCTCTCGGGGAGAATTTCCGCGAGCTTTGGTGACAAAACGGGAAGCAATAACAATGTTTGCTCCCTCGTTTACCATTGCCTGGGCCATAGGAGCAATGTACTCAGGCCTGTGCTGGCCATCGGAGTCAAACTGCACCACTGCATCGTAGCCATGCTCTTTTGCATAGCGCATACCGGCCCTAAAGCCAGCAGAAAGACCACCATTAACAGGTAAATTAAGGTAGTTAAATCCACGCTCTTTACAGATGTCCAGTGTGCGGTCAGCGGAGCCGTCGTTGATTATGATGTAATCAACTTGAGGGGCTACCTGGCACAACTCTGTAATAGTTGAAGCAATGCAGGCTTCTTCGTTGTAAGCGGGAACGACTGCAAGAATTCTCACGAGCATCCTTTGAATTGCAAATTACACGTTAACTGCATGAATATCATAGCTCAAAAGCTGAATTAATCTTGACTCGTATATAGTAGATTACCTAAAGAAATCGAAAGGTGAACGCTATGGAGTTTCCAAAAGAGCTTAAAAACCCTATTCAGTCGGGCAATTTTACGTTTTATGACACCTCGATTGTAGGTGTAAAGGTTGTGGACGTAAAGCTGTACGGTGATGCTCGTGGTGGCTTTATGGAAACCTACCGTGAAGAAAACTTTGTTGCTGGCGGCATTGACGCTTCGTTTGTACAGGATAATCAGTCCTCATCCGTTCAGGGCGTGCTCCGCGGCCTTCACTTCCAGATTGAGCATCCACAGGCAAAGCTTGTGCGCGTAATCTCCGGCACTGTCTTTGATGTTGCGGTTGACCTGCGAGAGGGAAGTCCAACCTGGGGTCAGTGGGAAGGCGTTGTTTTGTCCGCGGAGAACCGCAGGCAGTTCTTTGTTCCTCGCGGCTTTGCCCACGGTTTCTTGGTACTCTCCGAGACTGCGGAGTTCTGCTACAAGTGTGACGACATCTATCACCCAGGTGATGAGGGCGGCATTATGTGGAATGATCCAGAGCTTGGCGTTGAGTGGCCAGCGTTTCTTGGCGAGAAAACCTTAGATCCTGCAAAAGTTATTCTTTCCGACAAAGATAAGATTCATCCAGCACTTTCTTCACTTAAGAAGTAGTAAGCGCTAAAGGCAAGTTAGGTAGTATGAACGAACGTAATCGTCGTGAGCGAGAATCCACAGCTCACGAGCTTAATCGCATGAACGAGCCAGAGTGGACAGAGGAAGCTTCTGATAAAGAACTTTCGTCTTCGCCGCTCCCTCGTGCAACCCAGATGGAACTTCTCGCCCCAGCGGGAGGTCCTGCTCCATTTACCGCAGCTCTTGCTGGTGGTGCAGATGCTATTTACTGCGGCTTGGGCAACAACTTCAACGCCCGCCGCGGTGCGGACAACTTTGACGACGAGTCGTTTGCGCGTGCGTGCAGACAGGCTCATCTAGCTGGCGCTCGCGTATACGTCACCGTGAACGTTGTTGTTAAGTGGGACGAAATGCAGCGTGTTTTGCGCTTGATTCGTCGCGCGTGGATTCTTGGTGCAGATGCTTTTATCATCCAGGACTGGGGCCTTATGGCTCAGGTAAGAAAGACCTGGCCAGAGATTGAATGCCACGTATCAACGCAGGCAAACATCCACGATACGCGCGGTGTTGCTGCTTGTAAAAAGCTTGGCGTGGGCCGCGTTACCTTGTCCAGAGAGCTTACGAAAGAAGAAATTTCTACCATTTCTAAGCTTGGTGTTGAGCTGGAATGTTTTGGTCACGGTGCCCTGTGCTTTTGCTATTCGGGCATCTGCCACATGTCATCTATGCGTGGAGACCGCTCTGCTAACCGCGGAGCTTGCGCGCAGCCGTGCCGTCTGCCCTATGAGCTGCTCAACTCTAAGCATGAAGTTGTCTCGATGGGTGGCATTGATAGACTGCTCTGCCCTAAGGATTACTGCACTATTGATGACGTGCCCGATATGATTGAGGCGGGCGTTGGCTCGCTTAAGATTGAAGGCCGCATGAAGGCGCCTGAGTACGTGTACTCGGTGGTGTCTTCGTATCGTCAGGCAATTGATGCTGCCGAGAAGGGCGTGGACAACCAAGCCGATGTGGCGCGCCGCCACCGCTTGCTCAAGCGCTCATTTAACCGCGGCCTGACCAACGCGTACCTGCATGGCACCGCTGGTAACGAGATGATGAGCTACGAGCGCTCCAACAACCGCGGTGAGATTGTTGGTGAGGTCACCGGCGGACGCCCACTTGAGGATGCTCTTGAGCGCAAGAGTGGTCTGAATGGTGGCCGTGTTAAGCTGCGCCGCTACAAGCAGGCAGATGTTGACCTTATTGCACACGCGCCTATTGGCAAGAATGACTTGCTTGAAATTAGGCCGCTCGATGAGCCTGACAAGTTCCTGACCGCTCTTTGTCCTATTGATGTTGAGCCTGGTCAGACAGTTACCGTTCGCACTTCTCGCGTTATGCAGACCGGCTCTACGGTACGTATTATTCGCTCTGAAGCGGCGCGTGTAGCAGCTGAGCAGATTTCTTCACTAGAATATCCTCGTAAACGAGCCGTTGACGTGGCTATTATTGCCCGCATTGGCCAGCCCTTTACGGTGACACTCGCTACTGCAGACGGCGTTGCACGTGCGTCTGCTGAGGGCTTTGTGGTGGAGGAGGCCCGCACTAAGGCGGTAACCTCTGACGAGCTTATTGAGCACGTTGGCCGCATGGGAACCTCGCCGTTTGAGGCCGTAAGCTTTGACGTCCAGATGGACGATACGTGCGGCATGAGCTTTAGTGCTGTCCACAAGGTCCGCGCCGCGGCATGTGAGCAGCTCGAGGCTGCGCTTTTGGAAGAATACCAGAACCGCGAGCAGAAGATTGCTCCGCTTTCCCGTTTTGCCTATCAAAAGGAGCGAGAAGCCCAAGACAAAGAGAAGCTTTTTGCCTTGGATGAGGCGGCTGCAAAGGCAAATGCGTTGCAGGCAGAGGTGTGTGTTCTGGTTGAAACTCCCGAGCAGGCACGTGTTGCGCTCAAGGCGGGAGCAGATCGTCTGTATGCAACTACCGATGCGCTCGCAGAGACTTCGTGGCCAGAGGATCTTCTCGCCAAGGTAACCCCATGGCTTGATGAGGTATGTCGCGAGATTGACCATATGCGCCTGGATCCCTACGTTGCTGCAGGTAAGCCGATTGCCGTGGGAAACATCTCCGAGCTGGCGCTGGCTGTTGAGCGCGGAGCCATCCCTGAGGTGCGCGAGTGTATTCCAGTCCACAACGACTACGCTTTGCAGGCGCTTGCCGACATGGGTGCAGAAGGCGTCTGGCTCAACTCCGAGCTTACCCTTCAAGAGATCTGCCACATGGCGAGAAACGCCTCGATTCCTGTGGGTTATATGGTCAGCGGCCGTATTCGTACCATGACAACTGAGCACTGTATTTTGATGTCTACGGGCAAGTGTATCCACGATTGCGATGCCTGTAAGCTGCGTCTTGAGGAGCATACGCTTAGAGGTATTGATAACGATTACATGCCCGTAAGGACTGACAGACATGGTCGCTCCAAGATTTGGAGCCCTAAGCTCTTTGACGGCGTGCCAGAGATGGCCGAGATGCTGTCTTGTGGTGTGAAGCGCTTCATGGTGGACGCAACACTTTTGAGCGCGGAGCAGACAAGAGAGGCTACCTCTCGTGTAGCTGCGGCGATTGCGGCGACAGCGTCGGGTGCATCATTGCCTGCACGTCTGAAAGATGCGTCAGTTGGACATCTTTTCTCGCCAATTGGATAGGCAAGAAATAAGTTTGAAATTTTGGGTAGGATATCCTTGTTGTAAGTTTTGAGCGCGGACGCGCTTTGAGTAGATTTGAGTAGGAGCAAACATGGCCATTAATCGTGACCTTTTGAATGCAACCCTTGATGTTATTCGCCAGAGCCTTCAGACCGACGGTGGCGACGTTGAGCTTATCGATGTAAGTGATGACGGCACCGTTACGCTTGAGATGACTGGTTCTTGCGCCGGCTGCCCAATGTCTGCATACGACATGTCTGAGGGTATTGAGCGTATCCTGATTGAGCACGTTCCTGGTGTAAAGCGCGTTCAGCCTGCAATGCTGTAAGTTATCGCTCGGCGTCAAAAGTGAACATTTGACGCTTATCGGTTGTGAGCTTCATGCGCATAAACGTGTTTTTTATGCAGAGAAGTTGTGGTGAACCATAATTGACCTGCGTAATTACAAAATTTATATATCACGCCCCGCACATTATTGCGTAGGGCGTGATATTTTATATAAACGGATAATTAGTTTTTCTGACCATACATTTGTATGACGTAAGAAAGGTGGACGTTGTGGTTCTTTCTGATTGCGACATTAAAGCCGAGATTGCTGCTGGTCGTATCGTTATTGAGCCTTTATGCGAGAAAAATGTGCAGCCTGCATCGGTTGACGTATGTCTTGGCTCAAACTTTAGAATTTTCCGCAATTCTACGCACACCTCAATTGATCCACTTGTAGCTCAAGAGGGTCTTACTGAGTCAATTGATGTTCCTGAAGGAGAAGTTTTTGTTCTTCATCCTGGTCAGTTTGCGCTTGGTACTACGCTTGAGCGCATTGCTATTCCTGACGATATCCTTGGCAAACTTGAAGGTAAGTCTACCTTGGGTCGCTTAGGCCTTATGATTCACTCAACTGCAGGTTATGTTGATCCAGGTTGGGACGGAGAACTCACATTGGAGCTTTCTAACGTAGCTAACCTTCCAATCATTTTGCATCCTGGCATGAGGATTGGTCAGCTTTCCTTTGAGCGTATGAGCTCTCCTGTTGAGCGTCCTTATGGCTGCAAAGATCTTGGTAGCCATTATCAGGGTCAGCGCGGAGCAACTCCTTCGCATGTTCTTTCAAAGTAGTTTTAGTAAGTAGGACGTATTGTGTGGCTTGATGCTTTCTATCATTCATTAAACCCAGTAGCACTTTCTCTGGGTCCGCTGTCTATCAGGTGGTATGGTCTGGCATATCTGGTGGGCTTTGTGCTTGCTGGCGTAGTTATGTATAGAACTGCTCAGCGCTGGAAACTTAACGTTACCCTTGATGACGTGCTTAATTTGATGGTTGGCATCTCGTTTGGCGTTATTGTGGGCGCCCGTCTGTTCTACGTTATTTTCTACGGTGCGGGTTATTACGTAGCTCATCCACTTGACGCATTTGCTTTAAGCCAAGGCGGTATGAGTTTCCATGGAGGCCTCGTAGGAGCTATTATTGGCGGCTCTATTGTCTGCAAGGCATCGGGTCTTTCTATCCCTACCATCTGTGACCTGGGAGTTATTGGCGCACCACTTGGTCTTTTCTTTGGACGCTGCGCAAACTTCATTAACGGTGAGCTTTGGGGAAAGCCAACAGATTTGCCTTGGGGAGTTATGTTTGAGACGGGAGGAGCGGTCTATCGTCACCCTTCTCAGCTCTACGAAGCACTTCTCGAGGGCCTTGTGATGTTTGCCATTTTGTACGTCCTTTCTAGGAAGTACCCTCCTCGTCCACAAGGAACGTTCATTGGAACGTTTTTGATGCTCTATGGCATTTTTAGGTTTGTCGTGGAATTTGTCCGTGTTCCTGACGAGCAGCTTGGCTATCTCTTTGGCAGCTTTATTACCATGGGACAGTTGCTCAGTCTGCCTTTAGTTGTACTTGGAATTGTGGTGCTTGTTTTGGCAAGAAGGCTAAATTCACCACAAGTTGGAAGGAATTAGAAGCATGTTTAAAAAGGCGCTCAATAGCCTTTTCTCCATACTTTTAGTGCTTGCGCTCTTACCAGCTCCTGCATTCGCAGAAGCAGCGGGGGAGTTGACCACTACTGCTACTGCAACCTCCTCAGCAGAGAATGCTCTTACTGCTCAGGATAACGCTTCTGGTACGGAAGCTGCTTCTGGTACGGTAGAGGCTACAAGTGGTGCAACCACAACCTCTGAAGAGACAGGCCCTGGCGTTGCAGCAACCACAAATGAGACTGACTATCCACACAAAACACTGGACCAGGCAGTAGAAACTTTGACTAATTCCTTCTATAAGCCAAAACCTCGCTATGGTGTAGATACTAACCTCAACACCATGGTTGCAGAAGAGCTGCGTCGCATTGGTGCTGGAGAGGTTAACGTTAGAGTGGCATCTGTTCAGATGTCTTCGACAGCTTCATATGCTCACGCAGGCATTTCTACTGATTTTGCAACTAATGGTTCTATTGAGTACTTCTGGATGGATGCGGCCGGTTTTACTAACCAGAGAAGCACTCTTATCCTCCGTCAGGCAAAAGTTACCTTTGAACTTTCTAAAGATGGAAAGACCGTCCAATATACCTGCAATGTTTTAATTCCTTGGGATGAGGCAAAATCTCAGGCGCAACTTGCTGACGTATCTCAAAACCTTGCGCCATCATACGCGGCAGGACAGAATGAATCTTCTGTAACTTCAGACTTTACCCTTCCACATAAGCTTGTTTCCGCAGATGGAAACCAACTTGCATGGTCTAAGGTCACTTGGACTAGCTCAGATACCTCTGTCGTTCGCATTGATGGATATGGCACTGAGCCTTATAAGGCAACAGTTACCCGCGGCATTCGTGACAAGCAGGTAACACTGACTGCAAATGTCTCTTTGAGCAGCTCCGACGCTCCTCAGACAAACTATCAGAAAACCTTTACCATAACGGTTCCCGGGGACCCTTCGGCTATTAATGATGCACAGAATAATCTGTTGAGGCGCATTAACAGGCGTTTCTCGGCATCAAGCATTAAAGATGTGTATACCAATCACTCAATTAATGCCCAGGCAGTTACAGACGACCTGCAGATGCCTACGCCAAAAAACTTTGGCTTGGACGGAAAGCGCTATCAGTTTACGTACACTTCCTCCAATGCTGCTATTACGTTCAATGGCTATAGAGGAACGGTGTACCAGCCTTTGCCTTCTGCTTCCGCGCAGCAGGTAGACATCACTCTGACCGTTACCGATAAAGAAAATCCCGAGGTATCTGTTTCCAAGACACTTACGGTTACGGTAAGCCCGCTTAATCAGGCTGACATTGATGCAGAGCTTGC
>CAKARX010000055.1:0-8605 GCA_916720745.1 uncultured Atopobium sp.
AGACAAAGTAGTAGTAATTACTAACAAAAGGAGTTTTTATGGCTACTCAGAATCTTGAGCTTTTCTATAAGCCAACCTGCCCATACTGCCACAAGGTCATGTCCTTTATGGAGCAGAACAACATTGAGCTTCCTATGCACGATATCGTTGCTGATGACGCAGCACGTGAGCGCCTTATTGAGGTTGGCGGTAAGCGTCAGGTCCCATGTCTGTTCATTGACGACAAGGCAATGTATGAGTCCGGCGACATCATCAACTACCTTTCCGAGGTCTTCCACGTTTCTGGTTCAAACGATGACTCAGACGATGGCTCCGCTGCAGCTGCTTGCACCATCGGTGGTGCTTGCTCCTTCTAAGATTGTTGCCGAGAAACCCGTCAAGCAGTAGGTTTTCTCGCCTTATGTACAAAAAATCCCTCTGTTCCAAGATATGGAGCAGAGGGATTTTGCGTTAGAAAACGGGGTAGTTTATGGCTCTTCAGCCTTGACCGCGTTGGTTAGCTCTTTAGGCGTGCTACAGCGTATTCGCTAATGAGCAGCAAGAAGAGGATAAGGATAGAGGAGAAGCTACCAATAACTGCGCCGTTAAGACCAGTAAAGCTGACCATCATCCAGATAATAGGGATGGATACAACAAATGAAATAAGGTAGGCGCGCGTAACTGCCTTTTGAGCTCGCATGATGGTGATGAGCTGGTACAAAAAGTCGATTGCAGCACAAAGGCCACCCGTGGCTACCATAATGCGTGCGAGTCCACGATACTGCTCAAAATCAACACCATACAAGAAGCTGTTAAGAGGAATGCCAATGAACTCAACAAATGCTGCAGTACCTGCGGTGACAACGGCAATAGCTCCAAACAGGGCAAGTACCATTACGCCAAAGCGCTTCTTATTAACAGGATTGTGGATAGAGGTTTCTAGCAGGCTGGCAAGCTTAAAGAGCTGTGGCCTGTAGATGAGTGTAGAAATCATCAAAATAGTGTGAGCGGGGAAATAGAGTGCGTTGAAGTACAACTGATTGCTGTAAGAGAGCGCGCCTTCCATGGCAAACTTTGGCAGCGAGTCAATAAGGTTGTAGAGGAAAAGCGCCAAAAAGAGAGGCCAACATTGCACAAAGATATCTTTGATGTTTGCAAGCTTAAAGCGCACGCTTTTATCGGTCTCAAGAATGGCTAGGGGAGCAGAAACAAATACCAAGGTAACAAGAGCGCAAATACCCATGCTCCAACTTGCCCACACAAGATTTCTGGTAACAAATAACACAAGCGTGAAGAGAATAAAACTTGAGCTACACCTAAGCGCTTGACTGAGTCCTGCTAGATAGAGCTTGTCCTTTTGCTGCAGACGACCTTCATAGACATCAGCCATACCGTCAACTGCCCTAAAGAGCAAAGCTCCTGTGCAGATAGAAAACATGGGCTCGGTGTAGCCTTTGAAGAAACACCAAATAAGGCCAGCTGTCACCATGACAACAACGGTAGCTGCACGCTGAATCTGGTAATCAGAAAAACTGCGCTGTTCGGTTAGGTCAGAAACCTGATAGGTACGGACGCCGTATTGGGCAACAAATAACAAAAGTGTTGCCACAACAAATGCCATGGAGAAAAGGCCTGCCTGCTCAATGCCAACAAGCTGAGAACAGACAACGGTCAGAAGAGGAAAAAGTGCACCCCAGGCGCCTTGTCCAAGAGCATTAAAAATATAGTCCTGGGACGTTTGATGTGCTAGGTATTGCTCGTCTTGATTGGCAATATCGCCAGAGACTACCGCAGACAGAAGCCTGGTCCACCATGTAACCACGATGCCAGGTTGACTCCCGTTTGCACCGGAGTCATCAAGCTCATAGCGAGGTGTGCGTAGACGCGCTACCTGCTTATGGACGGAAGAATTGTTGTACGCAGTACGACTTTTCTTGAATGGATTGAGCATGTAAAACCTAAGATCTTCTTTAGCGTGGTCAGAAACTTTGATATATCAATTTTTATTTGTTGTATCGATTGTAGTCCACGATGTACATTAGGTAACAGATTGACAAACAATCGTGCGAAGATTGTTACAAAAGGGTATGGTAGATAGTACGTATTCTGAGTCATGTGACGAAAGGATGAGCATGGCAGGCAATCCTCAAGATTCAAATCTAGAGTCCAGCAATGCTTCTTTTGACGAGAAACCCATCGATGGCGCAACAACTTCCGAGGTAGCTCAGTCGCTTCTTGAGCGACGTGGAAATGAGATTGCTGCTGCTCGCACCCTTATTCAAGCGCTTAAAGCACCAGCTCCTCTGCGTGATAACCTTACCTTCTTTTTACGCCTGGTAAGAAAAGTGCTTGCTGAGTACAATCCAGATCTTCTTACTAGTTTTGACACGTTGTTGGTTGAGGCAATTAAAGCTGGACCAGATGATTTGTCTACAACTCGCGCACCTTTGCTGCTTGAGGCAATCAATGCGGTGCTCAAAGTAGATTCAGAGAAGGAATCGCTTAATGCTTTCCTTCGCTTTGCTTCTACTATTGATAATTTGAGCATGGAAGACTCCGTACTTCTTATGCGCGCGTTTGTCACTTTCTTTCACTTGGCAAATCTTTGTGAAGAAAACTATCGCGTTACCAGCTTGCGTTCTCGTGAGGCTTCTGTTGATCCATCTTCTGCAGAAGACCCTATCAATGAGATAACCGTTGCATATAGACAGCTTATTGACGAGTGCGGTGAAGAAGAGGCAAAAGCACGTCTTAATCGTCTTGAGTTCCACCCCGTCTTTACTGCGCATCCAACTGAGGCTCGTCGTAAAAACGTTGAGCGCCGAATCCGCACCATCTCAGAGCTTCTTGATGAGCGTCAGAGGCTTGGTGGTCCTGCTCGTGTGGAAAACGAGCGTCGCATGCTGCAAGAGATTGACGGCCTATTCCGTACGTCTCCTATCGGTCATAAAAAGCCAACTCCTTTGGAGGAGGCAGATACTGTCCTCAACATTTTTGATACCACCCTTTTTGAGATGGTTCCTTCGGTATATCGCCGCTTTGATAACTGGGTGCTGGGAGAAAACGCTGGTTGTGTGTCGCCTGTCTGCCCACCATTTTTCCGTCCAGGTAGCTGGATTGGCTCTGACCGTGACGGTAACCCTAATGTTACCGCCCTGGTTTCTCGCCAAGTTGCCGAGAAGTACCGTGTACACGTACTGCAGGCACTGGCTCAGGCTACCAAGGAAGTCAGTCGAGGCTTGACGCTTGATGGTATTTCTACTCCAGCTTCGCCTGCGCTTGTCAATCTTTGGGCACAGCAGGTAGAAATGAGCCAGGCCCTGACCTCTAGGGCTATTGATAAGGCTGGATCTGAGCTGCATCGCGCGGCTATGCGCGTTATTTCTGGTCGACTCAGTGCCACCATTGAGCGCAATGCTGATCTTATGTATCAAAATGCCGAAGAGTTTATTGCTGACCTGCGTGTTATTCAGGACTCCCTGGCTCAAGCAGGGGCTTTCCGTATTGCCTACGGTCCTGTTCAGAAGCTTATCTGGCAGGCTCAAACTTTTGGCTTCCACTTGGTAGAGATGGAGTTCCGTCAGCACTCTTTGGTGCACAAGCGCGCACTTGCAGATATTGAAACACATCCATCAACTGCCGAGAAACCCGCCAAGCTTGATGCTATGACTCAAGAAGTGCTGGATACCTTCCGCTCCATTGGTTCAATTCAAAAGAAGAACGGTATCAACGCTGCTCGTCGCTATATTATTTCGTTTACGCAGTCTGCTCAGGATGTTGAGAATGTCTATAAGCTTGCACGTCTTGCGTTTGCAAATGAAGAGGATGTTCCTGTACTAGACGTTATTCCACTCTTTGAGCAAATTGAAGACCTTGAGAACGCCGTTGCCACACTTGACCAGGTAATTCAGCTTCCTGAGGTGCAGGCGCGTCTTGCTCAGACAGACCGCAAGCTTGAGGTTATGTTGGGCTATTCTGATTCCTCGAAGGATGAGGGACCAACTACGGCAACACTGGTACTTCATAAGACTCAGGCTGCTTTGGCAGAGTGGGCAGAGAAGAACTCCATTGACCTCATCTTGATGCATGGTCGTGGTGGCGCAGTTGGTCGCGGTGGTGGTCCTGCAAACCGTGCTGTTTTGTCTCAGCCTAAGGGATCAGTAAACGGTCGCTTTAAACTTACTGAGCAGGGAGAAGTTATCTTTGCTCGTTATGGAGATCCAACACTTGCTCGCCGTCACGTAGAGTCCGTTGCTGGAGCAACACTGCTTCAGATGGCACCTTCTATTGAACAGAAGAATACCCAGACAGACGTGAAGTTTGCTTCGCTCGCTTCTGAGCTTGATAAAGCGTCCAAGCAGCGTTTTTTGGAGCTCATTCACTCCGATGGCTTTGCTGAGTGGTTCTCGGTTGTTACCCCTCTGACAGAGATTGGTCTTCTCCCTATTGGTTCAAGACCTGCAAAACGTGGCCTGGGCGCCAAGTCTCTTGATGACTTGCGTGCTATCCCCTGGATTTTCTCCTGGTCACAGGCTCGTATCAACCTGGCTGCTTGGTACGGACTGGGCAGTGCCTGCGAGGCAGTAGGGGATATCGAACGCCTCCGCGAGGCATATAAAGAGTGGCCGCTGTTCACTACGTTTATCGACAACATTGAGATGTCAATCTCCAAAATTGATGCTCGTATCGCAAGGCTTTATCTGGCTCTGGGTGATCGCCCTGAGCTTTCAGAGATGGTTCTCTCCGAGATGTCGTTGACGCGCAAGTGGGTCCTTGCTATCACCGGTAACAAGTGGCCGTTGGAGAACCGTCGCGTGCTTGGTCCTGTTATCCGCCTGCGTCTGCCGTTTGTTAATATTCTCTCGGTTACGCAGGTACATGCCCTATCTGAGCTTCGTACAAGAGATGACATGCTTACTCCAGAGGAGCGTGCAAATATTACCTACCTAATTCTGTGCACCGTGTCTGGTGTTGCCGCAGGTCTGCAGAATACAGGCTGATATCACGCCGCTTGCCGTATGCTTGAGCAAACAATCGTTTATGTTTACGTAAAACTAGTATTACCTGAAATAAAGTTGCAATATTTACAAGGCGAGAAACCACTGGTAGACAGTGTTTCTCGCCTTATTTTTACTTTAATTATTAAATGAAAGTTGAATTACCTTAACTTTTAGTTGATACTAATGAAGTAAAAGTTCGAAAGAGCAAACTTAGTTTGCCTACGTTATTTTGGGGGATGCATGGATACAGAAAAGACCTCACAGGGTCCTGCAAATTCTGGTCCAGTTCTTCCTCTTGCCATGCTTGGTGAGGGAGAGACTGCGCTGATCGTAACGGTTAAGGGTGCTTCTGATCTTCGCCAGCACCTCTCAACACTTGGTTTTGTTGAGGGCGCCGAGGTAAAGGTTATTTCACGTGTCAATGGTGATGTTATTGTCAGCGTTAAGGGTGCACGACTAGGACTGAACCGTCAGATGTCTTCGCACATCATGGTTTCTCCGCTCTAAACACTTTGTTGTATTGCGCTGCTGGTAAAACCCGCGGCTTTTAATACGTGTTTCGATGAAAGGAAGGTTATGGCAACTCTGAAAGAAGTTAAGGTGGGGGAGAGTTGCACGGTTGCTGCGCTAAAGGGTGTAGGCGCCGTGAAACGTCGCATCATGGACATGGGCCTTACTAAGGGTACTGAGGTTCACGTCAAAAAGGTAGCACCACTGGGAGACCCAATTGAGCTCACAGTTCGTGGCTACGAGCTTTCTATCCGTAAGGATGAGGCTGCAAGCATTGAAGTAGTAGACGTTCACAAGGTAGAGGAAGCCTAATGGCACAAAAGACTATTATTGGTCTTGCAGGTAACCCAAACTGCGGTAAGACCACCCTATTCAATGAGCTTACGGGCTCAAACGGTTACGTCGGCAACTGGCCTGGCGTTACTGTTGAGAAGAAGCAGGCAAACTGGCGTGCCGATAAGGACGTCACCTTTGTCGACCTTCCTGGTATTTACTCTCTGTCTCCATATTCACCTGAGGAGCAGGTATCTCGTGACTACCTCATTAATGAGCGCCCAGACGCCATTATTGACCTTCTCGATGTTACCAACCTGGAGCGCAATCTTTATCTGACTACTCAGATTCTTGAGGCTGGTCGTCCAGTTGTCCTTGGCCTAAACATGGTTGACCTTCTTAAGGAGTCTGGTGACGTCATTGACACCGCAGAGCTTTCTAAGCAGCTTGGCGTTGAGGTTGTTGAGGTCTCCGCACTTCGTAACAAGAACATTGATACTCTGGTAAAGACTGCAATTAAGGCTGGCCAGGAGGGAACTCCTGCTGAGGGCGTTAAGTGCTTCTCCCCAGAGGTAGAAGAGGCTCTTGGCAAGATTGCTGCTGCAATCGAGGGTCTTGCTCCTGCAACTCTTTCTCGTTGGTACTCCATTAAGGTCTTTGAGCGCGATGCAAATGCAATTGCTCCTCTTAACCTTTCTGCCGAGAAGACCGCAGAGCTTGAGAAGATTATTGCTGCAGTTGAGAAGTCTCGTGACGACGATGCTGAGTCCATCATCACTTCTGATCGTTATGAGTGGATTGCCGGCGTTATGGCAGCTTGCGTCAAGAAGGCTCCAAAGCAGCTGACTACTTCCGAGAAGATTGACCGTGTTGTTACTAACCGTATCCTTGGTCTTCCTATCTTCGTCATCATCATGGCTCTTGTTTACTTCATCTCCATTTCTACCGTTGGTACGGGAGCTACTGATTGGGTCAACGACAACCTGTTTGACAAGGGTTTCCACTTCATGGGTATCGGCGACGCCGAGTATAATGAGGCAAAAGATGAGTTTGACTCTCATCACTATGGTGACCAGATTGACGCGTATCTCAACGCAGCTGACGAGGCTGGTATTGATACCACTGAGGTTCGTGCTGCAATCGCGGCTAAACAGTGGGATTCTGACGCTATCACCAGCTTTGAGGCAGAGACTGCCAAGAAGAGCGTTATTGCTCTGAGCGCACCAGTTCATGATGAGGACGGCAACTTCGTTGATACTGACGACAATCCTCTTCAGCTTGACGCAAACGGCAACCCAATTCTTGCTGAAGGTCAAGAACTTCAGACTCTGGGCGGCGTAACTGCTGCGGGCTTCAAGACCGCTGTTGAAGGCGCTGCTACTGAGCCAGAGGCATCTGAGTACGGCATGTATGTCCCTGGTATTCCTACGCTTGCTCGCGGCGCTCTTGAGGGTGCTGGCGCAAGCCCCGTCATCACCAGTCTTGTAGTTGACGGTATTATCGGCGGCGTAGGTGCTGTTCTTGGCTTTATTCCACAGATGTTTGTCTTGTTTGTTATGTTGTGTTTCTTGGAAGACTGCGGATATATGAGCCGCGTTGCTTTTGTTATGGACCGTGTCTTCCGTCGTTTTGGTCTATCAGGTAAGTCTTTTATTCCACTTCTTATCTCCTCTGGTTGTGGTGTTCCTGGCGTTCTTTCTACTCGTACTATTGAAAATGAGAAAGATCGTCGCATGACGATTATGCTTACCACTATGATTCCATGTTCGGCAAAACAGCCTATTATTGCCTTGATTATGGGTGTTCTTATTGGAGGAACTACTGCTTGGTGGATTGCCCCAGCCTTTTATTTCTTGGGTGTAGCTATGATTGTTATTTCTGCAATCATGCTAAAGAAGACTAAGGCTTTTGAGGGAGAGCCAGCACCATTTGTCATGGAACTTCCTGATTATCACATGCCTTCTCTTAAGTCTTGGGCAATGCATGTTTGGGAGCGTATTTCTGCGTATATTATTAAAGCTGGTACCATTATTTTTGCTGCAGCAATTGGAATTTGGGTTTTATCCAATTTTGGCTGGGCTAACTGGGACGGCGCAAATGGAGTATTCGGCTATCTCCCAGGTATTCAGGGTGCTCCTGATAATGTTATGGACTTTTCTTTGCTTGCTGCTATTGGCGGTTCTATTGGATTTATCTTCTCTCCACTTGGATTTGGAAATTGGCAGGCAACTGTAGCTTCTATTTCTGCTTTGATTGCAAAAGAGAATCTTGTTTCCACCTTTGGCGTTCTTTATGGCCTTGGCGATGCAAGTGAGAAGTCTGTCACTATGTGGTCTGGCTTTGCTGGTATGTTTACTGATGCTGGTGGTATCCTCCACGTTGGTGCAATGTGTGCATTTGTGGCATTCAATATGCTTGACGCACCTTGCTTTGCTGCAATAGGTAGTATTCGTCGACAAATGAACGACTCTAAATGGTTCTGGTTTGCCATTGGTTATCAGTGCATTTTTGCATGGATTGTAGGCCTGATGATTAATCAGTTCTGGGAGTTCTTCGTTCTTGGCTCCTTTGGTGTGTGGACTGTTGTTGCCTTTATCTTCCTGGCAGCAATTCTCTTCCAGCTTTTGCGTCCAGCTCCAAAGTGGGATAAAAAAGACGAGAAGATTCTTACCAGCCTTACCGAGGTTGCAAAGGCATAAGCTACTACTAGATTAGTACGCTGACCTGATCCCCCGCACCAATTCGGCGCGGGGGATTTTGTTTATGTTTATCTCGGACTTTCTTGATATAAGATAAAAATCCATAGACATGTAAACTTAGTCTAACTTTTTGTAGAGTTTACG
>CAKARX010000056.1:0-8597 GCA_916720745.1 uncultured Atopobium sp.
CAAAGAATCTGTATTTGAGGCACAGATTCTTTACAGAAATCAGGCAAATCCACAGATTCTTTTGCATTTTTAGGCAAAATTTACAGATTCTTTGACAAAATCAGGCGCGTGAAAGATAGGCGCTTTGACCCTAAATTTTGAGCCTGAAAACTACATCACGTCTGAGTAAAACAGCTCAGACATGGCGAGAAAATCAGGCAAAACCACTCAGACATGGAGCACTTTTCCGGCAAATCGTTCAGACATGGCGAGAAAATCAGGCGCGCATAACGTCGCGGGCATAACGTCTCGCTCGTAGCGCCGTCGTGCAAAACGCTCGCGACCTTTCCGCAGTTACTCGGAAGCGCCTTCGACTTTTCTGCGGTTACATTCGAGCTTCCAGCCAATCATCCAACCAACTGCAAGAACGTAATTCTCGATAGCTCCTACCAAATTTACCGACTCGTGCGCGCTCAAAAAATGGATGAAGTGATTGGTTCCAATTCCAATGCCGCCCAGAATCAGCGCGAGCAAAATTGCACGTAGATAGACCCAATCGTAGTGGAAACAAGTGGTAACCAAAATGATGAGCACCGCAAGATTCCAAAAACCAATCTCTCGCTGCCATCCGGTCGAAATGCCATAAGCGGCGTTGCTTCCCATGTACTCGGGGGCGACAATTTGCAGAATTGCCGCACCGGTCATCGCAACGATAACCAGCGCAAACATTACCTTCAAAAACTTGTTCATTGGCGTCTTCAAAACAAACTCTTTTCGTGTCAATTTGTGCTTCCTGCGCAGGTCGCGTGCAAGCCACCGCAGGCCATGCGAGTGCCGGCCCACACACTCTACTCGATAAAACTTTTAATCTCTTCTAGGCGCTCAAGTGCAACTTGGCGGCCTGTCAGGTACAGAGACAGCAGGGCCTCACCGGACTTCTCGTTAACTTTGACTTCAACTGGCTCGGGAGGCTCAAGCACCAGCACTCTACCCTCTTCCTCCAGCTCAAAGAGCTGTTTGCGCTGATCCATGTAGCGCTCAGCGCGAGAAGCCAGCGCGGCTTCAAAGTACGGATACGCCGAATAGAGCTGCGAGCGAATGGCGATCTGCTCGTTGACGTCGGTTTTTACGAAGTTTCTGTCCTGCGTGACAATGACCAGCGCTTTCTTTGCCGGCGTGTGGTCGGGAACGTCAACCGCGTACTCAGCTTTTCCGTCGGGCAGACCAAGCGCCGCCGCAAACGGAATTGAATCGGTTGTTCCGCCGTCCAAATAACGATGTCCGTCCAGCTCAACCATACGAGAAACCGTTGGCATCGACGCGGACGCTCGGACCATGGTCACGTCTTCCGGGAACTTTTTTACGTGCAGATATGCCGACGTACCAAACGTAACATCGGACGCAACCACATACATCTGCATGGGATTTTGATTGAACGCCTCGTTATCGCAAGGGTCCAGGTGGTTTTGGATTTCGTCAAACATAAAATCCGCGCCTGCGATGTCGCCAGTAGTGATCAACGAGCGAATCGAAAGAAAGCGAGGATCGTCCCTAAAGGCCAGCATAATGCGCATGGCGCGACCCATCTGCTTGGACCTGAAGCTCACGGCGTTGATGGCACCTGCGGAAACTCCCCACACGCTCTCAAAGTTGGTGACACCCTTCTCGCGAAGCACGTCAAGAATTCCAGCGGTAAAAATGCCTCGATAACTGCCGCCTTCTAGCACAAGCGCAGTTGAAGATGGGTGCGTCGGCTCCTGCTCCACGCCACCGTTCTGCGAGAATTTTTGCTGCTGATCGTCCATAACAACCTCCGAATTTCGTTATTCAGAGTGTACCCAATTTCCGCCTGGCCGCCCAATCGGTTTCCGCACAAAAAAGTGCCCGAATCTCGGGCACTTTACATGCATGTTATATTCTTCTGGCGAGAAACCCGTCGGCTTTGCAACGCGGTCGGCGTCGCAGGCTCTTCCCCTACTGGCGAACCTTACGAGAAGCAGCAACAAAACCAAGGCCGCTTACTGCAAGAACAGAGGCTGGAACAACAACGTCCGCGACACCAGTTGCAGGAAGAGCGGACTTCTTCTCTGGTGTTGGTGCAGGAGCTGGAGCAGGCTCTGGTGCTGGAGCTGGCTCTGGATCAGGGGTTGGAGCTGGAGTTGGATCTGGATCAGGTGTAGGAGTTGGATCTGGATCAGGAGTTGTGCCAGGAATGCGAACAAACTGAACTTCAATGACCTCGTCAAAATCAAGCGCAGGAGTCCAGTGACCCTTAACGGTAACAGTGCCATCGCCGTTGTCGACAATGACTACGCCGTCAGCGTTGCCAACCATAAATCCGTCTGGAATTGGGTTAGTAACATCAGGAAGGAAGTATGCGTCCTCAGGAGCGTATGGATTAACCGTTGGATCCATGAGCTGCTCTCTAGTTGGTGCAGGAATAGGAGTTACGCCAGTAGTAGCAGTAGCACCGGTAGTGCTTGTAGGAGCAGGCGCTGTGCCCTCTGCCAGCGCAGATGCTGGAGCAAGTGCCAATGCGGCTGCAAGAGCAGATGAAGCGATGCAGACCTTTAAATTCTTCATGTGACTTTTACGCCAAAATTTATGCGCCGGGTCCAACGCCGAGGAGCACAAAATTTTTAGCGCATTCCTTTCTGATATGGATTATTTAATTTCTCCGCGAGCAGATACTATCATATACATACTGATCAAATGTCGCGTCCGATCGGCATATTCCGCGAACGCACAAAATTTTAAATGACTTTTAAAACTATTTTTTCCAAAATTTGATAACATTTCTGCAGGTAAACTATTACGCAACTCAGAGTTGACAAATTTCCAACTCAACTTGGTGGTGTGCAATCAAGGCAATTTTTAGAGTAATAGCCATCACATGTGAATCCCACCACATCACCAACAGAAAGGAATAGCCGTGTTACTGAGCGAGAAAATCATGAGCCTCAGAAAGCGTAATGGTTGGTCACAAGAAGAGCTTGCACAACAGCTTGGCGTTTCGAGGCAGTCAGTTTCTAAATGGGAGTCTATGGCCTCCATGCCCGATATTCAAAAGATCATGGCCATGAGTGAGCTCTTTGGTGTTTCCACAGACTACCTGCTTAAAGACGAGCTCGAGGAGCTTCCAGCTACTGCCATCGCTGCTGATTACGCGGTCTCTTCGATGCAGGGCGGCTCTTCGGATTCCGCTGTCGCAAGCGCCGCAGACAGCCCTGACGGCAGCACCGCCGGCGACTCCTCAGGCGACGCCGTATCTACCAGCAAAACTGTGGCACCGAAGCTCAGCGTTTCTCTCGACACAGCCACCGAATACCTGGATGCAATCGCACGAACTTCTCGCCCCACAGCAGGCGCAATTACCCTCTTTATCCTGGGACCCGCGCTTCTTGTCTCGCTTGCAACATACAGCGAAGACGCGCTCTACTTTGATCCGATGCGCATTTCTCCAGATGCGATGGGCATCGCAGGCATTTGCATCATGATGCTCTTCATTGCTGCGGGCGTTGGCTTGCTGATTCTCCAAGACATGAAGCTCGCGAAGTTTAAGCAGTTCAAGGAGGCCTCTCTCGAGCTCCAGTACGGTGTCGAAGCCGCCGTTCGTAGACGCGCCGAGTCAACCGAATCGTTGCGATACGTGCAACAGGCCGCCGGCGTCTGCCTTACCATCCTGAGCGCAATCCCCTTCCTTATTGCCTCGTACTACGGGACTGGCCCCACTTTTGCGCTTGGTTTCTTTATGGCAGCAATTCTCGTCTCTCTTGGCGTTTACCTGCTGGTTTACTCGGGAATTCTTAGAGATGGCTACAGGGTTCTTCTTCAGGAAGGCGATTTCTCTCACGACGAGAAAAGCAACAAGAGAGACTCCAAATCCGCAGCATTGAAGTACAGGCCAATTGCCAGGGCGTATTTTGGCACCATTACCTTGCTGTACGTGGGCTATAGCTTCATCACCAAGGATTGGAAAAGTTCCTGGATTATCTGGCCTGTTTCCGCGCTCCTCTACCACATCATTATCAGCATCCTGAACGCTCTGAAGAAAAAGTAAGTGCTTGCCAGCATGCGGCGGTCAGGTGCGACTCGCAAGAGCGCGGTCTTCTCGACAGGCCGAGCTCTTGCGCGTGCGGTTCGGCGAAGGTTCTTTTGAGCCTGAAAAACGCATCATGTCTGAGTAAAACAGCTCAGACATGGCGGGGAAAACCGGCAAATTGCTCAGACTTGGTGAACTTTTCCGGCAAATCGTTCAGACATGGCGAGAAAATCAGGCTCCACGTAAACGCCCATGAAACCACACCTGGATACAAAGTCACGTCACTAAAAGTCTGCCTGAAAAATGCAAAGAATCTGTGTTTGGGACACAGATTCTTTGAAGAAATCAGGCAGAATCCACCGATTCTTTTATGTTTTCAGGCAAAACCTACCGATTCTTTGCAGAACTCAGGCGCAGCTACGCGATCCAGAATCAGTTGAAACTTTATGCGCGACGAGATGCCTGATACTTCTCGAAAGCAGCCTTATATTTCTCTTCCTCTTTCTTGAAAATAGCATTGAAGACTAAGGTTGTAACCAGCAGAATGACCAGGTACAGTGCGGTAAATGACATCCATGCCTGTGCCATATTTGGAACCCATCCGCCAACGATCGCCATCGCCACAAGCGTTGGGAACAGGCAAACGTTGAAGCCAAGAAATCTCTGAAGGTAGCTAAGCTTGGTGATCAGAGGCTGGTAGTTGAACCAAATCTGCTGGTAAACGCCTGAGCACACACCTGCGGCAATCAGCGTGAGAAGTATGATGTTATTTTGCCTGTCACCATAATTGACTGCCAGCGCAATGACGCCATACACAAGCGAGATGCCGGTGAAGCATATCGCGCCACCTGAAATACCTTTGCACATGATTTGACCTACTGTTTTATTGAGTCCCTCATCAAATTCTTGCTGAGTCTCTCGCTCAATTCCTTGCCAGTTTTGTGATTCGTTGCGTTCCATGATGTTCCCTTCTCTGGGATAAAACTGCTGTTAAAGTGTGGTTCGAGTGGTGTTTGGCGCTCGGCACCGGGAGCGATGCGCGAGAAAATCCGCTGGCCCTTACACAATTCCGATACGTCGTTTGATTTCCGCAGCGTACTTTCTTGAAGCAACAAGGGGTTTCTCGCCAAGCGACAGCAACATGCGGCCGGAACCTGCGGGTTTGATGCCCGTAACCTGATCCAAATTGACCAGTTCCTGTCGAGAAGTGCGCACAAACGCCGTGTCTTTGAGCGCGTCCTCGAGCTCGGTCAAGCGACTAGAACTTTCCAGAGTCTCCCCGTTTACCAGGTGAATCAGTGTCACACTGCCATCCGTCTGAATCCATGCAACATCCGCGAGAAGGACGACGCGCCTGTTGATGGTGCCGGGAACGTATCCAGTCATCTTTCCGTCAACCATCTGGAGCTGACGAACAATTCCCGAAACGCGCGGGTCATCGGGGCCGCTCAAGATGGTCACTTCGATTTGCGCGCGACCCTTTTCTTCAACTACACGAATTTCCATGGCACTTCCAAACAACTTACTTGACCAAACGTTTTGTTTCTTGCTGTAGCGGAACTGTGTCCGCTTGCCTCCTTGCCTTAAGGCATCTTTAGAATAACGGTTGCCTCTCTTATGTGAGACCTCATGTCACTCAAATGCACTAACTGGCTCGTGAAATGCAATCTTTGCGCTTTAGGCATCGGCTGTGCTCTTGAATGCCGCTTTACGCGCCCAATTGCGCCCCAAGCTCGCACTTGTGAGCACCCACGAGCGCCTACACAAAAAGCCGCCCTCAAACTGAGAGCGGCTTGAAGTTACCGTGCGCTATGCCTGCGAGCGTGTTAACCTCGCCGCAGCTTAGTTCCTAGCTGCGTGAAGCTTGAGGGTGCCCAGTGCAAAGAGAACCGCTGCACCGCCCACAACAGCAAACATCAGCGTATTCTGCAGTGCGTCGTCGCCAGTGTAAGGGGTGCGGGACTTGCGAGGCTTAGGGACAACAGGGTTGGTGGTGGTATTGGTATCTGTGTCAATCAGACCATCGCTGACGTGAGCGGTGTTTACAACCGTAACGTCCTTCTCGCCCTTATTGACCTTGACCTGGAAGGTAACGGTGAGCGTATCGCCCGAAGCAACGTTCTGAGTCCAGGTTACGGTGCGCGTAGCTGGGTCGTAAGTACCGCCATTATCAGCGGAGCCATCAACGTAAGTTGTGTGCTCTGGGATGACATCGGTGATGGTGACATCGCGAGCGGTGTTAGTGGTGTTGGTATAAGTGACAGAGTACGTAAGTACCTGACCAGCAGTTACCTTGTTGCCGTCGATGGAGTTACCCTGATTGTCCAGAACATCCTTCTTTGGCTGAGGCAGAACTACCCAAACGCCAATGAAGTGAGCGTTCTTGTGGTCAATGACCTCAGAATCGTGATCGTAACCAATGAATACCCAAGTTCCATCTGGGGTCTCAACACGAGTGACGCCACCAAGTGGCTGATCAGGGGTAACGGTAGTGCCGTTAGGAATTCTGGTCTGCTTACCAGGAAGCAGGTCCAGAACCTCCTGAGGAAGCTCCCTGTTAGGAGTGCCGCTGACAAACTCATGGGTCTTCTCGTACAGAAGCTCAGTGGTTACCTTGTTGGAGTGAGCAACGTTTCCGTCGACAACCTGTGTGAGCTCGTTATCAATGTTGGAGCCGTCTGTCTCTACCTTGCTGTTTGTAATTGTCTTATAGGTAATAACAAACTTCTTGCCGCCATTTGCCTTTGTAAGCAGGTGGTCTTTGATGTTGACGGTAACCTTCTGGCCGTCAACAGCAACGGTATAGTCAGTACCCTCAGTTAGGGTCTGGCCGTCAAAGCTTACGGTGAGGCTCTGGAAATCAAGACGCTCGTCAAAGGTGTCAACCATGCTCATCGACTTAATCTTGCCGATGGTATCAATGCCCTGCCTTGGCAGCGTAAAGGTACCGGTATAGGTAATGGTTTCTCCGGCCTTAGCAGGAGCCTGCTCTGGATCAACTGCCTTTACTGGGGCTGGAGTAATTGCCTCGGTGTATACGCCAAAAAGGCTGCCGCTGGTAGCCGCGCTGGTGGATTCAAACGTCATACTACTTGACTTGGACTTAACGGCAAAACCTGCAAGGTTCTTCTCCTGGTCAGGACCAGAGGTTCCACGAACAGGATTCCAGGTAATCTTGCTGCCGCTGGTGCTCTCAACAAGAATGTTCCTGTTGTTCATAACAATGCTATCGATGGTGCTATTAGCGTTAATAAGCGAGAAGGTCTCATTTGCGCCAGTGTTGCCGACAACATCAATATCACTTGGCTGCATAACAAGCTTGAGGTCACAAGGGGTGCCATCGGTGTACTTAAGCTCTACAGTCACGTTTGCGTTGATTGCATAGGACCTGAACATATCAGCAGTGTAGCTGGGGTGGTTCACGTCAATGTAGTCCATAATCTGGAAGGACTTGGTTCCCCAGTTCTCGTCAACGGTCAAGAATGCAACGTCAGTCTTATTAGGGTTGTTGTAATCTGCATTGGCGTTCTTAAGGGTAAGGTCCAGCGAGTTAATGGTGACATAGACGTCAACGGACTTACCGTCAACGGTGCCAGCATTAGAGAACTTCAGCGAGAGAGGCTGAGCATACTGCTGGTTTGAGCCATCCTTGGTTGGCTGAACAACAAAGGCAGTTGAAGGAAGATTGCCTGTATCAGAAGCAGGAATCTCAATACGCTTAACGCCAGCTCCCTGCGAGAGGACAGTCATGTTGTCCCTGGTCAGCGTGAACTGGTAAATGTTGATCTGAGTAAGATCACTATCGTCTTTCTGGCGATCAAGTGCCTGAGCTGTGTTAATAGACATAAACAGGCATGCCACAACCATGGTTAGAAAGACTGAGATTCTCTTAAGAAAACCCTTTTTCATGATGGCCCCTCAAAAAGATGTGCATATTACAGCTACATTTTCTTACAAATTGATAGTCAAAACTCAAGAGAAATTAGTATTCACATAAAAAGTGAATTTAGCTGATGAATAGTATAGTTTGTATGGACAATACTATTTTAAAAATAGTTCAAATTTTTGTGTTTGTTCCGCATCTGCTGCTGATGAACATGAATTCAGCCTGCACGCCTCAGTTTGCCTCGTTAGGACGAGAAGGTCTGCCCGCCTGATAATCGCTTGGCTCTTGAACTTTCTCTGTCTTGGAGCAAATCCACGCAACGGTATAACCAACGCAGCCGATAAACAGGCAGGTCAAGCCTAACATAAGCATTTTCTCGCCAACGCCAAAGTTAATTTCATATTGTATTTTGAGCGCCAGCGGAGGATCTTGCAAAGGAAGCCCAGCCTTAGCGAACAGGTAGTATGCGCCCATGAGTGCACTTAAAATACCTGAAATTAAAAATCCCTGTGAAAGGTTTTTGATTACTTGAGCTGCTTTGTTCATGGCGCACCATCTCCTTATGTGGCTATAGTAAAGCAAAATGGCGAGAAACCCAAAAGAGAGCCAGCGTATGAACTGCCTCCCATTTCTTGGACACGAGAAATAGGAGGCAGTTCAAAACACACCTAAGTCGGATAATCTGTTAAA
>CAKARX010000057.1:0-8269 GCA_916720745.1 uncultured Atopobium sp.
TCACCCGCATATGAACTGCCTCCCATTTCTTATGTCCAAGAAATGGGAGGCAGTTTATTGTGCAGGCGCCATTTTAATCGCAAAATTTTTACGTGCAATTGTGTTTAATCGCATCCAGCTACACGCATCCACCGAAGTTCAACAAGACCATCTGTCGAGCAGCTTGCTGACCAAACAGCGATTAGCAGCGATTAGCTTTCCAAAGCCTCAAATGACTTAAAGCCTTCGCCGATTGCCTCGTGGACCTCTGAAACAAATACCAGTGCATCGGGGTCAATCTCGGAAACGATAACTTTCAGCTGAACAACCTCCGTACGACCAAGAACGCACATCAAAACAGGCTTGTGCGCACCACTCCACAGTCCGCGCGCCTGAAGCTCCGTACAGCCACGATTAAGGTTGTACAAAATCTCGTGAGCAATTGCATCATGCTCAGAAGAAATAACGTAAACGCAACGCTCGGACCTTGGTCCGTCGATAACAAAGTCAATCATTTTTCCTGTAACAAAGATTGCCAAGGTAGAATACAGACCGTTTTCTAGCGAGAAGACCGGAATGGCCACAATAATGATGACGATATCAACAATAATAATTGCAGTGCCTGATGGAACAGAAAAATGCTTGGAAAACGCTTGAGCAATAATATCTGTACCACCGGTATTTCCACCCGCTCTAAATACAAGGCCAAGACCAAAACCACAGATAATACTGCCCCACAAAGCAGCAAGCATAAGATCATTGGCGCCAAGAGCTGGTAAAAAAGGTGCAAATAAATCGACAAAAATGCTGGAAATTAAGAAGCCTACAACGCTCTTGAGCAAGTATTTTTTGTTGCCGCTTTTTGCAACAAAAGCCATCAAAATGATATTCATAGCGATTGTTTGCATACCAACAGGCAGGTCAAATCCAAAAGGTAGCGCAACGGCCCTAATAACCGTTGCAAAACCGGTAATACCACCAGCAGCAAGTCCGTTTGGAACTTCAAAAACATCAAGGCCAACTGCAAAAATTGCACAGCCAAGGACGATAAAGAACGAGTCTTTAAAGGTCTTTTGCCAAGTAGATTTTTGCACACTAATCCTTTCCGCCAACAACCCAGCGATGATACGCAATGATGAACTGGTCAAGATCGCCGTCTGAAAGAACGGACTCTACATTTCCTGTCTCCGCGCCTGTTCTTAAATCCTTAATAAGTTGATAAGGATAAAGAACATAGCTCCTAATCTGATTTCCAAACGAGATTTCTCTCTTTGGACCACGAAGCTCATCAAGCTCAGCCTCGCGTTTCTCTTTTTCAATCTCATACAAACGGCTGCGCAAGATATTCATTGCTGCAGCCTTGTTCTGCAATTGACTGCGTTCGTTTTGGCAGGTTACTACTGTTCCTGTTGGAATGTGAGTGATACGAACTGCCGAGTCTGTAGTGTTGACTCCCTGGCCTCCTGGACCAGACGCATGATACACATCAATACGCAGGTCATTGGGATCAATATCAACCTCAATATCTTCAGGAAGAACAGGTAAAACTTCTACGCCAGCAAATGATGTCTGCCTGCGTTTTTTATCGTCAGTAGGAGAAATTCTTACCAGACGATGTACGCCCTGCTCTGCACGAAGCATGCCATAAGCGTTCTTACCGCTTACGGTAAAGGTAGCACGGTCAAGACCAATAACCTCTGCAACGGGCGCGTCGTTAATGTCAACTTTCCAACCACGGCGGTCACAATATTTGAGGTACATGCGAAAAAGCATCTCGCACCAGTCTTGAGACTCAAGACCGCCTTGACCTGGCTTAATGGTAACAATCGCATCACCATGATCAAGCTCATCAGTAAACCAACTTGAAAGCTCAAGCTCAGACAAATCTTTTTCAAGGGATACCGCCAGCGCTTGAGATTCATCAAGCGACGCCTGATCTTCAAGTTCTGTTCCAAGCTCAAAGGCAGCCTCGGCATCACCGAGTTTCTCTTTAGCCCTATCAATACCAGCAACATCATCGCGAAGCGATGCTAGTTGGGTCATTACCTTTTGCGCAGCTTCAGCGTCGTCCCAAAAATTGGGACGAGCACTTTCTGCTTCAAGTTCTGAAATTTGCTGACGCTTCTCGGCGAGGTGAAGATACCCTTCTACCTCTAAGAGACGCTCCGCTAAAGCCTGGAGCGAAACAACCTCTGTATCAGCCATTCTTACCTGTTTCGGCCGTGGCAGTTCTTAAACTTTTTACCACTTCCACATGGGCAAGGATCGTTGCGGCCAACATTGACGTAAGGATTTGGATCGTCAGACTTACGGTAGGTAGACACAGAAGACTGGCTGGCACCGGTTCCCTGTGGGCTCTTGCCAATAGCTGCGGCATTCTTAAGCATGCTCTTGCCTTGCTTAAGGGCCTTTTGATCGCCATCAGTCTCTTCTCCACCAGAATAGTGAGCATTCTGGAACGCCTCTGCCTCAGTATTCTGACGTGGACGGTTGACCAGCTCAAGGCGAAGAATAGTACGAAGGAAGTCCTCGTACATGGTGTTTACCAGCAGCGTAAATGCTTCATATGCCTCAGTCTTATACTCAACCAGAGGATCGCGCTGGCCAAAACCACGAAGACCAATACCAGTCTTTAGGTAATCCATTTCCTGGAGGTATGCCATCCAGCGAGTATCAATGACGCGAAGCATTACCTGAGCAGCAAGCTCACGCATGACTTCTTCTCCGAGCTTCTGGGTCTTCTCGTCAAAGGTTTTCTGAACAAAAGCGGTGACATCCTCTTCAAGCTGCTCAAACTTAGTGTCCTCGGTAAACTCTGGAAGATCTGTCTTACCAGTAAGCTCGGTGAGCCACTTCTCAAGACCCTCAAGATCCCACTCGTCAGCGTCTCCGTAGCAGAACTC
Organism: uncultured Atopobium sp.; assembly: GCA_916720745.1. Taxonomy (GTDB): domain Bacteria; phylum Actinomycetota; class Coriobacteriia; order Coriobacteriales; family Atopobiaceae; genus Lancefieldella. The sequence continues at coordinate 2,883 of CAKARX010000057.1, forward strand.
CTCGCAAACGCGCTGAGTAGTAGAAGCAGTAACTGTCTCGATAAGCTCCATAAGATCCTTGCCATCAAGAATCTTATTTCTCTCTGCGTAAATGACCTGGCGCTGCTTGTTCATAACATCGTCGTAATCAAGGACGTTCTTACGCATTGCAAAGTTGACTTCCTCAACCTTGTGCTGGGCGCCCTCAACAAGCTTGGTAACAATCTTTGCCTTGATTGGCATATCGTCAGGAAGCTCATAGCGCTGCATCATTGCCGCAACGCCATCCATGCGGTCTCCGCCGAAGCGACGCATAAGATCATCTTCAAGAGAGAGGTAGAACTGGGTCTGACCAGGGTCTCCCTGACGACCAGAACGACCACGGAGCTGGTTGTCAATACGACGGCTCTCGTGACGCTCGGTACCAATAACGCACAAACCACCTGCAGCGGTTACGGCCTCACGCTCAGTAGCGCAAATCTCCTTGGCCTCTTTGCGAGCAGCTTCTTTTTGCTCCTGAGTAGCCTCGGCTGGCTCAATTTCCTGGTTGCGAAGGATATCTTCAGCCATAACGTCTGGGTTACCGCCTAGAAGAATATCGGTACCACGACCTGCCATGTTGGTTGCGATAGTGACCGCACCCTTACGACCAGCCTGAGCGATAATCTGCGCCTCGCGCTCATGGAACTTAGCGTTCAGAACGTTGTGCTTAATGCCGCGCTTAGAAAGAATGCGAGAAATACGCTCGGAGTTGTCGATGGAAACGGTACCAACCAGTACTGGCTGACCGTTCTGGTGGCGCTCTTCAACGTCTCTTACAACAGCCTCAAACTTAGCGTCAATGGTGCGATAGACCAGGTCGTCCAAGTCCTCACGCTGGACAGGGCGATTAGGTGGAATAACCTGAACAGGAACGTGATAAACCTCACGGAACTCTGCATCCTCGGTCATTGCGGTACCAGTCATACCAGAGAGCTTGTCGTACATGAGGAAGTAATTCTGGAGCGTAATAGTTGCCAGAGTCTGATTCTCTTCACGCACCTGAACGTTCTCTTTTGCCTCGATTGCCTGGTGAAGACCCTCAGAATAGCGACGGCCTTCCATAATACGACCGGTAAACTCATCAACAATCTTAACTTCACCGTCAATGACAACATACTGCTGGTCACGATGGAACATGTACTCAGCCTTCAGTGCCTGCTGCAGGTGATTTACCAGCTGACCAGACTCATCGTTGTAGATGTCGTCAATGTTAAGAGCGCGCTCGACCTTCTCGAGACCAATCTCTGTTGTTGCGATGGTGTGCTTTGCCTCGTCCATCTCAAAGTCAACATCTGGAGTTAAGCCACGAACCGCCTTAGCAAAATCCTTATAAGTACCTGCAGATTTAGTGCCAGCACCAGAAATAATCAGAGGAGTACGAGCCTCATCGATAAGGATGGAGTCAACCTCGTCGACGATGGCATAATGATGTCCACGCTGAACGCGCATCTCAGGACGGGTAACCATGTTGTCGCGCAGGTAGTCAAAGCCAAACTCTGAGTTTGTGCCGTAGGTAATATCTGCCTCATACGCAGGCTTTTTAAGGCTCAAGCGCATGCCGTTCTGCAGAAGACCAACGCTAATACCCAAGAACTTGTAGATGGTACCCATCCACTCACTGTCTCGTTTAGCCAGGTAATCGTTGACGGTAACAATGTGAACGCCTTCGCCGCTCAGCGCATTAAGGTAACCAGCAAGGGTGGAGACAAGCGTCTTACCTTCACCGGTCTTCATCTCTGCAATAGTGCCCTTGTGGAGCGCAATACCACCAATAAGCTGGACGTCAAAGTGACGCTGGCCAATAGTTCTTACCGAAGCCTCACGTACTGTTGCAAAAGCCTCTGGGAGAAGATCATCTAAGCTTTCTCCCTCGGCATAACGAGCCTTAAACTTCTCGGTCTGAGCCTGAAGCTCTTCATCACTCATTGCCTGCATTGTTGGCTCAAGCGCATTGATCTTCTCGACAATACGCTTATATGCTTTGAGGTCCTTATCAGCACCAAAGGACAGAATCTTAGAGAGGAAATTAGGCATAGCTTTTTCCTTGACGTCGGGCATCTATCTTCGGTTGATAGACACAGTATTCAACTTATATATCATACCCTGTCTAACTGCTTGAATCACACTACATGGCGTCGTAAAATCCCAATTTCGTTATTTCTCCACCACTGGTTTCTATTGATTCTTTTCCTTTTTCTGCGCCTGCAATCATCCTGAGTTGTTTAGAGGGCATTTTTCTGCGCTTCGTAACGTATTTCTGCACGTACAAGTCATAGTACTGTTGTGCATCCTGTGCTCGACCGCATTTTCTAAGCGCCTGGATAAGTGCCATAAGTGTGTCTTCTCGCATATCATCAACAAGGTAGGCAAGCTCTGCAAAGTGCACCGCAAGCGTATAGTGAGTAATTCTCAAAGCTGCCGCCGAAGCCGTCACCATAGTGTCTATGTATTGATCTCTCAAGGCAGTACGGATGGGATCTGCAAACCTAAAGCACTCATCCTCGGGAAGATATAAATCACCTTGATAAAGCTCTTCTGCCTGCTTAGCCAGGTGCACTATGTCTTCATCGCTGTTTGATGATGCAACACTTTTTGCTAATTGCGTAAAAATATCAATGTCTACGGTTACCTGCTGGGGATTAAAACCAAGTGTTCTTTCAATCCGAGATGCTTCCAAAGGCTCACAGCCTTTCTTGATCTCCTGAACCTCTTTGCGAATAACCCGAGTAGCTTGATACAGACGCTCTTGCCAATGTGCCTGATCAGCCTCAGGCCAAATCTGCTGAGCAATCTGCGACCTAAAGCTCATGTGATTGTGGGCAAGCGCCAAATACACAAGCAGTGCCTTTGCCGAACGATAAGCAATTTTTCTGCCGGCAATCTCCTCCCCTTGAACTGACAAACTGAATCTGCCGAGAAGAGCGATGTACACCCCAGGATGAGCGTTCTGTTTCTTCTCTACACGCGAGCTCTTAACCACAGAGTTTTCAGTCCGAGAATCCCCTGATACTTTCCTAAATGCTCTCCATTTTGTTACATCTCGCTTACCTTCATTTGAACGTAAATAATGCAGCCATTCTTCTGGCATTTCTTGTTCTAAGCACTGCTGGAATTCAGACTCGTCAGACAAAAGTGCCCTCATGAGCCACATGGCATTTTCAGGTACTCCATACTCAACCTCATCCAGCCAGACAGGAGAGTGCCCTTTTACACTTTTAAAGAGAGCTTTATATATTGTTCTGCATGCTGCTTTTAGTGATGGATGGGTAATTGCTTCAAGATTTTTCTCCGTAGGTTTAACGCCCAAGAAAAACCCTGCAATATCTTCAATGATCTTTCCGACCTGCGCCACATATAGTGAGTCCCATTCCCTGCTCAGCAGCACCGCTCTTCTCGCCTGGAGCTGAGCTTTGGGGTATGCCCTACTTCTGAGACTGAGAAGAGCTCCCATAAGAAGCGCAGGTACTTGAATCATTCGATTGCCGTGTGATTCAGCTTGGTTTATGAGCTGCTCAGTGTCGTATAAGTTGCCCACAGAAAAGCTCTTTTCAAAAAGATAGCGAACACATTTAAGCAATCCCACAGATTCCTTTAAGCCTCCGGCCTCACCTTCTTGTAAAAAGGAGAGCGAGCCTGAGGTGCGCGCATCAAATTCTTTTTGATATACACCCAGCAATGCGTAAAGCAATTCCACGTCTACAGCTTGAATTGACGAAGTTATAGAAGAAGCCTTTTCGTACTGTTGCTCAAGAAGCAGCAGTTGAAGGGCGTATTTAAAATTTCCCTGGATAGCCAAATCAATCGCACGTTTATGGAGTGCAACTTTCTTTTCAAGCGGACTTAACTCAAGGTCCTCTTTCAAGGCTGGCAGCGGTTTTTGCAGAAGCAGCTTTAGCAGTGTTATGTAAGCGGTCTGCTTGAGAAAACCATTAAATGAGGTAAGGTTCTCAAGTGTTTTACCAGCATCTTTACTGTTCATTGGACCTTTGGTATTAGACAGGGCATCTACCATTCTTTTTGCGGCTTTTTTACTTGAGTTTTCTAGCGTACAGTCAGAATGTGTAGCGGTAAGCGCATTATCTACCAGCTCAATATATCCAGCATCAACAAACTCTGTTGCATGAGAAAGCACAATTTCCCAGGTAATCTCTTCTCTAATCAACGAGCTCACAAATGCAGCCTTAGAGAAATCTTCTCTATCGATGAGCAGGGTTATAGCTTTCAAAGCGAGTTTTTCGTGTTTGCCTACTAGAGCGATAAGCTCCTGTTTATTAAAGTTCAACACATCAAATCTTGTAGTATGAAGGCACGAGAAACGCCTCGTTTCAACATGCACACCAAAGAAAGGCGCATCTTGTTCTATCTTGGCCAAATACTCAAGATCGGCTTGTCCGCACATACGACTCAAATCATCGAACGAACCAACGCCAAGCAACATCATGCCTAATCTGAGCCTAAGTTCCTCAATGCCAAGAGTGCTCCTGAGCATATACGATGCAACACAAGCCAGACTAGTTAGATACGTAATAGGTAAATCAACATCTCCACGCTCGCAAAACGTGACCGGCAAAGAATACACAAGCGTTGGAATACCGCGCGTCAATCTCATGCTATTCAGAACGGATTGTTCTGAATTATCAATGCCAGGCATAAAGGTAAGTAGCTCATTCTTACCCAGAACATATACGCTCGGAACTTCATCAATTAACTGGCGCGCTTCAGGAGATAAGGAAAACGCAACAAGACAGCCAGCCATGCGAAGTCGTGCGATTGATTTAACCTGACGAGCAACAAAATACTCGTCAGACGGAGGAAAGTCGTCAATAAGAACGAGCCTTTTAAGTGCCTTTGAATTCTTTCCGTTGCAGATAGAAGTGCTTTTCTTAGTAAGAATCTGGGTTGCCTCTTGAGCCGAAAGGCTGGAAAGAGAAATCTCATACACATTCCATCCGTTCGACTGTGCATAGTCTGCCAGCTCTCTCAGAAACATGGTCTTGCCCATGCAGGGTTCCGCACAAAGCGCGAGCGGCCTCTTTGTCTTTTCCATTGTTCTAAAGAAGTGTTGAGGCGGAACAATCCTGCTATAGTCACCCATCACATGGCGAGAAGACCCACCTAGCAGCGACTCTGTTCCAACTTCTTCTTTGTTTTCCGACTCCATAAAGCTCTCCTTACTATTCAAATACTCAAGCGCTACAAGCGCTCTAACATTTTTCATTTCAAAATTTTGTGTGCGATAAATAATCAAGCTAAATTTGTCAGAAAGTGAGAAGGTTTAGGTGAACGGTAGGTGAAATATGGTCAGATTCAAGACAGATTAGTGACAAAATGTATGCAGAAATGCACAAATGTTGAAATTAGATAAC
>CAKARX010000058.1:0-7805 GCA_916720745.1 uncultured Atopobium sp.
ACCTGCCAGGTGTAGGGCACCTGGTTGTGGAGAAAAATGCTTTCTCCGCATCAAGCGGACGTCCCAGAAAATCCTCAGCTAAGCAGGTTGCCAGGGCAATATTTGCAGCCTGGTAGCTTGGCTTAAGTGCGGCAAGATCTTCGTAGGTTGCACGCGGTGTAACAACCGTAAGCTCCAACGGGAATCCAATGCTCTTAGGCTTTTTGGTAATGAAGAAATGTGCGTGAGGAAGCTCTGGGTGGTCAGACGGCTGGCCAGCAGAAACCTCTCCCTCAACGTCTTCAGGCTTGTCAGCCACAAGGAGAGTTGGAACAACACCTGCAGAAGCTGCCTGGGACAAGAATACGTCTTGGACGCTCTGAGGAGTTGTCGTTCCCACACCAAGCACGCAGGTGCGACCAGGCTTGATGATGGCGGCCTTCTCGCCAGCAATAGCTTCAAGGGTATCGCCTAAGATATGTGTGTGGTCCAGGCCAACGCCTGTGATGGCAACAGAGGTGATGTTTTGAGCAGCGCTTGTTGCATCCCACCTGCCGCCCATGCCACACTCAAGTACGCAGGCGTCAACCTCTTCCTCGGCAAAGACAACCAAGGCGGCAACGGTAAGCAGGTCAAACTCGGTGATGTCATAAGGACGCTCGCCCAAGGCGGCGCGCTGAGCGTTGACGCGCTCCCCTGCTACTTGAGCTGCAGAGACACCGTGAGCAAAAGCCGCCTCAGAAACAGGTGAGCCGTTGATCTCCATACGCTCGGTATAGCTGATAAGCTCAGGAGACGTGTACAGAGCGGTCTTGAGACCCTCTCCCTTGAGCAGGGCTGCAGTGTATCTAGAGGTAGACGTTTTACCGTTGGTACCCGCAATCTGGACACTCTTAAAGCAGAGATCAGGGTTGCCCAGCTCTTTGAGCATGTCTTCCACGCTCTCCAGCAGGGGCTGAATACCAAACTTCTTTGTATCGTGAAGCACCTTTAAAGACTGCTCGTAGCTCAGCTCAGGTACAGAAAAAGGAACAGAATAACTCATAGTGCACATACCTCTTATAGGCCGAGCAGACGCATAGCCTCTGCACGGGTTTTCTCGTTAGTCTTAAAAATGCCACGAACCGCAGACGTGGTGGTCAAAGCACCCGATGCCCTAATGCCGCGCATGCTCATGCACGTGTGCTCAGCCTCCATAACCACCAAAACGCCCAAGGGATCAAGCTCTTCTACCATAGCGTCTGCAATCTGGCCTGTAAGACGCTCCTGTACCTGCAGACGGCGAGAATATCCGCTGACGCAGCGAGCAATCTTAGAAAGGCCGGTAATGCGGCCATTTTGCGGGATATAGCAGACATGTGCTTTGCCCACAAAAGGCAAAATGTGATGCTCGCAGGTAGACGAGAAAGGAATGTCGCGGACAATAACCATCTCTTTATTGCCCTCTTCATGGAACTGTTTGCGCAGGTGAGCTGCAGGGTTTTCCTGCATACCACCAAAGAGCTCCACGCAAGCACGAGCAACACGGTCTGGTGTATCAAGCAGACCTTCTCGCTCTGGATCCTCACCAATAGCAAGCAAAAACTCCTTGACCGCGGCTTTTACGCGGTCTTGGTCAAGCTCTTTATAGTTATTTTCCGTTGCCATGAGGCAACCTACCTTTCACTCTTATGCAAGCGTTCTTTGAGCTGCGGCAACAACATGGCGAGCAAGAATTGCGGTAGTTACGCTACCTACACCGCCAGGAACAGGAGTATAAGCACTTACCAGAGGAGCTACCTGCTCTGTGTTGACGTCGCCAACAAGTTTCTGAGCTGCTTCATCCCAGTTAATGCCCACGTCAACGATGGTTTGTCCTGCTCTTACGCAGTCAGCTCCAATAAGATGTGCGCGACCTGCAGCTACAACTACAACATCTGCCTGCTTAAGCGTAGCAGCAAGGTCCTTGGTCTTGCTGTGACACACCGTCACTGTAGCGTTTCTTGCACTTAAAAGCGCAGCTACCGGACGACCAATAACATTTGAGCGACCAACAACTGCAACAGACGCTCCCTCAAGGGGTACCTGGTAAAAATCGAGAAGCGCCAGAACTGCCTCTGCAGTACAAGGTCCCAGAGCACCAGGAGTTCCACAAAGTGTTGCCAGCAGCATGGAATCAGTTGCGCAATCAACATCTTTTTCTGGGACTAGATGCTGAAGCGCTTCATGCTCGTCAATTCCAGCAGGAAAAGGACGCATAGGCAGACAACCATGCACCAATACATCGGCGGAAACCTGATCAAACGTAGCATTTACCTGCTCTTGCGTAGCATCTTCTGGAAGCTCAATGGTCTCAACTTCAAAGCCTACCTTCTCTGCACGCGTATAAGCCGCGCGCTCATAGGTAAGGTCATCGCTTTTCTGCCCTATACGAACAATAACCAGCTTAGGAGTTACCCCTTGCGCACGAAGCTCCTCAACCTGAGTAGCAAGTTCTTCAGTTATTTCTTTAGCAACAGGAGCGCCACGAAGCTCCTGCGACATAATTTCTGAGCTCATGTTATGCCTCCTGTCTCAGCTGTGCGCTCACCGCATCACTTACGGCGTCAGCTCGTGATACATAGCTATCCAGCAGCTTATCTGCCTCATCAAGCAACGTTTGAGCATACGCTGTGTCGTGCATGGAACGCGTGTTTACAAATAGCGTGTGAGAAGCTGCAATCAAAGCGCCGCGCGCAAGAGCAGCGCCACAACCTACATCGGATAGAAGCATACGAGACCCCTTGATGAGCATCTCTTCGAGAAGCTCAATAGACTCGCACACTTTTCTCATAACCTTCAATGGAGGCTGAGCTGCTTCTTTAAGAGCATCCTCAACAATCTCTGCACGCTTTGGATTATCCTTAGGCACACTAAACGCACTTGAAACTAGCAAGAACTGACGAGAGTCCTCGTCCATCAACTCCATAAAGTCCTGACGGAGTGCACTGGCTCGAGCAATATATTTTGCAAGATCATCTTCATGCTGAGCATAGGCAGGTTTTCCTTGTGCGTAGACACCGGCCATTGAAGCCAAGGAAACTGCAAGCGCACCTACATAAGCGGCAGCACTACCGCCACCAGGAATAGGCTCTTTAGCAGCAAGGTGTTGCGCATAAGCATCTGCACTATAGGTTGTAAACGCTACTTCTTCAGGTGAAGAGGGATAAGACATTAGAAAAGACCCACAATTCTTCCATCATCAAGAACATCAATGTGCTCTGCAGCAGGAACCTTTGGAAGTCCTGGCATGGTCATGATAGAGCCCGTAAGGCAGACCACAAAGCCAGCACCTGCAGAAACACGAACTTCTCGCACGGTAATCTTAAAGTTTTCTGGAGCACCCAATTTAGTCTGATCATCAGTAAATGAGTACTGAGTTTTTGCCATACAAATAGGAAGCTCACCAAAGCCAAGCTCTTCAAGCTGCTGAAGCTGCTTAGCGGCACTTGGAGCAAATTCAACGCCATCGGCGTGGTAAATCTTGGTGGCAATGTCAGTAATCTTCTGCTTCAGAGATTCTTTGACGTCGTAAGCAAAGGTGAGTTTAGACTCAGTCTGACAGAGGCGCATGACCTCTTTTGCCAAAGCTTGACCACCTTTTCCGCCTTTTGCCCAAACCTCAGACAGTACTACATTTACGCCGCGCTTCTTGCACTCCTCCTCTACCAGAGCAAGCTCTTCAGCGGTATCGGTTGGGAATGCATTGATGGCAACAACAACAGGAAGTCCATAAACGGTCTGGATGTTGTCAACGTGACGGAGCAGGTTAGGAATACCCTCTTTAAGTGCCTCAACGTTTTGCTGATTAAGGTCTGCTTTTGCAACGCCTCCGTTGTACTTTAGGGCGCGGACAGTTGCCACCAGAACAACAGCTGAGGGAGCAAGACCTGTAGCTCTACATTTGATGTCCAAGAACTTCTCGGCACCAAGATCTGCACCAAAGCCAGCCTCGGTAACAACATAATCAGCAAGACGAAGAGCAGTCTTTGTTGCCTCAACCGTATTGCAACCGTGAGCAATGTTGGCAAAAGGACCGCCGTGGACAAGAGCAGGTGTGTGCTCAAGTGTCTGAACAAGGTTAGGCTGAATAGCATCTTTGAGCAGCGCTGTCATAGCACCCTCTGCATGGATGTCACTGACGGTAACAGGTTTGCGATCATAGGTGTAGGCAATAACCATTCTGCCTAGGCGCTCTTTAAGGTCTTTGATGCCCGAAGCAAGACAGAATACAGCCATGACCTCGGAAGCAACCGTAATATCAAAGCCGTCTTGTCTTGGCATGCCGTCTGCAATGCCACCAAGACCATCAATAACATTTCTGAGCTGGCGATCGTTCATGTCAACACAGCGCTTCCACACAACACGGCGTGGATCAATGTTGAGGCTATTGCCCTGCTTAATATGGTTATCCAGCATGGCTGCACACAAGTTATTTGCAGCGCCAATAGCGTGGAAGTCTCCGGTAAAGTGAAGGTTAATATCCTCCATAGGAACTACTTGAGCATATCCGCCACCCGCAGCGCCACCCTTGACGCCAAAGACAGGACCCAAGGAAGGTTCTCTAAGGGCCAACATAGCTGACTGCCCCAGGCTGGTCAAGGCATCCGCCAGACCAACTGAGGTAGTAGTCTTTCCCTCGCCCGCCGGCGTTGGGTTAATAGCAGTAACCAGCACAAGCTTTCCGCGAAGAGGCTTATCTGCCAGAGCACGTGCATCAAGCTTTGCCTTATAGCGACCATAAGGCTCCAGCAGATTCTCTGGAATACCCGCGCGCTTTGCCACCTCAAAGATGGGAAGCATCTCGGATGATTGAGCAATCTCGATATCGGATTTAACCTCAGACATGTTGTTCCTAACCTAAAGTGGACGATTTGCACGTACTAAACACAAGATGCGGCTGTTACACCGCATCAAGTTTTACTTATGAGAAGTCAGCAATCTGCTGCTCTAGCTGAGCAACAAGCGTAGTAAGTTCTTCTGCGCGTGCACGTTTCTTCTCGATAACTTCAGGCGCTGCCTTAGCAACAAAGCCCTGGTTAGCAAGGGTGCGCTCTACGCCAGAGAGCTCCTTCTTTGCAGACTCAAGATCCTTCTGAAGACGCTTGGCCTCAGCAGCAAGGTCAACAAGCTCACCAAGAACAACGTACATTTCAAGGCCAGCATCGGTGACAGAAACAGAACCAGCAGGCTTCTGAGGCGCCTCACCAACCTCAAGCGAGCTTACGCGACCAACGTTCTGGATGAAGGCTGCCTGCTCCTTCAGCGCTGCAACATCCTGTGCTGGAGCTTTAACCACAACAGCAAGGTCGGTCTTTGGAGACAGTCTGTAACGAGCGCGAGAAGAACGAACAGCAGAAACAACAGTCTTAGCAAGCGAGAAGTTATGCTCAGCTGCCTCGTCAACAAAGTTTTCAAGCTTCTGTGGGTCTGGCCACTCAGAGATCATCAGGAACTCTGCATCGTGACTCAGAAGACCGGATGCAGGAAGAGCATCCCAAACGCTCTCGGTAACAAATGGCATTGCAGGATGCAGAAGCCTCATGCTGACGTCCAGGACAAAGACAAGGTTGCGCTGAACCTGCAGGCGCTGATCAGGAGTTCCGTCCAGAAGGCGGCCCTTACAAAGCTCAATGTACCAGTCGCAAACATCATTCCAGAAGAAGGACTGAATGTTGCGAGCATATTCGCCAAAGCCATAGGTCTCAAGCTGCTCAGTTGTCTCTGCCACGACCTTAGCAAGGCGCGAGAACATCCATGCGTCTTCTGGCGTTTCTGCCTTTGGCATGCCGGCAGTGTAACCGTCAAGGTTCATCTGAACAAAGCGGCTTGCATTCCAAATCTTAGTAACAAATGAACGTGCCTGATCAGTTCTTGGAGACTCAATAAGCTCGCGAGTCTTCTTATCCAGAACAGCGTCAAACTTGACGTCCTGGTTGTTGGTAATAAGCGTAAGCAGGTTGTAACGCATTGCGTCTGCGCCATACTTAGCAATCAGGTCCATAGGATCTACGCCGTTACCCTTTGACTTGGACATGCGGCTGCCGTCCTTGGCCAAAATAGTTGCGTAGATATAGACATCGTGGAATGGAATCTCTTTGGTGAAGTAGAGCGAGCTCATAATCATACGAGCAACCCAAAGAGCGATGATGTCTCGAGCGGTTACCAGGACCTGCGTTGGGTGGTGACCCTCAAGCTGCTCAGGATGATCTGGCCAGCCCTGTGTAGCAAAAGTCCACAGCTGAGAAGAGAACCAGGTATCTAGAACGTCCTCATCCTGATGAACGTGATGACCGCCGCACTTTGGACAGACATCGGTGTCTTCCATAAGCGCGTCCTGCCAGCCACAATCATCGCAGTAGAACACAGGAATGCGGTGTCCCCACCAAAGCTGCCTGGAGATGTTCCAGTCGCGGAGATTCTCCATCCAAGTGAGGTAGGTCTGAGTCCAACGCTCTGGGTGGAACGTAACCTGACCGTCTTTGACTACCTGTGCTGCAGGCTCTTTGAGCTTATCGACAGCAACAAACCACTGCTCAGAGAGCCATGGCTCAAGAGTTGTGCCGCAGCGGTAGCAATGCATAACAGAGTGATCAAGGTCTTCAACGTGATCAAGCAGGCCATGCTCTTCAAACCAAGCAACAATAGCCTCGCGAGCCTGATCCCTATCAAGACCAGAGAACTCACCGTACCCGTCAACAACAACAGCGTGCTCATCAAAGATGTTGATTTGCTCAAGGTTATGAGTCTGGCCCATAGCAAAGTCATTAGGGTCATGAGCTGGAGTTACCTTAACAAAACCGGTACCAAAGCCTGCATCGACATGCCAGTCAGAGAAAATTGGAATCTCTCGATTAACAATGGGCAGAATAACAGTCTTTCCAACAAGATCGGCCTTTTCTGGATCTTGAGGAGAAACAGCTACGCCTGTATCACCCAGCATAGTCTCTGGACGAGTAGTTGCTACGGTAATGTACTCAACGCCGTTAACAGGCTCTTTAAGTGGATAGCGCAGGTACCAAAGATGGCCCTTCTCGTCAGCGTACTCTGCCTCATCATCAGAGATAGAAGTCTCGCAATGAGGACACCAGTTTACGATGCGCTTACCGCGATAAATGAGCTGGTCATGATACCAGTCAACAAAGACCTTGCGAACAGCCTGAGTGTACTCAGGAGACATGGTGAACTTCTCGTCATTAAAATCAATGGAGCAGCCCATGCGCTTAATCTGAGAAACAATGGTTCCGCCGTACTCGCGCGTCCAATCCCAACAAGCATCCAGGAACTTCTCGCGACCAATCTCCAGGCGAGAAATACCCTCTGACTTAAGCTTCTTATCAACTTTAGTCTGGGTTGCAATGCCTGCGTGGTCAGTTCCTAGAATCCAACGAGTTGAATAACCGCGCATGCGAGAATAGCGAATATAGGTGTCCTGGATGGTGTCATCCATGGCATGACCCATGTGAAGGATGCCAGTAACGTTTGGTGGAGGGATAACTACTGTACGGTCTTCAGTTCCCTTGCTACGACCATAACAATCTGCCTTTATCCACTTTTCAATGAGCTCAGGCTCAGCTGCCTGAGGATCATAATTCTTGGGCATTTCTTCCACAGTAATCTTGCCTTTCATATGCTTTTAGCAGTATTCCTATTAACCATTTGAACAGTATAATGCATTAAAACAGATGTGGTTTAGGGGAATATATTAATGTAATTTTAATATTACATATAAAAAATTACACTTTGTATAAAAAGTAGTAGTATTGATTTGTCACAACATTCAATTCAAAGTTTTAGCTGAAAGAAGC
>CAKARX010000059.1:0-7536 GCA_916720745.1 uncultured Atopobium sp.
GAGCCTCGTGACCATGAGGCGTATTGATGATGAAGCTGACGGTCTTATCGCGCATGAGGTCAACAACGTTTGGATGACCATCGGAAATGCGATTGACGGTAGTGCAGTCAATTCCGGCCGCACGCAGCGTCTTTGCGGTACCGCCTGTGGTGTAGATGCCGTAGCCAAGGTTCTCCAGAGCCATAGCAACAGGAGCAATAGCGCGTTTATCGCGGTCACACACACTGATGAAGACGGAGCCCTGCTCAGGAAGCTTGTTCTCAACTGCCTCGCGAGTCTTTGCGTATGCTGCCGGGAAGGTGCGGGCAATACCCATAACCTCACCAGTGGACTTCATCTCTGGACCAAGGATTGAGTCAGCACCAGGGAACCTAGACCAAGGCATAACCGCCTCTTTGACCGCGTAGTAGTCGACGGTACGGTTCTCATCGGGGAGCAGACCCTGTGCTCTAAGCTCGCTGATCTTCTCGCCAGCCATAATACGAGATGCATACTTAGCCAGGGAGACACCAGTTGCCTTTGACGAGAAAGGCACGGTTCTAGAAGCGCGAGGGTTGAGCTCGATGACAAAGACGTGCTCGTCGCGGACGGCGTACTGGATGTTCAGGAGGCCTCGGATACCGCAAGCAAGCGCCAGCTTTTTGGTGATGGTCCTAATCTGGTCAACAATCTTTTCAGAGAGCGAGAAGGGCGGCCAGCAGCAAGCGGAGTCGCCCGAGTGAATACCGCACTCCTCGATGTGCTCCAGGACGGAACCTACGTAGCATTCCTCGGTGTCACAGAGCGCGTCAACGTCCAGCTCAATGGCGTCCTCAAGGAAGGCATCCAGGTAGACAGGACGGTCTGGCGTGACGTGCGTCGCGGACTCCATGTAGGTGACCAGGTCTGAGTCGTCGTAGACAATGGCCATACCGCGACCACCAAGAACGTAGCTTGGACGGACAATCAGCGGGTAGCCAATGCGACGTGCAGCGTCGCGAGCCTCGTCCATGGTAGAAGCAACTGCCGATGGTGGGCAGGCAATGTTCAGGCGGTCAAGAAGGGCTGCGAAGCGGTCGCGGTCTTCTGCCAGGTCAATTGCCTCTGGCTGAGTGCCCATGATTGGAACGCCAGCGTCCTTCAAGGCGCGTGCTAGCTTGATTGGCGTCTGGCCACCAAGGGTAACAATGACGCCTTCTGGCTTCTCAACCTCAATGACATCCATGACGTCTTCAAAGGTCAGAGGCTGGAAATACAGGCGATCAGAGGTGTCGTAGTCTGTTGAGACGGTCTCTGGGTTGCAGTTAACCATAACCGTCTCATAACCCTGCTCGCGAAGGGCGTATGAAGCATGAACGCAGCAGTAGTCAAACTCAATGCCCTGACCAATACGGTTAGGACCAGCGGAGAGAATCATAACGCGTGGCTTTTCTGCCTTCACGTACTCTGTGGCATTGCCCTTCTCGTACGTGACGTAGTGGTACTGCGTGGTTGCGCCAAACTCACCAGCACAGGTATCTACTGTCTTGACCTGTGGGCGAACACCCAGCACTTCCCTTACAGCGCGGACAACGTCTGTCTTAGTACCGGTAAGGTGTGCAAGCTGCTCATCCGAGAAGCCCAGCTGCTTGGCAGCAAGCATGTTATCGGTGGTGAGACCAGAAAGTCCCAGCTCCTTGATGCGTTTCTCGGCGTTGATGATGCCTGCCATACGATGCAGATACCAAGGATCAATGCCGGTCATATCGTGGATGCGCTCAACGCTCCAATTTCTGCGCAGTGCCTCAGCAACGTAGAAAATACGCTCTGGTGTTGGCTTACTGACCAACTCATCAAAGTTCTTCTCATCAAAGACATCGTGGCCGTCTGCGCCCAGACCAGCGCGATCTTGCTCCAGGGAGCGAAGTGCCTTCTGCAGGGCCTCCTCAAAGGTTCTGCCCATAGCCATAGCCTCACCAACCGACTTCATGCGGGTGGTCAGAACGCGGCTGGTGCCCTTGAACTTGACGAAGGCAAAGCGAGGAACCTTGACCACGCAGTAGTCGATGGAAGGCTCAAAGGCAGCAGGAGTTGCCTTGGTGATGTCATTGGTAATTTCATCCAGTGTATAGCCAACAGAGAGCAGTGCCGCCATCTTTGCAATTGGGAAACCAGTTGCCTTGGAAGCCAACGCGGAAGAGCGGCTGACGCGAGGGTTCATCTCAATGACAATGACGCGGCCGTTAGTTGGGTTGACCGCAAACTGAACGTTAGAACCACCGCAGGCAACACCTACACGCTCGAGAATAGCAATGGAGTAGTCGCGGAGGTTCTGGAGCTCTTCATCGGTAAGCGTCTGAGCTGGTGCAACGGTGATGGAGTCTCCGGTGTGGACACCCATTGGATCGAGGTTCTCGATGGAGCAGACAACAATACCGTTACCTGCGGTATCGCGCATGACCTCCATCTCAATCTCTTTCCAGCCCTCGATGGACTCCTCTACCAGCACCTCGTGCTCTGGGGAAAGCAAGAGGCCCTGTTCAACAATTTCTACGAGCTCTTCTGGAGTATGAGCAATGCCGCCGCCCGCGCCACCAAGGGTGAAGCTTGGGCGAATGACCACAGGATATCCCAGCTCAGCAACAATGCGCTGAGCGTCTTCCATGGAGTGAGCGATATCTGCGCGAGCAACCTCCAGGCCAATGTCTTGAACTGCCTCGCTGAAGAGCTCACGGTCCTCACCGGTACGAATGGACTCCAGGTTGCAGCCGATGACCTCAATGTTGTACTTGTCAAGAACGCCAGCCTCGCCAAGACTGATAGTACAGTTCAGAGCTGTCTGGCCGCCCATGTTTGGCAGAAGCGCGTCAGGACGCTCGCGCTCAATGACGCGGGTCACCGACTCAACGGTGATTGGCTCAACGTAGGTTCTATCTGCAGTTTCTGGATCGGTCATGATAGTTGCTGGGTTTGAATTAAC
The DNA here is from genome assembly GCA_916720745.1 of uncultured Atopobium sp. Taxonomy (GTDB): domain Bacteria; phylum Actinomycetota; class Coriobacteriia; order Coriobacteriales; family Atopobiaceae; genus Lancefieldella. The sequence continues at coordinate 2,939 of CAKARX010000059.1, forward strand.
CAGAACAACCTCAAAGCCCTCTTTGCGAAGGGCGCGGCATGCTTGCGTGCCGGAATAGTCAAACTCGCAAGCCTGACCAATAACAATTGGACCAGAGCCAATGACCAGAATTTTCTTAATATCAGTACGCTTTGGCATTAGAAGCGCCTCCCCTCACGAACGTCGATGGCAAGATAGTCAGACTGTCCCTCCATCAAACGTGCAAACGCCTTGAACAAGTAGGATGAATCGTGAGGTCCTGGGCTTGCCTCAGGGTGATACTGGACGGAAAACGCTGGGATATCCAGGAACTGAATGCCTTCTGGAGTACCATCGTTAAGGTTGACGTGTGTGAGCCTGACGCGACCAAACTCCTTTGTCTGTACAACAGGGGCAATACGCCTTGCGGACCACTCGCAGAGGTTGTCAAAGTGCTCGGAGATTCCACCGGACTCCTCTGCAATAAGCTTGCCCAAGCTTGGGAAAACCAGACCGTAATTGTGGTTTTGAGCAGTAATCTCTACCTTGCCGGTCAGAAGATTCATGACTGGTTCGTTGCCGCCATGGTGGCCAAATTTGAGTTTCTCGATATCTGCACCTGCGACAATGGAGAGCATCTGGTTGCCCAGGCAGATACCAAAGACGGGAACCTTGCCCAGAACGCCGCGAGCGGCCTCCTGCGTAGCGTCAACCTGCTCTGGGTCACCAGGGCCGTTGGAGAAGAAGATGCCGTCTGGGTTGTAGGCCAAGGCGTCCTCAGCAGGTGTGTTCCACGGTACAACCGTGACCTCGCAGCCATTTGCTGCAAGACCCTGGAGAATGCCGTTCTTCTCGCCACAGTCGTACGCGACAACGTTGAAGCGCTTCTTGGACGTAGCGGGAACCACGTGAGGTGCGTCAACGGAGACGTCAGGGACAAAATTGTGCTCGGAGATGTTGGGCGATGCCTGGACGCGCGCGAGCAGGTGGGCGGGATCCAGGTCCTCGGTGGAGATAGCCGCCTTCTGTGCACCAAAGTCGCGCAGGTGCATGGTCAGCGCACGGGTATCGATGCCCTCGATGGCAACGACGCCGTTTTCCTGCAGAAACTCTGGCAGGCTCTGCTTGGATGTCCAGTTGCTTGGCTCGTAGCACATGTCGTGGACGACAAAACCACGCAGGTGCAAGACATCTCGCTGCATGACCGCAGGATCGATGCCGTAGTTGCCTACCTGCGGATAGGTCAGCGTGACAATCTGGCCGGCGTAACTTGGATCGGAGATAATCTCCTGGTAGCCGGTCATAGACGTGTTAAAAACAATCTCGCCGAAGGTCTCTCCGCTAGCACCACAGCACCTCCCCTCGAAGGTTGTTCCGTCTTCGAGAACAAGCAGCGCGCGAGGCTGCGAGGTGGCACTTGCCAGTGGATTCATATACTCTCCGATCTGCGTACGAGCATGCCGAGCCATAAAAAAAGAGCACTCCTTGTGGAGGCTCAACAGCGAACATGCGCACTCAACGCTATGGGCCTTGCCGGTGTCTCGCACCGTCCTTAAAGGTTGGTAGTATTGTAGCGCATAACCAATAAAGGAGATGGCATGTTTCCAGATTTTCTAGAGAATCCCTCAGATGTGGCCGCGCCACTGCTTCTGGGATGCACTCTGACAAGGACACTTACGCTCAATGGCGAGAAACGCAAACTAGTTGCAAGAATTGTGGAGACCGAGGCGTACGACCAAGACGATCCTGCAAGTCACGCGTTTGGCGGGCCTAGCGATCGCAATGCAGCCATGTTTGGACCTGCAGGTCATCTGTACGTGTACGTTTCGTATGGCATGCATCACTGCTGCAATGTGGTATGCGGGCCTGAGGGTTTTGGCAGCGGATGTTTAGTGCGCGCCGTTGAGCCTCTTGAGGGTGTAGAGGTGATGCGCGAGCTCCGCGAGGCGGGGCGTGCGGGTAAAACGCAGGCGGGGCGCGTGCGCAAGCACCCGCTCAAGCTGCGCGATCTTACTAACGGCCCAGGTAAAGTGTGCGCTGCACTTGGCATCGACAAGACTCTGTATGGGCATGACCTAACAGCTGAGCCGCTGGTGCTGGACTTTGCTCCCCTGCTACCAGGAGAAACGATTGGACGCTCACCTCGCGTTGGCATCAGTAAAAACGCTGATGCTCCAAAGCGCTTTTTCATCGAAGGAAACGAGTTTGTTTCACGAGCGTAGGACGTAGGGTGTTTCAAGAGCGTAGAGCGCGAACAAAAAGGACCTTGGAAGACCAAGGTCCTTTTTGACAATTGCGTTAAACCAACGATGCAGTTTGCTCAATTACGTGCTGCAACAACGGGTTTCTCGCCAAATGCGATGCAAACTAGCAAACACCCTGAGCCATCATTGCATTTGCAACCTTGAGGAAGCCGGCGATGTTTGCACCAAAGACCAGGTTGCCGGGGTGGCCGTACGTTGCAGCGGCCTCTGAAGCAGCAGTGTAGATGCTCTCCATAATTCCCTGCAGCTTGGAGTCTACCTCCTCAAACGTCCAGGACAGGTGCTCAGCGTTCTGGGACATCTCAAGACCGGAAACTGCTACGCCACCTGCGTTTGCAGCCTTGCCAGGTGCGAAGAAGACACCGTTCTCGATGAGGTAATTGGTTGCCTCGAGGGTGGTAGGCATGTTAGCGCCCTCGACGACGTACTTGGTGCCGTTGGCAACAAGTTTCTGCACGTCAGCGAGCTCGAGCTCGTTTTGAGTTGCGCATGGCATAGCAATGTCGCACTTCTGGCTCCAAGGACGCTCACCTGGGAAGAAAGTTGCGGAAGGACGTGCGTCGGCGTACTCCTTAATGCGAGCGCGGCGGACCTCCTTGACGTCTTTCAGCAGCTCAACGTCGATGCCCTCTGGATCATAGACATAACCTGAGGAGTCAGAAACGGTTACTACGGTTGCTCCCAGCTGCTGTGCCTTCTGGGCAGCGTAGGTAGCAACGTTTCCGGAACCGGAGATGCAGACCGTTTTACCTGCGAGCGCATCGTTCTTCTCGGCAAGCATGTGAGTGAGGAAGTAAACCGCGCCGTAGCCGGTAGCCTCGGTGCGAGCAAGGGAGCCGCCGAAGGACAGGCCTTTGCCGGTCAGGACGCCGGTCCACTCGTTGCGGAGGCGCTTGTACTGGCCAAACATGTAGCCTATCTCACGTGCGCCGGTGCCGATGTCGCCAGCTGGAACGTCGGTGTTTGGACCGATGTGGCGGGAAAGCTCGGTCATGAAGGACTGGCAGAACGCCATGATCTCGCGGTCGGACTTGCCCTTTGGATCGAAGTCAGAGCCGCCCTTGCCGCCGCCCATTGGAAGCGTGGTCAGCGAGTTCTTGAAGATCTGCTCGAAGCCGAGGAACTTCAGGATAGAAAGATTAACGGTTGGATGGAGACGGAGGCCGCCCTTGTAAGGTCCAATTGCGGAGTTGAACTCAATGCGGTATCCGCGATTGACCTGGACGTTGCCGGCGTCGTCAATCCATGGGACGCGGAACATAACAGTGCGCTCAGGCTCGACAAGACGCTCAAGCAAAGCGGCTTTCTCGAACTCTGGATGTGCGTCAAGCGCAGGCTGGATGGTAGTAAGAACTTCTTTGGCTGCCTGGATAAACTCAGGCTGATCTGCGTAACGCTCTTCAAGCTGTGCAATTACCTTAGATGAGTAGCTCATAAAACCCCTTTCGAAGTGGTTACGAATAGCATAGTCATCCATTGTTTCGATTACATAACAAAATTGAAAATTCTAATTGACGAAAAATTAGTTTAAAAAGATTGCAATTTCTTCTTGCTCTCGGGCGATTTGTCACCTATACTTTTCTCTCGGCTCGGGGTGTAGCGCAGCTTGGTAGCGCAACTGCTTTGGGAGCAGTGGGTCGCTGGTTCGAATCCAGTCACCCCGACCATTTTTTCTTTTTGCTTTACCCTTGCGGCGGTAGTTCAATTGGTAGAGCATCAGCCTTCCAAGCTGACTGTTGCGGGTTCGAGTCCCGTCCGCCGCTCCATAAAATTCCCTATTTTTCTTTCATCACTTCCCTGCTCTAAGCATCACTCTGCTCATTCCCTGCTCTAAGCACCATTCTGCTCATTTTTGCTGTGTGTTTGGCGAGCACGCTGATAACTTTTAAGCGCATTAGTGCCTTTTCCTGCGTCTCCTCTGTTTCCCAGACATTTTATAAGCAATTTTCCTATTTACTTGTCATCAGTCACTTTTGATTAATTTTCTTGAATATTCATGCAATTAAATTCATTTCCATGCATACGTAATTTTTGAGCTCAAAATTATGTTCCGAAAAAGGTAAAAAACGCGTTTAGTTGGAAATGAAAATTGAAAATTAGCCGATTTATCTCCAACTAAGACGATTTTTTACCGCCTTAAAAATTTTTATCTGGGCAAACGTTGTATGCAGAAAAATGAAATCTCCAACTAAACGCATTTTTTACCACTTCGAAGTCACTTCTGAGTCATTTGCATCATTCCTGCCTGCTTGGTCCCCTTAACAGCAAAAAGGCCCGCACATTCGGCTGAATGTGCGGGCCTTGGTCTTGCTAAATTTACCGCTAGATTAGAGCTGCTTGCCAGCCTCGACAAGGTCCTTGACCTGCGCACGAACG
>CAKARX010000060.1:0-7517 GCA_916720745.1 uncultured Atopobium sp.
GCTTTAAGACGAGTGGTCTTTCTACCAGGCACAACTAGTCCTCAGTTGAGTAGCCTAAGCGCTTGATCTCGTTGGCATCACGCCTCCAGAGAGGCTGAACGCGAACCTGAAGGTCAAGGTAAACCTTGCGACCAAACAGTTTCTCCAGATCTTTTCTAGCCTCAACGCCAACGCGTTTAATCATAGAGCCGCCCTGGCCAACTACGATGCCCTTTTGTCCTTCTCGCTCAACCAAAATAGTGGCAGAAATAGAGAGGTGGCCGTCCGTTGCTACCTCATAGGAATCGCAGACAACGGCAACGGAATGGGGAACTTCTTGACGAAGATTCAACAAGAGCTTCTCGCGAACAAACTCTGCTACCAGGTCTTCTGGCAAGGCGTCAGTCTCCATATCCTCTGGGAACCACATAGGACCCTCAGGAAGATGCTCTGACACAAGAGAGATAAATGCCTGAATATTGAAGTCTTCTGGAGCAGAAACAACAAGCACGTCATCAAAATGTGCAAGAGCTTGTGCAGCCTCAAGCTGTTCTGCTACTTGCTCTGGAGTTGCAATGTCAGCCTTGGTAATAACCAGCAGCTTAAAGGCGGCATGCGCCTGCTCAACATGATTGGCAACCCATTCATCTCCACGACCAACAGGCTTAGTAGCGTCAATCAAAAAAGCAATGACATCAGCGTCATTAAGCTCGCCAAGCGCTGCCTTGTTGAGCTCTTTTCCAAGAGCGTCTTTGGGCTTGTGGAGGCCTGGAGTGTCTACAATAACCAGCTGGGAGTTTTCTCCGTTCACCACTGCCCTAAAGCGACGTCGTGTTGTCTGGGCAACAGGGCTTGCAATGGCTACCTTCTGGCCCATACATGCGTTTAACAGCGTGGACTTACCAACACTAGGGCGACCAACTAAAGCAACAAAGCCGCTCCTAAATGGAGTGGTCTCAGATGTTGTATTTTCAGAAACCGAATTGGTAGTCATGTATCCTCCAACTTACCAATGAAAAATCGCACGCGAGAAGATCAAAAGTCCTATAAGGGCTGCGGTGATGCTGATGCAGCACGATGCAGCTGCCGCAATATCTTTAGCTTTACCAGCCATGGGGTGAAACTCTGGAGAAACCAGATCTACCACGGTTTCTATTGCTGTATTGAGAAGTTCTGTGGTTAAAACCAAACCAATACAAGCAAGAACAAGTGCCCAGCTCAGCGCATCTAAGCCGACAAACAATCCCACAAGCACGGTCACTACAGCAGCAACTGCCATACGACGCAAGTTTGCTTCCTGAGCAAATGCTTGGCGAGCTCCCTGTAGTGCAAAGAGAAGGCCGCGCTTGAAGCTTGGATGTCTGCCCTTAGATCCCGGAATCATTACTCGTCAATCCCCTCGCGGTGGCGAGTCAACACGACTGGCTCAATAGTCCTATCCGTTGAAAGCAGAGCAACAAGAGCGTCTTCACGAGCCTCCATAACCTCTGCCTCATCATCTTCAATATGGTCATATCCAAGCAGGTGAAGCATGGCATGAACAAGCATAAGCCTAAACTCATCTGCCTCTGTAGTGCCATATTCTTTTGCCTGGCGAGAAATAAAATGAGGAGCCAGAATAATATCACCCAATTCACACATCTCACCAGGAGCCAAATCTGGATCATCAGGGCGTTCTACCTCAAGTGAAATAACGTCTGTGGGCGCATTTTTTTCTCGCCATTCAAGGTTTACCTGCTGAATCTCTGCATCGCTAACAATAGAAATGGAGACCGTGCAGGGGCGCTCAACACCCTCTTCAGAAAGTACCAGATTGCAATCAGCTTCAATCTCTTCCACAGAAATTGGCGACTCGACGCCCTCTTCGATTACAATGTCGTACTCGTTAACCACGTTACTCCCCTAGCTGTTTTTTCTCATACGCAGTGTATGCATCAACTATCTTACCAACCAACGTGTGGCGAACAATATCATTTCTATCTAAATCAACAAAAGCAACGTCTTCAAGGTTGCCAAGCACCTGTCGAGCAATATCCAAACCACTTCTGCCCACAAGGTCTCGCTGTGTTGCATCGCCCGTAATTACAAACTTTGACGAGAAACCCAATCGAGTAAGAAACATCTTCATCTGCTCAGGCGTGGTATTTTGCGCCTCATCCAAAATGACAAACGCATCATTCATGGTACGACCACGCATAAATGCAAGCGGAGCAATCTCAACAATTCCCTGTTCAATAAGGTTATTTGCGTACTCCATGGAGGTCATATCAAAGAGGGCATCATAGAGCGGTCTAATGTAGGGATCAAGCTTCTCTTGAAGTGTTCCCGGGAGAAAACCAAGAGACTCTCCCGCTTCTACAACAGGTCTTACCAGAACAATTCTGCTAATTTGCTGAGATGTTAAAGCAGCAAGTGCCATAGCCACTGCCAGATACGTTTTACCAGTTCCCGCAGGACCAATGCCAAAGGTAATGGAGTTATTTGCTATTGCCTTTGTATACCCAATTTGACCTTGTGTTTTAGGCTGAATAGCTTTTCCTTTATGGGTAACAAACAGTGCGCGAGTTCCCGTTTGCTCTAAGCTGGCATTTCTTTTTGTGCTATCGAGCAGAAGCTTTACATCTTCAAGCGTTGGCCTAGAGCCTGATTCAACCATTTGAATCAGGCGAGAAAAAATAAGTGTTAGTTGCTCAATTTCTTGAGAAGTTCCTGACAAAAAGATTGCTTTACCTCTGATTGAAATAAGAGCTGCACATGACGATTCGATTTCTCTGAGCAAACTATCAGCTGGACCCGTCAGATACAAAGGGTCTACTGAATCAGGAATAGTTAAGCGAATCTGTGTTGGCTCCATGTTCCCCCAATTTACAAACGAGTGGCTTTTAGCGTTCCATTAGGTAAAACTTCGTCAAAGCGCATAGCAATAAGCTCATCAAGCTCAATAGTAGGATCAACCTGAACATCAAAAAGACCGCCAGAAATTCCCCTACCAGGATACTGTACCACCACATTATCGCAGGTACCAACAAGCTTCTTAGCAGCATCAAAGCGCATGGCATTACCCAGATCACGCATTTTCTTGGCGCGCTCTGCCATCACCTTTGGATCTACCTGATTTGGAGCGGTTGCCGCAGGAGTTCCAGGTCGTTTGGAATACCTAAATACGTGCATCTTTGAAAAGCCCATCTGACGACAAAACTCATACGACTCTTCAAATTCTTTATCAGTTTCTCCAGGAAAACCAACAATAAGGTCCGTTCCTAACGCAATAGTTGGCAGTACCGAGCGAGCTTCCTCGACAGCATTGCGATAAAGTTCTGTCCTATACACCCTGCCCATACGTGCAAGCGTAGCGTCACATCCCGATTGAAGGCAGATGTGCAAAAAAGGTGCAATTCTTCCGTTGGAAGCGGCAATAACCTCTACTAAACGAGCATTTACATCAGGTGGCTCAAGAGAAGAAAGCCTAAGTCGGCCTACTTCTGTTTTTTCAAGCACATACTCGAGAAGATCTGGGAGCCTGAGGGTCTTCTTGCCCTCATCCTCAAGTTGAGCTTTATAGCTACCAAGGTTAATTCCCGTAAGGACAACCTCTTGAGCTCCCCTGCTCATAGCATCTTTTACCTGCGAAACAACCTCACGAGGATCAAGGGATTTTCCCGCACCGCGTGCCTTCCAGACAATGCAGAAGGTGCAACGATTGTCGCAACCATCTTGAATCTTGATACCAGGGCGTGTGCGACCTGTTGGAGTTGGCTTAGAGATAACAAGTCCGTCATCACTTACAGATTCTGGAGCAAAGCCTAGCTCTTCAAGAACTCTATCTGCAACTTTGTCTTTCTCGGCTTCTACCACAACGTTAGGAGCAAGAGAGGCAAGCTCGTCAGCAAAAAGACTTGCAACACAACCCGTTGCAACTACCAGAGGAGCTCCTGGCATAAGCGCTGCTTTACGCACGGCTTTTCTCGTCTTAGCCTCAGCTTCTGCAGTGACAGCGCAGGTGTTGATGACAATGGCTTGAGCCTCATCTTCTTCAACAATGCGGCATCCCATACGGAGCAGAGAGTCTGCCATTAAATCAAGCTCTACGCGATTAACTCTACATCCAAGATTTATGAGCGCAATTCCATGAGCCATTAGCGCCTCTTCTTGGAAGCCTTTTTGGCTTTCTTGTCTTTATGATCAGAGGAATCTTCTGCTGCAGAATGCTGATCATGCTGCTCATCTTGAGTTTCTTGAGCGCAACTTTGCTTGCGCTCATCAATAAGGGAGGTAAGCGTCTCTAATTGATCTTTAGTCAGTCCAGTTGAAGTCTCAATGTGAACCAGAACGTAAAGGTTGCCACGGGCCTTAGTGTGCAAGCGAGGCATACCTTTACCAGCGACGCTCAGTTGCTGGCCGTACTTACAGCCCGCTGGAATAGCAATCTCAATAGTTTCATCTTTGATAATACCGTCGATAGTCACGGTAGTACCAACAATTGCCTCAAGAGAATCAACGCTCACCGAGGTAAAGAGGTCGTCTCCCCTGCGCTCAAAATCTTTATGCTGGGAAACCTCAATGGTTACGATAAGGTCGCCAGAGGTATCACCTCTAACGCCTGCTTCACCTTTACCGGCAATGGAAATTGACTGGCCTGAATGAACACCTGCTGGAATCTCTACAGAAACACGCTCGTGATCAGGAGTTCTTCCCTGACCTCCACAGGTCTCGCAGGCATGCTCAACCTTCTTGCCTGTTCCTTGGCACTCTGGACAAGCTGTCTGAGACTGCATTTGGCCAAAGACAGTATTTTGAACCTGGACTACCGTGCCCGTACCGTGACAGCGCGGACAGTCTTCAATTTTTCCGCCCTCACCAAGACCAGTGCCGTTACAATCATCGCAGGTAGAAAGTCTGTTATAGGAGATAGTTTTTGTAACTCCGGCTGCAGCTTCTTCCAACGTAATGGACAGCCTGATACCCATATCACTGCCACGAGTACGCTGAGCAGCACCTCGGCCACCATGGCTGCCACCAAAGAAGGAATCAAAGATATCTCCAAAGCCACCAAAACCGCCGCCAAAGATATCTGACATATCCACATAGCCGCCGCCAAAACCAGATGGACCATTAGGATCGCCATAACGGTCATAGTTGGCTCGCTTTTGCTCATCTGAAAGTACAGAATAAGCTTCGTTTACCTCTTTGAACTTTTCTTCTGCATGAGGGTCATCAGAAACATCAGGGTGCAGCTTTCTTGCAAGCTTTAAAAAAGCTCGCTTGATAGTTTTTTGGTCTGCATCACGAGCAACACCTAAGAGCTCGTAGAAGTCTTTCTTCTCTGCCACGCTTACTAACTCTCCCCTTGTAAAACCTAAAACTTAAATTCCCATATAGCCAACATGGCCCAAACCGGCCGTACAAGCATACAAAGTCATAATAATAATTGAGTAGAAGGCACCATTGATGATTCCCGAAACAAATGCATTTGCAAAGCTTCTCCACCAGCCAGCGTTCATCTTGACGCCATCTGCAAGAACATTTCTAATGCCAAATATCAAAAGTGGAATCAAAACAATGGCAAATAGCGGTGACCTCAAATTAAGTGCCACAAATACTAAAAGCATTGCAGTAATGCCAGTAATGCGAGCTCCCGCACGCTGACGGAACGTCAACTGCTCTGAAGGAACCTTGATATTTACGATAAAATCGCCGGTTGCAGAACCATTTGTTCCTGCATTTCCCATTCCAGGTACTCTGATTTGATCGCCATCATGTGAATTAGCTGGTACATCAACCATAATTTCACTTGCAGATAAAACACGTCCCGAACCACCACAAACATCACAGGGGTCCTGTACAACGTGTCCGGCACCATCGCACTCTGGACAATCAACTCTAAACTTACCTACTCCAAAAATGGAAGAAAGATCAATATCAATGTGGCCTGTTCCATGACAGGTAGGACAGGTGGTTGCCTCAGTCTTATGCTGAGATCCCTTACCATCACAAGCATCACAGGTTACAAAACGCTGATACGTGATGCCTTTCTTAACACCATTTTTAGCGTCAGTATCATTTAGTGTTAAGTCGTAGACAATATCTGCACCTGTCTGAGGCTTATATGCGCGAGAGCGCTTTTGAGATCCAGTAGTCCAATTATTAAAGTTAATATCGCCAAACGGGAATCCTCCCTCAAAAGGAGAACCTCCGTACGTGGATCCACCAGGATAACCAGAGGGGCCATAACCGCCGCCGTAGAAAGAGCCGCTTCTCATTGCGTCATAGCGACGGCGTTTCTCGGCATCTGACAAAACAGCATATGCCTCAGAGACCTCTTTAAAACGCTCTTCAGCATCAGGCTCTTTGTTGACGTCTGGATGAAGCTTGCGAGCTTTAGTTTGAAAAGCTTTTCTAATTTCTTCAGCTGTCGCGGACTCAGAAACACCAAGAATGGTGTAGTAGTCCTTTTCGTTCATAGCAGCCATGAAATCTCTCCGATTCAACCCATAACTAAATCTGCATCATGAGAACGTTTGAAAGTGTACCCACTTGTTTTGAACTTAATGCAGCACAAACACGCTACAAACGTAAATCCCAAAGACGTCCATAGAGCTCGTTTCCAAGCAGCCAGCCCTTCTCGGTAGGTCTATAGGTTTTTGCGCCCTTCAAAGCATCTGCATCAACGCAGGCCAACAACCCGTCTTGCACGCACGCATCAAACACGTCTTGTAAACGCGACGTGCCAAATACCAGCTCAGACTCAGCCAAAAGTGCAGGAGAAATTGGTTCCATAAGGCGAGCATGCAGCATCAAATCTTCTGCCGCAGCCTCTCTATGAGTCAAAAATTCAACATCAAACTCTGTCGAGAAGAGCGATGCACCTTCACCAATTTTTCTTGGAGAATCAAGAACTACCAGCCGTGCGCGAGCAGCGTCTTGTGGACGCGCAGGTAAAGAGGTGTTCTTCTCTGCAAGCATATCGTACTCAGGTGCGGTGAGCATGCTTGCAGCGCTGGTACCAAGACCAAGGTACGATTCTCCCGTCCAGTACATCTTATTGTGCTTGCAGCTCTTCTGATTTCGGGCGTAACTTGCTACCTCGTAGCGTTCAAATCCCGCTGCTTGAAGCGTCTTTGACGCAGCTTGCATTCGATCTGCCTGCACGTCGTAGGCGTTCCAAGGAATGTCTTTATCTTGGGTTTGTTTAGCCAACGCCGTACCGTCTTCAATAGTAAGCGGATAAACGCTCACATGATCCACTCCAAGCGAGATAAACTTTGAAAGCGAATACTCCCAGGAGCTCTCTGTTTGCTCAGGAATAGCACACATGAGGTCAACCGACACGTCGTAATCACGCTCTTTTGCGGCTAACACCCTGTCATACGCGAGGTCTGCCGAGTGAATTCTGCCAAGCCTCTTAAGCTCGTTATCGTTAAAACTTTGAACTCCCAAAGAAATTCTCGTTACTCCACCTTTAAAGAGATTGGCGAGAAGATCGTCAGATAGTGAGTCTGGATTTGCTTCCATGCTGAACTCACTAGGCTGCGTAAGAG
>CAKARX010000061.1:0-7463 GCA_916720745.1 uncultured Atopobium sp.
ATACTGGTGCTAACGCTGATGTGCGTCCAGAAGTTTTGGTGCAATTTGCACAAATGGGCAAGGCTTTTGCCAATGCATCGCTTGGAATTGAAAACCCAACCATAGGACTTCTCTGCAATGGATCTGAAGAGACCAAGGGTTCCGAGCTTGCTCTCTCATATCATGCAGCTCTTGCAGAGGCGGCTATTAATTTTGGCGGAAACGCTGAAGGAACTGATATTTTAGGAAGCCGCTTTGATGTTATTGTGACAGACGGCTTCACAGGAAATGTGGCCTTAAAATCTATTGAGAGCACGGGCAAATTTATTATGTCTAGCCTCAAGGATGCAATTAATTCTTCCAAGAAGGCTGCGTTTGGCGCACTTCTTTTGAAAGATGCTCTTAAGGCAACGGCAGCAGAACTTTCAGGAGATTCTGTTGGTGGTGCCTTCTTGCTGGGCGTCTCGGCTCCTGTACTCAAAGGACATGGTGCTACCAGCTCTTCTGCGGTGTGCGCAGGAACACTCTCTGCAGCCAATGCAGTGCGTGCCAACCTTATTGAGAAAATCTCTTCTTCAATTCAGCTGTAGTAAAAGCTCCTGTAGCGTAAAATTTTTATTAGATATGGTAGAGCCCATGGACAATTCTGTGGGCTTTACTTTTTTAAGATTGTTTGTTTCAGCTTTAGTAATGTCATCATACAGATGCCCATCACGGGGTAAAATTAAAAGCGTCATTGTTGTGTGCAAGGAGGATGTATGGATCGCACAGAAACACTTGAAAAGGTAATTGACGTTGTTAGAGAGACTCTTGACCTTGACGATTCCGTTGAGCTCACAGAGGGCACCTCATTTAAGGATCTTGGTGCAGACTCATTTGATCTTTTGCAGCTTGTCACAGACCTTGAGCAAGAGTTTGATATGACCTTTGATGCAGAGAACATCGATGAGATTGCTACCGTTGGTGACGCAGTAGACGCTATTCTTGCTGCTTAAGTAGGTTTTATACGTGAAATTGCACGAACGAGTAGCTGCTGCAGAAGCTATTTGCGGTCACACATTTACCAATAAAGAACTTATCGAGGCTGCCCTCACACACCCTTCGGCGGTGGAGGGCAAGCCTGTTTCTGCTTCGTATGAGCGCCTGGAGTTTTTGGGTGACTCAATTCTTGGTGCCATTATTGCAACAGAGCTGTTTGAGCGCTATCCAGATATGGATGAAGGCCAGCTTACTAGGTTGAAAATCTCTCTAGTATCCGGCCACACGCTTTCCATTGTCTCTGATGCTCTAGGAATTTCTCCCTTAATTGTTATGGGAATTTCCGAGAAGGGCACGGGAAAGCGTGGCATGAAGTCTGCTTTGGAGAATGTTTACGAGTCCATTGTTGGCGCGCTCTACCTTGATGCGGGCTTTGATCCAACACACGAGTTTGTTATTCGTACGCTTGGACCTCACATTTCTCCAGCACTGGCAGTTCGTTCGGTAAGCCCTAAATCTCGTTTGCAAGAAGCGGTACAGGCTAAAGGTAAGGCTACCCCTGAATATAAGCTTATTGGCGAGAGTGGACCTGCTCATACACCAACGTTTACCGCTGTGGTATTTGTCGACGGCCTTAAGGTGGGTCGTGGACAGGGACCATCAAAGAAAGCCGCAGAGTCAGAAGCCGCTCAAGATGCACTGGTGCGTCTTGGTGTGGATGATACTCCGCTTGATGCTGATGCAGAAATGCACCTAAGGTAGAAAGGTACCCTGTACCCGTGTATCTAAAATCGCTGACACTTAAGGGTTTTAAGTCATTCGCTGATAAAACTCAGATGGTTTTTGACCCCGGTCTTACCGTTGTCGTTGGTCCTAACGGCTCGGGTAAGTCCAATGTCTCTGACGCAATTCTCTGGGTATTGGGCGAGCAGAGCGCAAAGATGCTCCGTGGCCAAGCCATGGAAGACGTTATCTTCTCTGGCTCGTCAGCAAGGGGAGCGGTGGGTGTTGCCGAGGTAACACTGGTCTTGGACAACTCCGACCACACCATTCCTATTGATTTCTCTGAAATTGGCATCACCAGGCGTATGTATCGCTCTGGAGAGTCTGAGTACCTGATTAACGGTGCTCCTTCAAGACTCATGGACATCCAGGACATCTTGCATGACTCTGGCCTGGGCAAAGATACCCACTCCATTATTTCCCAGGGCAAGCTTGATTCCATCTTGTCTAGCCGTCCTGAGCAGCGTCGTGAGCTTATTGAAGAGGCAGCAGATATCTCTAAGCATCGTCGCCGCAAAGAGCGTGCGGAGCGCAAAATCTCTTCCATGGATGAGAATCTCACGCGAGCCAAAGTGGTTTCTCGCGAGATTACCCGCCAGCTTAAACCGCTTGAGAGGCAGGTAGATAAGGCTTCTCGCGCAAAAGATCTGTCCTCCCAGCTCAAGGATTTGACGGTTCAGCTTGCAGTGGATGACCTTCGTCAACTGCAGTTTACGCACGGCAAGCTAGAAGCTCGTTCTAAAGAGGCAGAGGCTGCCATTGAGCTTGCGCAGTATCGCGCGGGCGAGAAAAACCGTGAACTTGAAAAGCTTCAGTCGCTTCTTGAGCAAAAGGGTCTTTTTGTTGGAGACCTGGGCGAGCAGCGTCGTCGCATGCAAGAGGTTCTTGGCCGTATGGGCTCTGACATGCGTCTTTTGGAGGAGAAGGGCAAGAACATGGTTTCTCGCCTTTCTGATACGCGTATGCAGCTTTCTGTGATGGATAAGCAGAAGGCAGACGCAGCAAAAGAGAATGAAGAGCTTTCTGGTCAGCTGGCAACAATTCGTGCAAAGGTTGCAGATCTGACAGAGAGTGTGAATGCTCTGCAAGAGGCGGCTAACCAGGCAATTGCCGAGCGTCGTGCTCTGGATGTAAAGATTTCTGATTGCACTGCGTCTGAGCGTAGTGCGCGCAATACCGCTGATAAAGAGACGCTTGCGTATGTAAAGCTTGAAGAGCAGATTGCTCATGCGCAGGTAGAAGACAAGATGTTTGAGTCCAGGTTGTCTCAGATTACTGAGGCCCTTGAGATCGCTCAAGCTGCCCTGGAAGATAGTGGCGCTAAAGAAGCAGAGCTTACCGCAGCTCTTGAGACGGCTCGTCAGGAGTCCGAGGCGTTTGTCGCTGAGATTTCTGAGCGTGCTTCTGCACTTGAGGCGGCTCGTGAGGCAGAGCGCACTGCTCGCCAGGAGCTTTCAAGCAGTGAAGCTACACTTGAGGCGCTTCGTGCACTTGATGTGGAAGTCCAAAAGGGAAGTCCTCTGGCAGAAAAGCTTGTCTCTGATACGGTCACCGCTTCTCTTGTTTCTGGCAGACTTGCTGATTATCTTGAGGTTCAGCCAGAGTTTGAGGCTCTTGTTGAGCAGCTTTTGGGAGAAGATCTTTCCGCGCTTGTTGTAGACAAGCAGCAAAACATTCAGACGCTCTTTGAGCGCGTTCAGACGCTTTCTGAGGACGGCAAGGCTACGTTGGTTGCTCTTTCTGACGCAACTCCAGCTCTTGCTGCGCCTGCACATACAACTTCTTTGCTCGAGCGCGTATCTGCGCAGAAGGGTGCCGAAGCTCTTGTGCAGGCACTCTTTGGTCACGTTTTTGTTACTCTGAGTCTTGACGATGCCTACGCTGCTCGCAACGTTGAGCCTCGCGGGCTTTATGCGCTCCCTGACGGCACGTTGCTCTATCCAGATGGTCGTCTGGTCCTGGGGCACGCATCTCAGGCTGAGGACGGCTCTCTTGAGCGTAAACGCCGTATTCGCGAGCTTGAGGGCGCTCTTCCTGCTCTCAAACGCCATCTAGAGGCTGCTCGCTCTGCAGTTACCAACTGCGAGAATGAGCTGGCTTCAGTGCGCGAGAAAAGCGCGCAGTCCAAGGGCGAGGTTGCTCGCCTCAACGGTGAGCTTACCTCTATTGCTGCAGAGCGAGGCCGTCTTGAGGGACAGGTTGCTTCTTCTCAGGCAGAGCTGAAGCAAGTCAGCACTTCTCGAGAGCAGGCAAAAGAACGTGCTCAAGAGGCGCGTGCACACATTGATGAGCACAAGCGCGCGGCTGAAGAGGCTAAGGCTCGCATGGAGTCGCTTGCTTCTGAGCTCAAAGAGCTGCAGGACCAGCATGAGGATGCCATTCGCGCTCAGGGTAGGGCCAACCGAGAGCTTTCGGATGCAAAGACGGACCTCACTGTTGCAAAAGAGCGCGCAACGAGTATGGCTTCTCGCCAGGCAGAGCTTGAGCGGCGTCTGTCTCAGCTGGATGAGCAGCTTGCTGCAGCTAAGCAGGCAACGCACGCGCTTGAGGTGATTAGGATGCGCGTTGACCCGCTGTACAAGCGCTATGACGCTCTGCACCAGAAGGCGCTTGAGTGGGCTTCCAGGCTCAAGGATCGTGCGTCGTTGGCAGAGGCAGACTCTGAGACGCTTCGAGAAACCATCTCTGAGGCTAAAGATGCTGCTTCTGAAGCTGCGCTTGCGGTAGAAAAAGAGAAAGACGTCGCTAACCAGATTAGCGTTGAGATTGGCAAGCTTGAGGTCCAGGTTCAAAACGCCATCGAGGCCATTCTTGCCACAGGCGCTTCGCTGGACGAGGCTTTGACGCTTCCTGAGCCAGAAGACAGAGAGCAGGCAGAGCGCCTTGCTGCGTCGCTCAAGAGCCAACTTGAGGCGTTGGGTCCCGTCAACGCTGTTGCCATGGATGAGTACGAGCGTCTCAAAGAGCGCGCTGACTACATTAATGAGCAGGTAGCTGACTTAGAGGCTGCTCGGACCTCGCTGAAGAAGATCATCTCGGCCATTGATCGCAAGATGCGTAGCCGCTTCCTTGTTGTCTTTGACCGCGTAAACCAGAACTTCTCCGAGATCTTCTCCATGCTGTTCCCTGGCGGTCATGCTCACATTGAGCTTACTGACCCAGACCATCTCTCCGAGACAGGCATTGAGATTGTGGCTCAGCCGCGCGGTAAGCGCATTACCAAGATGATGCTCATGTCAGGTGGCGAGAAGAGCCTCACCGCCCTGGCATTGCTCTTTGCTGTGTATAGGACGCGTACTGTTCCGTTCTACGTCTTTGATGAGGTTGAGGCTGCGCTCGACGACGCCAACCTCTCCAAGCTGCTTGATGCCATTGAGCAGCTCAAAGAGACAACACAGTTGATTGTCATTTCTCACCAGAGGCGCACTATGGAGCAGGCAGACGTACTGTATGGTGTATCTATGCAGGCAGATGGTGTCAGCCACGTTGTCTCTCAGAGGCTTGATAAGACAACCGGAAAGGTAGTTGATATCTAATGGGCTTTATGGACAATCTTCGCCGCGGTCTTGAGCGTTCCCGCGAGACCTTAAGCGAAATCTTTTATATGGGCGGAGAGGTCACCGAAGACTTTTGGGATGACCTCGAGGACACACTGGTTATGGGAGACATGGGCGCTGAGGTGGCAATGCGTGTCACCGATGACCTGCGTGAGCGTGCGGCGCGAGAAAACCTTATGCGCTCCGATCAGCTTCGCCGTGCCCTTGTAGAGCGCCTCACGGCAGAGTTTCCTGTTGCAGAAAGAGATCCTTTTACGGATATGCCCTCTATTGTCTTGTTTGTGGGCATTAATGGTGCTGGTAAAACCACTACTGTTGGTAAGATTGCTGGCCGCGCACATGCTAATGGTGTAAAGACTTTGATTGGCGGTGCTGACACCTTCCGTGCGGCTGCAATTGAGCAGCTGCAGGTATGGGGAGAGCGCTCTGGTATTGAGGTAGTAACCAAAGAGCGTGGCGCTGATCCTGCGAGCGTTTGTTTTGAGGTTGTTGAAACGGCAGAAAAACAAGGCACTGAGCTGGTTCTTATTGATACTGCTGGACGCCTTCATACCTCATCTGATCTGATGCGCGAGCTTGCTAAGGTTGTCTCGGTTACCAGAAAGCGCGCAGGAGATATTCCTGTAAGTGTTGTCTTGGTTATTGATGCAACTACCGGTCAAAATGGCCTTAACCAGGCAAAAGAGTTTAACGACGCCCTGTCTTTGGACGGTCTTATTGTTACCAAGCTTGATGGCACCGCAAAGGGAGGAATTGCTCTGGCAATTTCAAACCAGCTTAACCTGCCTATTTATCGTATTGGTGTGGGCGAGTCAATTGATGATCTTCAGACGTTTGACGCTCGTTCATTCTGTGAAGCACTTGTTGGTGAGGGAGTTCAGTAATGTTTAACAGCCTGCAAGATAGACTGCAAAATACATTTTCCGCTCTGCGCGGAAAGGGCCGTCTCACTGAGGACGATATCAATTCAGCAATGCGAGAAATTCGTATGGCTCTTCTCGAGGCTGACGTTAACTACAAGGTAGTTAAGGAGTTTGTCGGCCGCTGTAAAGAGCAGTGCATGACCGCTGACGTGCTAGAGTCTCTGTCTCCAGCTCAAAACGTTGTCCGTATTGTTCTGGATGAGCTCACGTCGCTGCTTGGTTCAACCGAGTCCAAGCTTACGCTGGCACAAAACCGCATTCCAAACGTCATCATGCTCGTTGGTCTCCAGGGCTCCGGAAAGACTACTGCGGCTGCAAAGCTTGCCTACCTGCTTAAGTCCCAGGGAAAGAATCCTTTGCTTGCCGCCTGCGACGTTCACCGTCCCGCAGCAGCAGATCAGCTTGAAACACTTGGTTCAGAGATTGGTGTGCCAGTCTATCGTGGCGATGGCAAAGACGCTGTTGCTATTGCGTCCCAGGCAATTCAGGAGGCTGTTGACCACCTCAACGACCTGGTAATTGTCGATACCGCTGGTCGTCTTCAAATTGACGAAGAAATGATGGAAGAAGCCGTTGCTATCAAGCGCGCCGTCAAGCCAGATCAGATTCTTATGGTTGTCGACGCCATGACCGGCCAGGATATTGTCAATGTTGTGAGCACTTTCGCCGAGCGTGTAAACTTTGACGGCGTTATCATGTCCAAGCTTGATGGCGATGCTCGTGGCGGCGGCGCACTTTCCGTACGCGAGGTTACCGGCAAGCCTATCAAGTTTGTTTCCATGGGCGAGAAACCCGATTCACTTGAGGTTTTCCACCCAGATCGTATGGCCAAGCGCATCCTTGGCATGGGTGATGTTATCTCTATTGTCGAGAAGGCCCAGCAGGCAGCAGATGAGAAGCAGGTTGAAGATGCCGAGCGTATGTTGCGTGAAGGCTTTACTATGGACGACCTGCTTAATCAGATGAACCAAATCCGTAAGATGGGTGGTCTTGCAAAGCTTATTGGTGCTCTACCTGGTGGCGACCGTATGATGGCCCAGCAGGGTGGTGTGGATGATAGCTCTATGGGAAAGATTGAAGCCATCATTCATTCAATGACCAAGGAAGAACGTGCACGTCCTAAGATTATTAATGGTCAACGCCGTCGTCGTATTTCTATGGGTTCTGGTCGTAGTGTTCAGGAAGTCAATCAGCTTATTCGTCAGTGGGGAGAGATGAATAAGATGATGGGCAAGATGAAGGC
>CAKARX010000062.1:0-7449 GCA_916720745.1 uncultured Atopobium sp.
TCCGCCATATGACGATCCATCTTCGTATGGTGCTCCTGCTGATGCTTATGTTTCGCACGGTTCGCAGGGGCTTTCCGCAGAAGACCGCAGACAGGTCAACTCAGAACTTGAACTTTTAAGCGCTATGGCAACAAATCTGTCCTTGGTGCGAGAGTATCAAGATCGTATCGCAGACTTTGTGTGGGCTGATGCTCGCCATCAAACCATGGCATGGGCAATGCTTGCTACTCCAGAGGGGGCTACCCCAGCGCAGGTAGTTGCTGCAGCTGCAGCTGTTGAGCCAAATGCGGCAGCTATTCTTTCGTCTGGTCGCGTGATATCTGAGGGCAATTCCGATACGCGTCGCTCACTTGAGTTTATTGTGGACACTGTTGACTACTACTCGGTACAACGTAAATTGCGAGAAATTCGATCAAATTTGCGCTCCAGTTCTTATGCAGGGGAGTCTTCTGACGGAACTCTGGCAGAAGAGCAGCTTGCCGCCGCACAAGCACTTCAGACACGAGCGTTGGAGTTAGGTAAGAGGCTTACTTCAGGGCAATAAAAATACTCATTTTATGAGGATGCTACTCATCCAATTTTTTATAAATTAAAATGAGTAGTTTGATTAGGTAGAGAAACTTTTGGGTATAAAGATTTGCGCTAATCTATCGAAAGGATATTTGTGGCTGCAAAAAAGGCAAATGACGAGGTCAAACTCTCAGATGAGCTTACTAAAATTGTTGATGATCTGGTAAGTTCTTCAAAGTCTAACGGTAGTATCAGCGAAGACGATATTCAGGTTGCCATTCGTGACGTTGACGTTAACGATGATGAGCTTTCTGACCTGTATGATTCGCTGCGCGTTAAAGGTGTTGAGATTACTACCGCATCTGAAGCAACCGTTTCTTTCGCCATTGAAGATGACGCCGTAGAGGACGATTTTTCATCCGATGATGACTTGGATGACTCATCCGATTTTGATGATGAAGATGATGAAGATTTTGATGCCGTAAATGAGGCTCGCGAGGTCAAAGAGGCTCTCCGCTCTGTTTCTAAGGCAAAAGTCTCCAAGCCAAAACGTTCTTCTCGCGCTCGTGCTCGCCGTTCAGACACCACTACGGTTATGCTTACCGGCGATCCTGTCCGCATGTATCTTAAAGAGATTGGTAAGGTAGACCTGCTTACTGCATCAGAAGAGGTTCACCTTGCAATGAAGATTGAGGCAGGTACTGCAGCCTCTCAGAAGCTGGAGGACTTTGAGGATGGCCTCATCGAGCTTAACCGTGCAGAGCAGCGCCGCCTTATGCGTATTGAATCTGTAGGACTAGACGCTAAGCAGCAGCTTATTTCTGCAAACCTTCGTCTTGTTGTCTCGATTGCAAAGCGCTATGTTGGCCGCGGTATGCTGTTCCTTGATCTTATCCAGGAAGGTAACCTTGGCCTTATTCGTGCTGTCGAGAAGTTCGATTACACCAAGGGCTTTAAGTTCTCAACATATGCTACCTGGTGGATTCGTCAGGCAATTACCCGTGCTATTGCAGACCAGGCACGTACCATTCGTATTCCTGTCCACATGGTAGAGACAATCAACAAGCTGATCCGTGTTCAGCGTCAGCTTCTGCAAGATCTTGGTAGAGATCCTACTCCAGAAGAGATTGGCGCAGAAATGGGTATGTCTCCTGATCGCGTTCGCGAAATCCAGAAGATTAGCCAGGAGCCTGTCTCTCTTGAGACGCCTATTGGTGAAGAAGAAGATTCGCAGCTTGGAGACTTTATTGAGGATTCTTCAGCTGTTGCTCCACCAGATGCAGCTTCTGATTCAATGCTTCGTGAGCAGCTTGAGCAGGTTCTTGACGGCCTTGCTGATCGTGAGCGTAAGGTTATTAAGTTCCGCTTTGGTCTTGAGGATGGCCACCCTCGCACCCTTGAAGAGGTAGGCAAGGAGTTTGGAGTTACGCGCGAGCGTATTCGCCAGATTGAGTCCAAGACCTTGGCAAAGCTTCGTCATCCTTCTAGGTCCGGCCGTCTTAAGGACTATATGGAGGAGTAGCTTCTTGGTTTAGGTATGCAAGAGATTGTGCAAGAAGAATTTGACTAAATTTTTTCTAAAAAATGCTTGCATGGTTTGGAATGTCTCTCTATACTTAAACACCGCTGAGAAGCACACATATTCCCCGATGGCGCAGCGGTAGCGCAGCTGACTGTTAATCAGCGTGTCGCAGGTTCAAATCCTGCTCGGGGAGCCAGAATTTTCAAGACCAGGCAATGCCTGGTCTTTTTTTGGCTAAAGAACCGTTCTGTTTCTCTCGCATTAGGCAGATTTTTACTCACAGATTTGAAGAGGACGCTTTTCTCGGCAAATTGGTCATTTGACCAATTTTTCTTTATTTATCCTCAAAAACTTCAAAATTGACACCGTAAAAGGTACAAAACATAACGCTTACGGTATTTCTGCAACCGTTGAGCGACATCTCACAAAGAGCTGTGATGAGATTTGTTAACGTACTCATTAAGGTCAGTGTTATGCAAAAGGCATAACAAATGAGAAAGGTCACTACTATGGATGTGTCTCGTCGCAGTTTTCTAAAGTTCTGTGGTCTAGGCGTTCTTAGCGTTGGTGGATCTAGCGTTCTTGCAGCTTGCGCACCTAGCGAGAAAAAAGAGGAAGGCGCTAAAGATGCAAAGGTAGAGAACAAGGATAAGCCTGTTGTCTTCTTCAACCGTCAGCCTTCTAACAGCTCAACCGGTGAGCTTGATACAAACACTCTTAACTTCAACAAAGACACCTATTACGTTGGCTTTGATGCAGTTCAGGGCGCAGAGCTCCAGGGTCAGATGGTTCTTGATTACATCAAGGCTCACGCAGCTGAGCTTGATCGCAACAAGGATGGCATCATTGGTTACGTTCTTGCAATTGGTGACATTGGTCACAACGACTCTATCGCTCGTACTCGTGGTGTCCGTAAGGCACTTGGTACTGGCATCGAGAAGGACGGCAAGATTATTTCCGATCCAGTAGGCACCAACACCGACGGCTCCGCTTCTGTTGTTCAGGACGGCAAGCTTGAGGTCGGCGGCAAGTCCTACACCATCCGTGAGCTTGCTTCTCAGGAGATGAAGAACACCGCTGGTGCAACATGGGATGCTGCAACCGCTGGTAACGCAATTGCTGCTTGGTCTTCTTCCTTCGGCGATCAGATTGATGTTGTTGTTTCCAACAACGATGGTATGGGCATGTCCATCTTCAACGCATGGTCAAAGGCTCAGAAGGTCCCAACCTTTGGTTACGACGCTAACTCTGACGCTGTTGCAGCTATTGCTGACGGCTATGCAGGCACCATTTCCCAGCACCCAGATGTTCAGGCTTACCTGACTCTCCGTCTGCTCCGCAACGCTCTTGACGGCGCTGACATCAACACCGGCATTGAGTCCGCAGACGACGCTGGCAACAAGATTGACTCCAAGGACTACAAGTATGTTGCAGAGCAGCGTTCTTACTACGCTCTCAACCTCGCAGTTACCGCTGATAACTACAAGGATAACCTTGACGCAACCACTACTTACAAGGATGCTTCCGCTCAGCTGAGCGCAGACAAGCACCCAGAGAAGAAGGTTTGGCTCAACACCTACAACTCTGGCGACAACTTCCTTGGTTCAACCTATGTACCACTGCTCAAGAAGTATGCTCCACTGCTCAACCTCAACGTTGAGTTCATCGCAGGCGATGGCCAGACTGAGTCCAACATTACCAACCGTCTTGGCAACCCTGACGAGTACGATGCATTTGCATTCAACATGGTTAAGACCGACAACGGTTCTTCCTATACCCAGCTGCTTAAGTAATTAAGTAGTCGATAGCACGAAACAATACCGGAGGGGAGACACCTGCTCTCCTCCGGTGTTCTCGCGAATAAGCGCAATAACTTAGCGAGATAAGGGGTGATTACATGGCAGATACAGAAAACGATATCGTTCTAACAATTGATGGAATGAGCAAGTCCTTTGGACGTAACCGCGTTCTGGATCACATTTCAATGAACGTACGCCGTGGAACCGTTATGGGTCTTATGGGAGAGAACGGCGCAGGCAAATCTACCATGATGAAGTGCCTGTTTGGTACGTATCAAAAAGATGAAGGCAAGATATTTCTTGACGGCAAAGAGGTTAGTTTCTCTGGACCAAAAGACGCACTTGAGAATGGCGTCGCAATGGTTCACCAGGAGCTTAACCAGTGCCTT
The DNA here is from genome assembly GCA_916720745.1 of uncultured Atopobium sp. GTDB lineage: Bacteria > Actinomycetota > Coriobacteriia > Coriobacteriales > Atopobiaceae > Lancefieldella. The sequence goes on from CAKARX010000062.1 coordinate 4,221, forward strand.
GATAGAAATGTTGTAGATAACTTGTTCCTTGGTCGCTATCCCGTTAATGCAATGGGTGTTGTCGACGAGGGACGCATGAAAAAAGAGGCTAACGAGCTCTTCAGGCGTCTTGGTATGACCGTAGACCTGACACAGCCTATGAAGAACATGTCAGTATCTCAGCGTCAGATGTGCGAGATTGCAAAGGCAATTTCTTACAACGCTAAGATTATTGTTCTTGATGAGCCTACTTCTTCACTTATGACTCAAGAGGTCGAGAAACTCTTTGAGATGATTCGTATGCTCAAAGAGCAGGGAATTTCTTTGGTCTACATCTCTCACAAGATGGATGAGATCTTTGAGATTTGCGATGACATTTCAGTTCTTCGTGACGGTAAGCTTGTTATGACCAAGCGCTCAAATGAGACCAACATGAATGAGCTCATCTCGGCAATGGTCGGCCGCTCACTTGAGAATCGCTTCCCAGACGTTACTAACACACCTGGTAAGACATATCTTTCTATTCAGCACCTTTCAACTAAATATGAACCATACCTTCAGGACGTCACCTTTGATGTAAAGAAGGGTGAGATCTTTGGTCTGTATGGTCTTGTCGGCGCTGGTAGAACAGAGCTTCTTGAAACAATCTTTGGTGTAAGAACCAGAGCTGCTGGTCGTGTCTACGTCAACGAGCACCTTATGAACTTCTCGACAGCTGCAGAGGCAATGGATCACGGTTTTGCCATGATTACCGAGGAGCGCAAGGCAAACGGCCTGTTCCTTAAGGGTGACCTGACGTTTAACACAACCATTGCAAACTTGAACCAGTACAAAGCTGGTCCAATTCTTTCTGATCCTAAGATGACTAAAGCTACCGTCAATGAGCTCAAGGTTATGAACACCAAGGCTCAGGGTCCATCAGACTTGATTTCAAGCCTTTCTGGCGGCAACCAGCAGAAGGTCATTTTTGGTAAATGGCTCGAGCGCTATCCTCAGGTTTTCCTGATGGACGAGCCTACTCGTGGTATTGATGTTGGTGCTAAATATGAGATCTACCAGCTCATTATTGATATGGCTAAGAGCGGTACCACTATTATCGTAGTCTCTTCGGAGATGCCAGAGATTCTGGGAATTACCAACCGAATTGGCGTTATGTCCAACGGTAGACTCTCGGGCATTGTAAATACCAACGAGACAAATCAAGAAGAACTCCTGCGCCTCAGCGCAAAGTACCTGTAGGAGAGGATGATACAAATGCCAAAAACAGGTGGATCTGTTCTGACGGCCGAGCAGGAAAAAGAGCTGCTAAAGCCTATTGATCAGAAGATTGGTTCCATTCAGGCTCAAATTGATGAGCTTCGCGCAAATGGTACCAACAAGGTAATTTCAACACTGAGCGCTATTGAGTCTACAAAGCGCGATAAGTCTATCTCTGCAGAAGAGCGCAACACGCTTATCGAGGGCTACAAGACTGAGCTGGAGCTTGCCAAGAAGGTTGAGTCCGAGAATAGCGCTCAGGTCTCCAAGCTTATTGCAGAGGCCGAGGCTTATCTTAAGGAGCACTACAAGAACGAGTACCTGGAGCCTGTAAAGGCTAGCTGTGCTCTTGAGAAGGAGCAGGCTAAGCAGAATTACGCTGCTGCTCTTGAGCGCCTCAAGAAGGAGCACGAAGAGGCTGTCAGCAAGACTTCTGATGCTCAGGAAATCAAGGACGAGAAGTACGTCTATAAGAACCGTCAGTTTGATGCTAAGGTCAACTATCAGAAAGACCTTCAGCGCATCAAAGACCGTGCTCATAATGCGTTTAGTCATGAGTATCACCTCATCGACCTTCTCAGGATGTCTAAGTTCACTCCACTGGAGTCTCAGGCTCAGAAGTGGGAGAACTACAAGTACTCCTTTAACACCCGTTCATTCTTGCTTCAGAACGGCCTGTACATTGTTATTCTCCTGGTATTCATTGCCCTTTGTATTATTACTCCAGCAGTTAAGGGCACTCAGCTCCTGACATACTCCAACGTCATCAACATTCTTCAGCAGGCATCGCCTCGAATGTTCTTGGCACTTGGTGTCGCTGGATTGATTTTGCTTACCGGTACTGACCTTTCCATTGGTCGTATGGTTGGTATGGGCATGACCGCTTCAACCATCATCATGCACCAGGGCATCAATACTGGCCAGGTCTTTGGTATCACTTTTGATTTTACTGGTGTTCCAATTCCTGTCAGAATCATCATGGCTCTGGTTACCTGTATTGTCCTGTGCACGTGCTTTACCAGTATTGCTGGCTTCTTTACCGCTAAGTTTAAGATGCACCCATTCATCTCGACCATGGCTAACATGCTTATCATCTTTGGTATTGTTACCTATGCAACAAAGGGTGTTTCTTTTGGTGCTATCGAGCCTTCTATTCCAGATATGGTCATTCCACGAATTGGCAAATTCCCATCAATTATTTTGTGGGCAATCGCAGCTATCGCTATTGTTTGGTTCATCTGGAACAAGACAACCTTTGGTAAGAACCTCTATGCTGTAGGTGGAAACCCTGAGGCAGCAGCTGTTTCTGGTATTTCAGTCTTTAGAGTTATGGTTGGCGCCTTTGTCATGGCTGGTATTCTCTATGGATTTGGTTCATGGCTCGAGTGCATGCGTATGGTCGGCTCCGGCTCTGCAGCTTACGGACAGGGTTGGGACATGGACGCAATCGCAGCCTGCGTTGTTGGTGGCGTTTCGTTTACCGGTGGTATTGGTAAGATCTCCGGCGTTACCGTGGGTGTTCTTATCTTCACCGCACTGACTTATGCACTGACCATTCTTGGTATCGACACCAACCTTCAGTTTGTCTTCTCGGGCGTCATTATTCTGACCGCTGTCACCCTTGACTGCTTGAAGTACGTCCAGAAGAAGTAGCTGGCGCTTCTGCGCTGCGCACCACGCGCCGCGGACCGCAACACCCGCAAGTGCGGAAACGCGCGTCAAGCGGAAAAGCGTGCTACTACGTGCAAGTTTTGAGGCGTCTACTTACGTAGACGCCTCTTTTTTTTGGCGAAAAACGAGGCATGCACGTTAAGGAAAAGTGCCTTTACGGAGAAATTACAAAGCAACTGGTAAACTAAGGTATCTCTTCGGACATATGTCCTTTTACAATTTTCGCACCACACCAAAGTCGGATAATCTGCAATTTTCAGCTAGTAAAGCACATCTGTGGCGGATAATCTGCAGTTTTAGAGAGAAATAACACACCTATGTC